>NZ_KB904216.1 GCF_000379925.1 Porphyromonas levii DSM 23370 | reverse complement strand
GATAAAGTTCTATAACTATGAGCGCCCCCACCAGAGTATCACCAAGCTACTCCCTGCCATGGAATATGGAATAGTAGTAGCTGCATAACAATAACTAATAACTATGTAAAGAGAAAGAAAATGAGTACTTTTGTTACAGTGAAAGAAAAAAACACTAGCCCGTTGTCGAAAAATGGGGAGTACTATAAAGTATGACGTATTATATATTATATTGAGTAGTGACAAGGTAAGTATAATGAGTTAAATTTATGCTGATGTACAGCTGACTTATTAAAGGATGATGGTAACATTTTATTGAAGTTACTTCTCTATGTGACCTAATATAATATTGTTATATTGCAACAATAGTATCTTTTGGATAGAGAATGCTCTATTTATGCTTATCTTTACACTGTTATTTGTTACTAACACTTTGGAAAAGTAGACATGGAAACCATAAAGGACTTTAGTAGGCAAGCAATAGCAATCTTTGACCAAGCTATTGAGGACTATCATGTACGTGACAATGTCAATGCAGAGATAAACAATCCTTATGCCTTCAAGTCGATAGAATATTACCTATACCTAAAGTGCTGGATAGATACTGTGCAATGGCACATGGAGGATATAATGAGAGATCCTGATATAGATCCAGCTGAAGCACTCGCTACTAAGCGAAAAATAGACCGTAACAATCAGGAGCGAACTGACCTAGTAGAGCTTATTGATAGCTATCTACTAGATAGGTTTTATGGTGTGAAGGTACTTCCCGATGCTACAATAAATACCGAAAGTCCTGCTTGGGCTATCGACCGACTGAGTATCCTTCAGCTCAAAATCTACCACATGAGGGGAGAGGCTGAACGTCCGGGCACTGATGAACATCAGCGCATGAGTGCCAATGCTAAGCTATCTGTATTGATTCAGCAAAATACCGATCTGATAACTGCTATCGATACCCTACTTCAGGATATTGAGGCAGGACGTAAGCAGATGAAGGTGTATAAGCAGATGAAGATGTACAATGACCCTAATCTAAATCCTGTACTATACAATAGGAGGAAGCAATCGTAACGCGTGGGCGCTAATACCTATATCATTCTTCGTCTGTCTGCTCTAGGGGATGTAGCTATGACTCTTCCCCCTCTATATGCGGCAGCAGATGACCATCCAAGTGATCAGTTTGTACTCGTCACTCAGTACTTCATGTCTCGATTAGTAATCGACCTGCCTCTTAATCTCACTACACTGCCTTTTCAGCAAGACCAGGATGCCAAACCTCTCGGTCTAATAAAGTTTGCTAGGAAACTGCATCGTCTTTACCCCGATGCTGTAGTAGTAGACCTAAATAATAACTTTATCACAAGGAGCATAGGCTTATCCCTGAAGACAAAAGGACATAAATTGGTCACCATTGATATCCCCAAGGCAGATAGGAATAAGTTATTATCCACTCGAAAAGAGGGTGTAGTACCTCCCAATTTATATTTACCACGTATCACAGATCTTTACTTCCTTACACTCAAGAGGGCTGGTATCAGCATGCTGAGTAAGGGAAGGCTAGTAGTAGGTCGCACAAGTTGCCCACGAAAAGTAACTATTGGTATCGCTCCGTATGCACAGTATGAGGGCAAGATGATACTAAAAGAGCAATTGCTTGAGCTAATTGACCTACTGGTAGAGCGTTTTCCCAATTGTGATCTTATCCTATACGGAGCTGCCGGATCTGAGGCAAGGAAGAATAGAGAGTTGGTACAACTAAGAGCCAATACTGTGCGCCTTACCTCCGCTCAGGGGTTAGCCGAGGAGGTAAAGGAAATAGCTCAGCTCGATTGTATGGTCAGTATGGATAGTGCCAATCAGCACATTGCAGCTATGGTAGGCACCCCTGTAGTATCTATTTGGGGCGCTACACACCCTGCTGCTGGATATATTCCATTCCGTACTCCATTAGTCAATTGTATTGGTGTAGATATAGAGTGCCGTCCTTGCTCTATACTAGGCAATAAACCTTGCCATAGAGGCGACTATGCTTGCCTCCATCAGTTATCTATGCAGAATATAGTAGCGGCAATAGCTAAAGAAGTAGAACTAAGACGTAAATAGTATCGTTTCAACCATTATCGTAGGTTATCTCATTTATTATTGATACCTTTCACCACAGATAGTAATGTGTGAAAGGTTATTTTTTTTCAATGACTAGAGATTTACAAAGTATGAAAAAGTATTTAGCTGAAATGATTGGCACAATGGTGCTGGTACTTCTTGGTTGTGGATCAGCTGTATTTGCCGGTGCTCCTCAGGGCTTTGCATCGGTAGGCACACTAGGTGTGGCATTTGCATTTGGTCTCTCTGTAGTAGCCATGGCTTACGGTATAGGTAGTATTTCAGGCTGCCATATCAATCCTGCTATCACCCTAGGTGTATTCATGAGTGGGCGTATGAATGGTAAGGATGCTGCCATGTATATGCTTTTCCAAGTAATAGGTGCTGTGATAGGGTCAGGTATCCTATGGTTCTTGGCTAAGGACTCAGGCTCTACTACCACCCTAACAGGTGCTAATGGGTTTGCCGAGGGAAAGACAGCCGTAGCATTTGTTGCCGAGACAGTATTCACCTTTATCTTTGTACTAGTAGTACTAGGCGTAACCGCCAAGAACGGTCTCAATAACTTTGCTGGCTTGGCTATAGGTCTTGCTCTTGTGCTTATTCACATTGTATGTATTCCTATTACAGGTACATCTGTGAACCCAGCACGTAGTTTTGGTCCTGCTCTATTCGAGGGCGGCTTAGCACTTCAGCAGCTTTGGGTATTTATCGTAGCCCCATTCCTTGGTGCAGCTATTGCAGCCATCGTATGGAAGGGCATTACAGTAGAGAACGAGGTAGCAGCATAAGCCACCCTTTCTTCACACTAAATAAAAGCGAGCTAGGTGACAACAGTTACCTAGCTCGTTTTCTATTTGATGACCAACTATCTTACTCTATCACTACCACGAGAGACTCATCGGTAGGTGCCCAATCGAAGACAAACTTAGCATGGCTCGAAGCATTGCGCACACACATGTGAGAACGTGGTGTAGTTCCCAATGAAGCACTGTACTCTATAATCTTACCATTAGGACTATTTACTGGTACGCCATGGATATAAGCGCCATTGGTAAATCTACTTGCCCAAGGAGCGTAGCCTGCTATCTGTGAACTACCATCATGGGTATAAAACATCTTAGCCTTCTTTTGCTGTAGCAAGAAGATACCGAGAGGCGTCTCCATAGCATAAGGGGGCTTCTTCCTACCAGTAGTAGCAGGATTGGTGCTTCTTATTATCCACTTACCCCTCTCTACCCTCTCAGTAGTAACAATATTCTGATCGCCCCTATCTACAAATACTACTTTGTGGAAAGTCTTGCCTGTTCCTAGTGGACGCACATATCTTTTTGGGATAAAGAACTCCCCTATATCATTACGGATAGGCGTAATCTTATAATAGCTTCCTACCGAATCTAATAAGTGAGTCAGCCATCCATCTCTTGCATACAACACCGGTTGAGTCGTATCATTAAGCATATAGAGAGGAGCCGACTGGTAGCGCTCCACGCCCAGCGTATCCGATACCCTCTTGTACTCATTACGCACATAGTTGGCAACGGTAGGTGCTTCTCCGTTGGCGTTACGGTAGTTTTCTACCACCGCCCACTGACCTATCTCATCTTCAAGATTCTCTATAAAAGCCAGCTTCTCCTTTATTAGCCCCACCTTGATGCTCCTGGTAGTATCTTTATAAGCATAAATAGTATCCAGGTGATACTCTTCGAAAAGAAGATCCTCCGATAATACAATCTCTCTAGCACTAATAGTATCTGGTGTCTCCACTACTTCCACCTCTGTGGAGTCTACCTTCAATTCCTCATCAGTTGCGCTTCCATTACTCTCCTGGGGGTGGCAACCTAAAAGGAAACCCACTAATATCACCCCTACTAATATCCAATTCTTCATATTCAATAGTTCTATCCTCCCAGCACAAATATACCCAAATTCACATGCTTCACACCCTTTATCATATTATTTTATAGATAGTATACCGATAGAGTAGAGAGACTATATAGATGTACTTAAGGATATGATAGATAAAATACTATGATAAAGCTTGTGGATATTGTGAGTAGAGTATCTACCGCCATTGTGTTACGTAGGTCTTATCTATGCAATTCATACGCTATCCACTGCTACTAACAAGCTCTCCACACACTACCAACTGATAAAGTCTAGGATTGTGAGTTACCTCTAATAGTGCTGTTAGTAACAGAAGAGGGGCTAAGTGATATTAGAAGCTCTGTTGGTAACCTGTGCGTAACTTCTTTGTAACTTCTACCCCGTTTTATTTGGTAGTGTCAATTCTTTTACTACTTACTTTTTAATTGATATTAGCAAATATTAGCTCCAAAACTTTTCAACAAGTTATCCACACCATACCAACACCCAATTGTCAGTAAATAGTATCTTTGTCCTATTATATAATGAGTATGGAAATAAGGAAGATAGAATTATTGGCGCCAGCTGCCTCTTTAGAGGTAGGTAGAGTAGCCTTATCGGCAGGAGCAGATGCAGTATATATTGGTGCACCTATGTTTGGAGCCCGAAGTGCAGCCGCAGTATCTATAGATGATATTGCCACTCTATGTACCGAAGCACATCAGTATGGGGCAAAAGTGTATGTGGCACTCAATACTATTCTGACCGATGAGGAGCTACGCCAGGCAGTGTTGCTTGCTCATCAGCTCTACCAAGTAGGTACCGATGCTCTTATTATTCAGGATATGGGATTACTGACGAAGAATCTTCCGCCTATACCACTACATGCTAGTACACAATGCCATAATAATACGCCTGCTAAGCTGCGCTTATTAGAGCACTTAGGTTTTGAACAAGTGGTGCTTCCTAGGGAATTCAGTACAGAAGATATCAAGAGGGTCAAAGGAGATACTTCTATCCGAATAGAGAGTTTTATTCATGGTGCCCTTTGTGTCTCTTATAGCGGACGGTGCTTTATTAGTGAGGCATGCCAAGGGCGTAGTGCCAATAAAGGTAGTTGCGCTCAGTACTGTCGTATGAGCTATGATCTGGAGGATGCAGAAGGCAATAAGCTCCGAGAAGGACAACACCTCCTCTCGCTCCGAGACCTCAACCGAACCGATATCATAGAGGAGATGCTAGATTGTGGAGTATCCTCTCTAAAGATAGAAGGACGACTCAAGGGGATAGAATATGTGCGCAATGTAACTGCTCATTATCGTAAGATAGTGGAAGAGATAATAGCCCGTAGACCTGATGAATACCAAAGAGCTTCGTGTGGCGTGGTACAAAGGAATTTCACTCCTCAGCCCTCAGCCACTTTCTCTCGCCTATCTACCAACTACAATACTCCTATGCACCGTCCTATACCAGTGGATGAAATCACTCCCTTTACCAATAAAAGTGTGGGAGAGCAGGTAGGGCATCTATTACGTAATATGGGTAAGGAGATAGAGGCAGAGCTGACCGAAGAACTCTCCAATGGCGATGGTCTGCTCTTTGTGCCTACCGACAAAAGTGCTACAGAAGGTGCACTAGTCAATCAGGTGGTGCCTATAAAGAGTAGCCCCAATCACTACCGTATCAAGCTATCTAAGCTACTGGAGATGGGTAATGCTGCTACTATCTATCGTAACCTCAACCATAAGTTTACCCAGATACTCCAGCGACCAGACGCTTCCATCCGTAAAATAGAGATAGATATCGCTTGTATAGCTACACCAACATCGGTAACTATGAAAAGCGGTTCTATTGAGGTGACTAGAGCTATAGCATTAGAGCCAGCACAAAAAGATAACTCTGAGCGTATCTTGGCAGCTATCTCGAAGCTAGGTGATACCGTTTATAGCTTGCGAAAAGGTACTCTCGAGCTCAATGGTCTCTACCTACCGCCCTCCATTGCCACTGAGATGCGTCGAGAGCTTATGGAGCTATTACAACAAGATAGTGAAGCAAGGATGTTGCACCAAAGAGAGGAGATAGGTCTCTTATTGGCTAGCAAACGTAAGGCATTCCTCTCTCATACCTACGACGCCGATACCTATGAGCTACCCAGTCAATTAGACTTTACTTATAATGTGGCCAATAGGAGTGCAGAGCAATTCTATCGCCTACTCGGTGTCACAGGTACAATAGCACCCGCCTTGGAGGTAGAAAAACCAGAAGGAGAAGTACCAGTAATGTTTACGCGACACTGTCTGCTCCATCAGATGGGCTATTGTACGAGAGATAAGGTGAAGCCTCCTTTTCCACTTCCTATGTATTTAGTAAGAGGTAAAGAACGCTTTAAGCTCACCCATAATTGTAAGGAGTGCCAAATGATTGTCTGGAGCAATGATTTTTGAAGTAGCTATATCTCATATATAATAAGGCAGTTGGAAATATCTGCTATGCACAATGGTTCCTTTCTCTATAGGAATTAAATAAGCGTTGTTAGTAGAGCGTTGATTGATTATAGCCTGAGCAAAGAAATTCCCTCTAGGGAGAGACTCTAGTTTTTCTGGGGAGAAACTCCAGTTCCTCCCCAGAGGGAATTTTTCTAATATAGGTATCTCTGTTAGCTGGTGTGTATAGGAGTATTTATTTTGCTATTGAGGTGAATTTGAGTAATTTTGTTTACACAACAAGTTAGTAGATATAAGATAAATATGAGTGCTATAAAGTGGGGAGAAGATAAAGCAATAGTATATGGGCTAGATGAAATAAGCACAGTTGCTAAGTTCTTACTCAATGAATTGGGGGATACCTCCGTGTGGCTATTTGATGCACCTATGGGGGCAGGAAAGACTACGCTCATCAAAGAGCTATGCCACTCACTAGGCGTTACAGAGGTCACAAGTAGCCCTACCTTCGCTATTGTCAATGAATACCATACAGATAGAGGGGACGCTGTCTATCATATAGATGCTTATCGACTCGAGACGCATGACGACTTGCGTAACATAGGAGCTACCGATTATCTACATAGTGGGGACTACTGCTTTGTAGAGTGGCCAGCACTATTCATTCCCTTTCTTCCAGAAAAGACCGCTCGCTTGCGAATAGAAGTGGATGGAGACCAGCGTCGCCTTACTCTACTAGATGAGGCGACGCCCTTTATATACGATCCTAGGTGATGGGGCAGATGACACTGGTATATGTCGCGCTAGGGCTTATGTTTGTCTTGCCCGGATGCTTGGCAATATGGGCGGGGCTGAGTGGGAGCCAGTGGTTTTTCGACAACCATTCCTACCGCTATTTGATCAATAAGTTGGGACTAGGGTGGACACGCTTTATCTTTGTCGTACTAGGACTATTGCTATTCTTAGCAGCTGCATTGGTGATTATTGACCCGTTAGATGTAATGAAATGAGAGAAATAGATGGTATAGAATACTATCCATCTCGTCTGAGGTGGCATGTAGAACAGACACTACGGGGGCTCTATGGTGCAGTGCTCCGCGATATGCGAGCACTACCAGTGGTGGATGAAGCCGAACTGAGTGCATTGGAATCTACCTATGGTTTCCTCTCGCAGTACTATGAGCAGGGGGCGGAGGATCCTGAGCGTGCTAGGATAATGAGAGGTATCGGCACTTCGTTAATGCGTTTATTGCGCGCCAATACAGCTTATATAGAAGGACAGGAGCTACCTTGGAATAGTAGGAGCGCTACTATTCAGACCCTCAGAGCATATGGGCATGGCGAGGGGGCGTTGGTATCTTTCATAGGGGTACTACGCAATGAAGTGGAGCCATTTTCGCAGGAGTATTTCGATAAGCTAGACCAGCTCTTTGGTCTTATATGGACATCTATAGACCTTTCCGAGGCAGAGGAGCAAGCACTACACTCCCTTCTATTGGTAGAAAAGAGTAGTCAGATGGTAGCTCAAACCATAGTCGGCGCCCTCTTCCTGGGTACAATGCAGTACTTCGATGTACGGAAGATGGAGTTGCTCTTTGCCTTGTGGCAACAGCACGCTTCGGTGATGGTACAGGGTGCTGCCCTAAGTGCCCTTCTGATACTTGGTAAGCGCCATAAGGAAGAACTATTATGTCTGCACCCTCAGTTTGTAGAACAAGTGCAGATAGCATTGGTAGCGGATGAAAAGCAGCTTATGGAGGCGCTGAAGGTAATTCAGATCGCCTATAAGACTACAGATAATCATAAGATTTTCCGGGAGAAGATACTGCCCGATCTAAGGAGTATTTCCGATAAGCTCCAGCAGGTAATGGGGCATTCACTAACCGAAAGGATAGAAGAGCTACAGAATGGTTCTATAGACCGTGAGAAGCTAGAGGAGGTAGAGTCACTAATGGCTAAAGCACCAGATAAGTTCTCTATGCTAAAGGATACAGAGCAAGATGTGGCTTACCACATGATATCAGAGCTCAAGGCTTTTCCCTTCTTTAGCAAGATAAGCCACTGGTTCATGCCCTTCGACGAACACTTCCCAGGGCTTTCTAAAGATAATGTGGCTGCCTTCAAGAAACTACTTCCTATGATGCTTCAGGGGCAGAGGATGATTAGTTCAGACCTCTACTCCTATGCTTTGGTACCTACTTGGGAACAGATAGGTAGTGCCATGCTCTCTCAGATGGAGGGACAGATGCCTAGTGGGAGTCCTACAGAAATCACCTTTGTGGACGGTGTGAAGGATTTTGTCTTTGGTGCTTACCGATTCTACCAACTATCTAGCCATGCCAATACGCTTATCAATCCGTTCGACCACTCGCCAGAGATGATCAGTGGAGCATTCCTATCCAGTAGGTGTACTTTATCTGAGGAGGGTCTGTTGTCGCTTGCCTCCATTATGGTAAGGTTCGGACAATATGCCGAAGCTGGTCATACGTATGAACGGGTTGTGCATGATTACCGAACCAATACTGCGGAGGTGTGGCGAGGTATGGCAGTGGCAAGCATGATGCGCAATGACGATGAGCAAGCACTAGAGCAGCTACGGCGTGCCGTGGAGCTGGAGGGCAAAAGTGAGGTCACTGTACGGAAGATAGCACAGATATTGATTCGACTTGGCAGGAAAGTAGAGGCGGTAGAGTGGATTACTACTGGTGAGGGAGAACTTGGTGAGGGGATAGGTTACCAACTCCCGCTACAGAGAGCTACCCTTCTTTACGAATTGGGTAGGACAGAGGAAGCCCTAAAGGCAGCCTACAAGGCGGACTATGTTGCCGATGGTAAGAACTTACAGAGTACGCTGCTCCTACTAGAGCTGCTGCTCTCTCTAGGTAAGGTAGAGGAAGCTGGCAGACGGCTAGAGGGTAAGGAGCTGAAGGGCGAATTATTGCTCTGGGCGGGGCTAGTGTCTATTGCCCTAGGGCACAGAGTAGAGGGGCTCTCTCAGTTGAGAAAATGGCAAGAGGAAGGGAGTCTGGGTGCTGAACTTGGAGAGAAGCTCTCACTTCTCGAGCATTATGGTATAGAGCCTTGGGAAGAGGCACTGATAGAGGATATTATTTATAGACAGGTACAATGAGAAGGGCTACAATTTGGAGTACACTACTCCTCATAATGGTATTGGTAAGCTGTGGTGGCAAAAAGTCGCACGACCACCTATCTATCGATATCAAGAATATCGACACAGAAGATAGCCCATGGTACCTATATACCTATGGTACGCACGATATCACTATAGATACCATTAGTGTGAGCGGTAAAGGGCGTATTGATTGGGATAAGGCGCTAGATCTAGATACGCTGGATATGCTATTACTTTACGATAGCGAAGGTCTCCTACAGTTGCCTTTGCTCCCTAGCCGTACCGGTAATATATCAGCTAAGATCAGTAATAATGAGGTAGTGCTTGAGGGTGTACAGGAGGTAGATTCTATCCTAAGCTGGTACAGAGCAAAGGAGCAAGGTATGGAGCAATTGCTCTCCTTTCTCAATCAATACCAATCCAATAGTATTGCTTTTATCATGGTCTCCGATGCTATCCAACGTGATAAAGGAGGTGAGTGTACGGAGGAGTTAGTGGTGATTCAGAGCCGCCTCTCCAATACCTACACCGATATGGTAGACCTTCTTGGCTTTTCTGATATAGCGACAGGGGCTGCCGATGAACAACTTGTGCCTTATGGTTTTCGTATAGCTGGGAAAGAGGAAACTAAGCCATTCAAAGAGCTAATAGGCAAACGAGCGTTGATGGTCATCAATGTAATGGAGCTTACTCCCGAGGATTCGGTGGCCTATATGCAGCAGAAGAAATACCTTTCTCGCCTAGATAGTCTCAGCTTACTGAACTATAACGTACTGCTTAATGATGAACTACCCAAGGGGATAAAGAAAGGTGCTAATGCCCACTTCCTCGTGGATAGTACAGGCTATGCGGTGGAGTATATTAGGGATAACCATATCCATCATGTGCCTATATATATGTTGGTAGATAGTACTCGCCAAGTATGGCGTACATGGGAGGTAGCGGATAGTTTGGTACAGTTTATAAAGGAGTATAAAAATGTCGGACGTAGAGTGGATTGATGTAGGTGTAGATCGAGCATTAGTCAAGGTATATGGCGCTGCCGTAAGCGGAATAGACGCTACAAAAGTGACCATAGAGGCACAGATAAGTAATGGTGCCAAGTTTATGCTGGTAGGGCTTCCAGATGCGGCAGTCAAGGAGAGCCATCAGCGTATTCAGGCGGCTATAGCCGAGAGTGGCTATGAATACAAAGAGCACCGCTACATCATCAATATGGCACCTGCCGATCTCAAAAAGGAGGGTGCTGCCTACGACCTTCCGCTAGCAATAGCTATCTTAGCACTTACAGAGCGTTTGCCACTCGAGCGCCTCCAAGACACCATGATAATGGGTGAGCTATCGCTAGATGGGCATATCCGTCCTATTCATGGCATATTGCCGATGACCATTACGGCAAAAAAGGAAGGCTTCAAGAATATCATCGTACCCTATTCTAATGCTCGAGAGGCATCGGTGGTGGAGGGTATACGTGTCTTTGGAGCGGATAAGCTACAGGAGGTAGTGGATTTCCTGAAAGTGGGCGAAGGTGCACTACAGGAGTTTCGCTATGAGGAGCAAGATCTTTTCGACCAACACTTGCTCCAGTATGCCGACTTTGCGGAAGTTAAAGGGCAGGAGACGGTAAAGAGAGCTTTGGAGGTAGCAGCAGCAGGCAATCACAATATAATTATGATAGGTCCCCCTGGTAGTGGTAAGTCTATGATGGCTAAGCGTGTGCCCAGCATCCTACCCCCTTTTACCAAGGATGAGGCTCAGGAGACCACTATGATACACTCAGTGGCAGGCACCTTGCCTACGAATATAGCTCTGATGCGTGAGCGCCCATTCCGTGCTCCTCATCATAGCACTTCTAATGTGGCGCTTGTAGGTGGAGGGAGCTATCCTAAGCCTGGAGAGATCTCTTTGGCACACAATGGTGTACTTTTTCTAGATGAGCTTCCGGAGTTTGCTCGTAATGTACTGGAGGTGCTTAGGCAACCACTCGAAGACCGACAGATAACGGTCTCGAGGGCGAGGCAGACCGTCACTTTTCCAGCTTCGTTTATGCTTGTAGCATCGATGAATCCATGTCCTTGTGGGCACTATAATAATCCTTTCAGAGCTTGCGAATGTACGGAGATGCAGGTGAAAAACTACCTAGGCCGTATCTCGGGTCCCCTACTCGACCGTATTGATATCCAAGTGGAGATAGTGCCAGTACCATTTGAAGCACTGGCGGATAAAGCTCCAAGCGAACCTAGTGCTGCGATACGGGAGCGGGTGATGCAGGCTCGTGAGATACAGCGAGAGCGTTTTAAGCACGTGCCAGGTATCTACACCAATGCTCAGATGACACCCGCTCTGATGCAGGAGTATGTGCATCTGGATAAGCCTAGTATGGATAGGCTTAAGACCGCAATGGATTACTTCAAATTATCTGCTCGTGCTTATGATCGTATACTAAAGGTAGCACGGACTATAGCTGATTTGGATGGGTCACCAGAGATTACTATTCAGCATATAGGCGAAGCGGTCAACTACCGCAAGCTTGACCGGAGCACTTGGGGTGGTACTAACCTCTGATGGTCTCTGTATATACGAGATTACTCCCCTACAGAGTGTTGATTGTATCTCAGTAGGGGAGTAATCTCTTAGACTTATATTAGCTTAGCCCTTGCGATTGAATAGGCGCTGCTCGGCTAGTTGCTCGTACTTAGTGCCTGGGCGACCATAGTTGGTGTAGGGGTGGATTGAGATACCGCCTCGGGCAGTAAATAGTCCTGTCACCTCTATATACTTAGGGTCCATGAGCTTAATAAGGTCATCTAGGATGAGATTGACACAACTCTCGTGGAATGCCCCATGGTTGCGGAAACTAAAGAGGTAGAGCTTTAGGCTCTTGCTCTCTACCATCCTGATATCGGGGATATAGGAGATGATAATCTCCGCAAAGTCGGGCTGACTGGTGATGGGGCAGAGACTAGTGAATTCGGGGCAGTTGAATTGTACCCAGTAGTCTCTACCTTCGTGGCTGTTGTTGAAGGTCTCGAGCACTGAAGGGTCGTACTCTGTGGGGTAGTTGGTGGCTTGACCAGCACCTAGTAGGGTGAGTGTCTCGCGAAGTTTACTATCTGTATGCTTATCCATGTTGTTACCTATGTAAATAAAAGAGCCACGCCATCTTGTGAGGGCATGGCTCGTATTTTGTGATACCTTGTGGAGCAAGGTTACTTCTTCTCTTCCTCTTTCTTGGTAGGATTGTAGCGGTCATTGAGGTACTTAGTCACCTCCTCGGTGATGTTGTACGACTGATCGGCACAAACCACTGTACCAATACCTGCTGCATTGCTGGTGAGAATCATCTGATACTTACCTACCTCAGCATTGTACTGGCGTACGAGAGCTACGATTGTGTCGGTTACTGCCTTGGTGCGCTCTGCTTCTAGTTGCATGAGCTCTACTTGGAGCTTCTGATTGAGCTCCTGTAGCTCCTGCTGAAGCTTGAGGATACGCTCCTGCTCGCGCTGAGCACGCTCCTGAGATAGGAACGCATTGGACTCTACCTTGCGCTGGAACTCCTTCATCTCGCTCTCTAAGTTACGGCCCTTAGTATTGAAGGTAGCTTGGCGATTCTCCATTTCACGCATCAGCTCCTCTTGTACATCGGTATAGTACTTATAGTTAGCCATAAGGCTATCCAACTCGATGTATGCAATAGGCATGCGAGCTATAGCTGAACTATCTCCGGATACCATGGCAGCGGCACCCGAATTGTTATTGCTAGTGCCATTACAACTAGCGAGGCCAAGTAGCGCCACTATAAGGGCTGCAGCTGTGTAAATTGTCTTCTTTATCATTATGTTAAGCCATCTATTGAATGAGTTTTCCTACTGTAGTCTCTCCTCCTGACGTATACGATCAAAGAGGTTTCTGTGTCGCTGAGCATCTTTGTGCTGATGTCGGTGGCAGGTAATACCCTGCTCCTCGAGCTTGGGCTGCCCCTCTACGTGCGAGTTGGGGAAGCTCCACTTCTTGGTAAAAAACACTCTGAACCCTAGGAGCATTACACAGATAGCTACTACAGCAAGTGTTACAAGTAAAGTTTCTAGCATATTATACTAATGATGCCAAGTTAAAAACGAGTACAAAGGTAAGTGTTTTCCCCTCAGCCGCAAAGGTTTTAAGTCTTTTTAGAATATATCTCACTAATAATTAGGGAAGAAAGGAGTATCTTTACCCTTGGAATAATTTTATGAACATAAACATATAAGAGCGAAAGCGTATGACGACACACGAACCAAAGATCGTATTTAAGTATTTTGATGAGATTACTAAGATCCCTCGTCCTAGTAAGAAGGAGGAGAAGATTATCGCATATCTAGAGAGCTTTGCTAAGGAGCATGCTCTGAAGTACAAGAAGGACAAGGTGGGCAATATAGTCATGAAGAAGCCTGCTACTCCTGGTATGGAGGATCGCAAGAGCATCATCATGCAGAGCCACGTGGATATGGTATGCGAGAAGAATAATGACGTGGACTTCAACTTCGAGACCGATGCTATCCGCACTAAGGTAGTGGATGGATGGCTCAAGGCTGAGGGTACTACTCTTGGCGCAGACAACGGTATTGGCGTAGCTACTCAGCTGGCTATTATGGCTAGCAACGATATTGAGCATGGTCCGATAGAAGCGCTATTTACAGTAGATGAGGAGACTGGTCTGACTGGTGCTATGAATGTAGAAGCTGGTTTCTTCGATAGCGATATCCTCCTCAATCTAGATAGTGAGGATGAGGGAGAGATGTTTATCGGCTGTGCTGGTGGTATGGGTACTATGGCAGAGTTCTACTACGAGCCTGCGTATGCTGATCCTAGCCAAGTCTATATCCGTATCTCTGTAAGCGGACTCAGAGGTGGTCACTCTGGTGGTGATATCCATCTAGGTAGGGCCAACGCAGTAAAGGTACTTGCTCGTGCCCTTTATGGGCTTGCTGACGAGGCAGATTATGTACTCGCTAGTATTCAGGGTGGTAATCTTCACAATGCTATCCCTCGTGAGGCTCATGCGGTGATTGGTATCGAGAGTAAGGACAAAGAGACTGTGGCAGCATGGATCAATACTTTCTCTGCCGATATCCATAATGAGTACAAGAAGCCAGACCCCGAGCTAGTGGTTACCGCTACGAGCGATGAGAAGCCTGAGTTTATCATCGATAGTACTACTTCAGCACAGCTTGTCAATGCATTGATTGCTTGCCCTCACGGAGTACTCGGTATGAGTCATACCTTGGAGGGTCTAGTAGAGACTTCTAATAACCTCGCTTCTGTCAAGATGAAGAAGGCTGAGGATGGTTCCCCAATCATCTATGTAGAGACGAGCCAACGTAGCTCAGTAGAGAGCGCTAAGCGTATGGTAGGGGATATGGTGACATCGGTATTCGACCTCGCTGGTGCTTATGTCTCTGAGCGCGACGGTTACCCAGGATGGGAGCCTAATAACGAGTCGGAGATTATGGGTATTGCCCTAGAGACCTACAAGGAGCTATTCGGCAAGGAGCCAAAGATTACAGCTATCCACGCTGGTCTGGAGTGTGGTCTATTCAAGGAGAAGTATCCACACCTGGATATGCTGTCTTTTGGTCCTACAATGCGTGATGTACACTCTCCTGAGGAGCGCTTGGAGATTGCGACAGTAGATATGTGGTGGAAGCATCTACTGGCTATCCTCAAGAAAGCACCTAAGAAGGCATAAATGATAAGATTATCCCAAAGGTCACTACTCGCCCTATTCGGGCTGGTAGTGACCTTTATACTAATATCGTGCCTACCCGATAGGTCGGAAGCACAGGAGATAGGGCGTATGATGTTTTACAACGTGGAGAATCTCTTCGATACCATCGATGATCCACTGACCGATGATGGCGATTTCACTCCAGATGGGCACCTACACTGGACGAAGAAGCGCTACCGAGTGAAGCGAGAGAACCTCGCTTGGGTCATTAGCAATATCGGAGAGTGGGGGATGCCTGCAATAGTAGGTCTCGTGGAGATAGAGAATAAGGGGGTGATTGCCGATCTACTCTCACTGAATACCTTCAAGGATATCACCTACGACTACTCGGTTACCCAGAGTGCTGATCCACGTGGTATAGACGTTGCCTTGATGTGGGATAAGTCCAAGCTGAAGCATATAGAGAGCCAAGAGATACCTCACTATGGCACGCTTCCTTGCTTCCCTCTCGGGTGCGACCCTCGAGATGTGCATGAGGCAAGTGGCACAGGCAGAAATACCCTTTGGGTAACCCTTGAGCACCGCTCTACAGGACGCCAGATGGATATCTTCGTGATGCACAGCCCAAGTCGCCGTGGCGGTATCCGAGAAACAGAAGAGAAGCGCCTAGAGGTGATGAGTAAGGTTCGCGGCATCATCGATTCTATTTGGCAAAAAGATCCTAACCGCAATATCGTAGTGATGGGAGACTTCAACGATAATCCCTCCGATGCTTCCCTCAAGAAGGGGTTGGGCGCTCAGGGAATAGAGGCGAATACACCTATCAAGCCTGATAGGCTATACAACCTTGCTTTCCCTCTATTCAATGAGGGCAAGGGGACACACTTATTCGAAGGACACTACTGGATGCCCGATCAGATTATAGTATCGGGAGGCTTATTCCTAGGTGACAACCCTCTACTCCGCGACCGTCGCCTTAGCATTTTTCACAATAAAGCGCTCTTTACCCGTAGAGGTACACTACGCCGCACCTATGCTGGGCTCAATTACAACGGAGGGTACTCCGACCATCTGCCTATCTATATCAAGCTATACTAAATGCAGGGAATCAAATTCTTATTCGTTGGGCGTACCGATAGCCCCGAAATACAGCGACTGATAGAGGACTACCAGAAGCGACTAGGTCGCTTTGTACCCATTGAGATAGAGGAGCTTCCCGATCTCAAAAATCGCCGTAAGCTAAGCGAGACTGAGCAGAAGGAGGAGGAAGGGAAGCTCATCCTAGCCGCAGTCGGAGCACAAGACGAAGTTATCCTCATGGATGAGCGTGGCAAACAGCTTACCTCTATAGAGTTTTCCAAGTTGATAGAGCAGAAGCAGATGACGGTACCACGCAAGCTCCTCTTCGTTATTGGCGGTCCTTATGGGTTCTCTCCTGCCGTCTACGCAGCTTGCCCACTGAAGCTCTCTCTCTCCAAGCTCACCTTCAGTCATCAGATGGTGCGCCTCTTCCTTATAGAGCAGATCTATCGTGCCTACACCATAATACACAACCATCCCTACCACCATGAATAAGTATCTACTCCAGTTTATGTACGACGGCACCGACTTTGTCGGCTGGCAAGAACAACCCAAAGGGCGGACAGTGCAAGGTGAACTACAGGACAAGCTCTCCACTATACTGAGGCAGGAGATCAAGGTGGTAGGCGCCGGGCGTACCGATACCGGTGTCCATGCCAGTACTATGGTAGCGCATATCGAGCTACCCGAGGAGCTCTCCGATAGGATAGCCCCTGCTGTATTCAAGCTCAATCGCTTTCTCCCGCCCGATATCTTCATCACCAAGCTACAGGCAGTATTGCCCGACTTCCATGCACGCTACAGTGCCACCAGCCGTAGTTATGGCTACTATATCACCCTACACCCCAATCCCTTTCTACGTAAATACCATACCTTTGTACCTCGGAAGCTACAGTTCGAGGCTATGAACCGAGCCTGTCAATACCTTATTGGGCGGCACGACTTCGCCTCCTTTGCACGCAAGCATTCCGATGTCACCAACCACATTTGCACAGTCACTCAAGCTGAGTGGTTACAACTGAGTCCTAGTGAATGGGTCTTCAGGATTACTGCCAATAGATTTCTCCGTAGCATGGTACGTGCTCTCGTAGGTACACTTTTAGAGGTAGGTAGTGGTCAAATTACTCCAGAGGAGTTTGCCGATATTCTCGAGCGAGCCGACCTCGATTTCCCCTTTAATACAGCACCGCCCACAGGTCTACGACTTGAGGCGGTGCAATATCCCGAGGAGCTCCTCGGCGAAGTCTTATTTACTCCTTAGTAAATCTTTACCCTCCAGGTTATACCCATATTGAGCATAGAGAGCTGATCCCGCACATAGGGATTAGTTTGGGTATTTGTGCCAAAAGAGTAAGAATAATTGGCATGAAGGCGCACCCTATTATCCTTTAGAGGATAGTAGTGGATGCCTCCACCCACACGCTTGATATCGGTGCCCGCAGTCACCACATAGTCTGCAGGCGAATCGGTCTTATTGAGGTCCCAAGTGCCCTTTGCGTACAGCTCTAGCTCCTTGATAGGCTGGTAGATGAGGTTGCCCACGAGCGTAAAGTTCTGCCCTAGGAATTGTTTGCTACCACTTGCCCTATTCATATAGTCTAGCTCTAGCTTCACTTTATCCCCGAAGTAAAACCTATTACCCAGAGAGATATAGTTAATCATCTTGCCAGGCGCATATTCTAGGAAGTTCACAGACCAATTAGGCTCCCATAGTCCATGCCTACCACCCCACTTCAGGCTATAGCCAAACATCTTGGCAAGCTCCCCAGAGCGCGCAATATACTCCCTCTGGAATGGGCTCTCCACCATCTGAAGCATCAGGTTGTCGCTCCCATTGGCAAAGTTATACGTCACACTACCGCCCCATTGGTAAGGATTGTAGTGGTAGTTATAAGAAGAGAGGAAGAAGCAATCGATAGGCGCCAAGTCCAGCTCCCATCCAGCTACACCCACAGGTGTTTTACCCACGGTAAATGTGAAGCGCTCTCCCGCATGGTAGTTGAGGAATACCCAGTCTACGGAGTCGAAATACGACGCATCCTTATTCCACTTATTCAGCCTCTGTCGGTAAGCGTAAGAAAAACTAGGTGATAGTTCGCCCTTGATGATAATATTCTGAATATACCCTCCAAACCCACTTTCTCCCTTCGAGGTCTTGCCTTCTACAGCCGTGTACGCTAGGTCGGCACGCGTCTCCAACGCTATATTCAGCTTCTTACCATCCTGTGCGGATGCCCCTAGGGTTACAAATAACAGTGCTAGTGCTAAAAACTTCTTCTTCATGTATGTCTAATTATGATTATCAGCTCTTCTTTTTCTTCTTTTTATTTCTATTCCAGAGGCCACGCACTTCGCTTACAGTGTCGGTAGTTACGAAAGCCGAAATATCCTCCTCATCGATAAATTCTACCAGCTTGCGGAGGTCGTCCTTTGTTAGGATAATCTCTATTTGCATCTTCGTTTCATTGGAATACCCACCGATTACCTCACGCATTGTCAGTCCCCTATCCAGCTCATTTACCACAAAGGAGCGTATCTTCTCATGCTCATTTGTGGTGATATATACACGATTGCGGGAGCTCATCCCGAGCATAAACTTATCTAGAATCAGACCATTCATCCACGTACCTACAAGTCCGATAAATACGAGTGCAGGTGGATTGATAAAGAATGCCGTAGCGCAGATAAGCCCTCCAGCAATTGTTACAGATACCCCTAGGTGTACACCTGTATACTTATTGATAATCTTAGCTATTATATCTAGCCCTCCCGTAGAGGCATTGATGCTAAAGAGGATACTCTGAGCCGCACTCATCACTAGGATAAATAGAAGAAGGTCGAACCATGGATTACTGATCCACTCTCCTGCCACTTCCACGGCAAACATACTCCTCGGCATCTCTACGATAGACTCAAAAAAGTTGATAAATGGGCCTAGGATCAAAGCCGTGTATACGGTCTTAGCGCCAAACTCACAACCAATAAGCAAGAAGGAGAGTATGATGAGGATTAGATTGATAACGAAAATCCAAGACCCTACCGACATTATAGGGAATAGTTTTCCTACTACAATCGAAAGCCCTGTGATAGAGCCTACAACAAGTTTACTTGGAATCAAGAAAAAATAGACCGCCGCTGCACCGATAAACATAGCGACAGTCATTATTACAAGCTCTACCCAAAACTTCTTTGTCTTGAGCATTGCCCATAGTGATACCATTGCCTCCCACCAAAATTCGGAAGTAAAGTAGTAACCAATAGTGTGGTGTTCTTTCATTTTCATTTGCTAGCTAAGTTTGTTTAAGATTACAGGAGCCTCCGTAATTGGCGCAAATTTACATCATTATTCCCTATTTCACAAAAATTGCCTCTCCCCCGTGGGTGCCACCCTGATACGGTGAGTACTGTTAATTAGACAGAGGTTGAGCGAAGTGCCGGTCTGTATACAAGAGAAAGCCCATATTCTAGCCCTAACAACCTGATTAGTATCGATATAAATCTCTTACCGCCTATCCCCAAATAGTAGTTACGAGAGCACTCGTCTTGGCTCGCGAAAGCAGCGAAATTTATTCCTAGGAATAAATTTATTTTTCTCTAGGAATAAAAATATTTATCTGTACAAATAAATTTATTTATTCCTAGGAATAAATTTCNCTACTCTGGCGAGCCACAACCGTCGCTCCCCTGAGTATGAATCATGAACATGTATACACGCCAAAAAGGATACAATAGGTTGCCATGATGCATCTACCGCGTTAACTTCGGTATATTGCTAAATAGGCGACAGATGCGTTTGTAGAGTGCGAAAAATAGGTTATTAACAATTAAGACACAAAATATTAACTCTGTTTATGTTAATCATACCGAGAAAAATACGTATCTTGCACCCGTTATGAAGAAGTGGACACTATGGTTGATTGTTGGCGTTATGGCGCTTGCGTTTATTGGGTTGCTGACTTTGCAGCTCAATTATGTTGATACGGTCAATAGATTCCGTAATGAACAGTTTGATAGCAAGGTTCGTCAGGCACTCTCCTCGGTAAGCCAAGATGCTGAGCGCGCAGAGCTTTCGAGGTTGATATCGGAGAAACTAGGCTTCTCTGATGCGTCTCTATTTTCATTTGACAACCTCTCCTCTACAGCGCAGACCGATACCATGCGGTTTAACCTCGACCAGCTACCTCAAGATCCATTTAGACTAGGCAAAGGTACGGTTAGTGACAATCGCGTGCAGTCTATCTCTCGCCAGTTGATGGAGGCTATCACCAATAGATACGATGAGGTACGGGAGATGGTCATACAGATGGCGATGGAATCGGTGCGCGACAATACCCCGCTCCCTATCTACGAGCGCATTACGGAGCAGGAACTAGATGTGCTTCTCGACTACTACCTGACCAACAATGGTATCACGCTACCTTATATATATGAGGTAGAGGACAAAAACCATCGTGTACACTACAGTAGTGGCTTGATACCTACCGACCAAGGCGCCTCGACCTACTCTCAGGTCATCTTCTCATACGATAATCCTTCGCGCATGTACTTTGTACGGGTTTTCTTCCCTACTAAGGATCAGGAGATTAGGAGTTCGCTTACCTTCATCGTACCATCGGCAGTATTTACAGCGCTTCTCTTTGTTATCTTCGTGCTTACAATGGCTTCGCTCTTCAGGCAAAAGAAACTAGAGGAGATGCGTAAGGACTTTGTGAACAACATGACCCACGAACTTAAAACCCCCGTGAGTACGATCATGGTGGCAAGCCAAATGCTTAGCGCAGACAGTATGGAGGCATCGGAGGAGAGGCGACAGAAGTGGACCTCGAGCATCATGGCAGAGGGGCAGCGTCTAGAACTACTGATAGACAAAGTATTGCAGATGTCTTTCTTCGACAAAGATAAGGTGAAGCTAAAGCTCAAGGAGATAGATATGGAGGAGTTGCTCCTGAATGTTACGAATATCTTTAGCCTCAAGGTAGAGAGTTTCGAGGGTGAGATAAATGTGGATCTGGAGGCAGAGGAGGCTCTAGTGGAGGGCGATGAGATGCATCTTACCAATATCATCTTCAACCTCCTAGATAATGCCGTGAAGTATCGCGACCCACATCGTCCACCGATACTTACAGTAGGCACCTCGAGTGACAGCAAAAACATCAAGGTCTTTATCCAAGACAATGGTCTAGGGATGAAGAAGGAGCATGCCAAAAAGATATTTGACCGTTTCTATCGGGTGCCTACGGGCAATAGACACGATGTAAAAGGATATGGTCTAGGGCTCGCCTATGTCTACCATATGGTACAGATACACCATGGACAGATATCGGTGGATAGCGATCTTGGGAAAGGAACTAAGTTTGTAATAACATTACCACTATTAAAGGAAAAGTAAAGAAGAATAAGATTATGATGGAAGAAATTGTAAGGGTTCTATTGTGTGAGGATGACCCTAACCTCGGCCCACTATTGAGCGAGTTCCTCACGAGTAAAGGATATCAGACCGACCACTATGTAGATGGTCAAGAGGGTTGGGAGGCTTTCGAGCAACAACCCGACCGCTGGGATATCTGCGTGCTAGATGTGATGATGCCAAGGATGGACGGATTTGAGCTCGCAAAGCTTATCAAGGAGAAGAACGAGGCAATGCCGATCATCTTCCTTACGGCAAAGACCCTGAGCGAGGATGTAGAGCACGGTTTCAACCTAGGTGCTGACGACTACCTCAAGAAGCCATTCAACACCGTGGAGCTAACCATGCGTATCGATGCAGTACTGCGCCGTGTGCAAGGTAAGAAGCCAGAGCCTGTGGCATTCTATACTATTGGGGACTATAACTTCGATACCCAGAGGCAGCTACTTACCTACAAAGATGAAGAGCCTAAGAAGCTTACCACAAAGGAGACTGACCTCCTTACCCTCCTATGTATGCACGCTAATGAGCTAATGGAGCGTAACTACGCCCTCAAGACTATTTGGGGTGAGGATAGCTACTTCAATGCCCGTAGTATGGATGTGTATATCACTAAGCTCCGTAAGCATCTGTCAAATGATGAGCGCGTGGAGATACAGAATAAGCATGGTAAGGGCTACAAGCTGATTACACCTAATGCCAATAGTACACAGAACGAAGAGAATACGGAGGTTATCTAACAGATGAAAAAGATTATTCTATCACTGGTAGTTGCCTTGGCAGCTATCACTAGTGGCTTCGCTCAGTACTATGGCGGTGAACCTGTAGGCACAGTCTATGAGTACGAGATGACTAACCCGCTTATGGGTGCTATGAAGCTGACCCAGACCGTAGAAGCGGTAGGAGGCGATAGTATTGTCTTCAAGACAAATACCAATATGCCTGGCGCAGCTGCCCCAATAGTAATGACCAATAAGTTTACCATCAAGGATGGCAAGGCTTACGTAGACCCAAAGAACGTAATTGAGTCGACCAAGGCAAGCATGGCACCCGCTCTTGGTGGCGCTGATATGGATATCGACTTTAATGGCGAAGCTGGGTTTATTCCACTAGTCGGTAAAGTAGGAGATAAGTTTCCACTTTATAACTACGACTCTACCGTGAAGGCGATGGGCATGGAAATAAAAACGAAGGCTGAAGTCACCAAGTTCGAGATCATCCGAGAGGAAGAGATTACAACTCCAGTAGGCAAGTTCAACACCTTTGTAGTAGAAGTAGATGTGAAAACAACTACTCAGGCAATGGGTCAGAACCAAAACTTTGATATGAAGCAATTCTACTGGATTGTCCCTAATAAGGGTCCGGTAAAGATGGAACAGAGTATGGCAGGTCAGACCATGACGACTACTCTTGTGGGTATAAAATAATTTGGATACGATGGGTGGCAGGCAACGAGAGAGGAGATACTCGGTACCTGCCACCCATTATTTATGACAGTAATAAATGCTATCACTCAATAATGTAGGAGTCTCCTTTGGCGCCGACGTGCTCTTTCAGGGCGTGTCTCTACAGATTAATCCCAAAGAGCGTGTAGCCCTAGCGGGGCGTAACGGTGCCGGAAAGACGACCCTACTTAATATTATTGCAGGCAAGAGAGAGCCCTCGGAGGGTTCTCTCTCTTATCCTTCAGATATTACGATTGGCTACCTCCCTCAGCATCTGCTTACCAAGGATGGACATACGGTGCGCGAAGAGGCGAGACTCGCCTTTAGCAAGGAAATAGAGATACAAAAGTCGGTAGATAAACTCACTCAAGAGCTGAGCGATCGCACCGATTACGACTCAGATGCCTACCTGGAGATTGTACAGCGACTGGCCAATCAGACTGAGCTACTCGCCCTCTATGCCCCTCAGGAGCAGGATGCTCAGATTGAGCGCACACTCAAGGGCTTGGGCTTTGAGCAAAACGACTTCGAGCGCCAGACAAGCGAGTTTAGTGGCGGATGGCGTATGCGTATAGAGCTAGCTAAGATACTATTGGGACGCCCCGACTTATTGCTACTCGATGAGCCGACCAACCACTTAGATATGGAATCGATCATCTGGCTCGAGGAGTTTCTCCGCCGGAGCTCGGCAGCAGTGATTATGGTGAGCCACGACCGCCGTTTCCTGGATAATACCACAACGCGAACCGTAGAGCTATCGGTGGGCAGGGCTTTCGACTATAAGACCAACTATTCTCACTATGAGCAACTTAGGATAGAGCGCTATGAGCAACAGCTGAGAGCGTACGAAAATCAGCAGAAGATGATTAAGGATACTGAGGACTTTATTGAGCGCTTCCGCTACAAAGCGACTAAAGCGGTACAGGTGCAGTCTCGTATCAAGCAGTTGGAGAAGATAGACCGGATAGAGGTAGAGGAACTAGACACCCGCAAGATACACTTCCGATTCCCCATGGCGGTGACTAGCGGCACCTACCCCCTAATTGCTAAGGAGCTATCTGTATCTTATGGCGACCACAATGTACTCAATAAGATAGACCTTACTATAGAGAGAGGCGATAAGATTGCCCTAGTAGGTAAGAATGGTAGTGGCAAGACGACCTTTGTACGTGCGGTAATGGAGGAGCTACCACATGAGGGTGAACTAAAGCATGGGCACCAAGTAGAGGTCGCCTACTTCGCACAGAACCAAGCATCTCTCTTGGATCCGAATCAGACCATACACGAGACGATTGATAGGGTAGCAGTAGGGGACATCCGGCTACAAATAAATAATATCCTAGGTGCCTTTATGTTTGGCGGCGAAATATCGGAGAAGAAGGTATCGGTACTCAGTGGTGGCGAAAGGAGTAGACTTGCCATGATTAGGCTCCTCCTGTCCCCTTCCAACTTCTTGATACTCGATGAGCCGACCAACCACCTTGACCTCAGTAGCAAAGCGGTACTCAAGGAGGCAATTCAGAACTATGATGGTACCGTGCTTATCGTGAGCCACGACCGTGATTTCCTAGATGGGCTAGTGGATAAGGTCTTCGAGTTTAAGGACAAGAAGGTGGTCAACCACCTTGGCGGGATGGAGGAATACGTACGCAAGCTACAGGCTGCTGCCATCGGGGATGAGCCTCAGGCACCCACAGCAACCCCTACTCCAACGGAGAAAAACGAAGGGAAGCTGGACTACGAAGCCCATAAGCGGGAACAACGAGAGGAGCGTCGCCGACAGCAACAACTAGAGAAGGTGGAAGCAAAAATTGCCGATCTCGAGGCCAAGATAGCGGGTATAGAGGAGAAGCTCTCAGTAAAAGCGACCCCCGAACTCCTCAATGACTACGACGAGACCACCCGTGCACTCGAAAAAGCGATGGCAGAGTGGGAAACCTACATGTAGTACACTATGCTAAGACTGATAAGAGAAATCTCCTCTACTGAAGCGCCACAGCTGCTCAGTAGAGGAGATTTAACTATCTCTTGGATCTGTTACTTCCCGCTTTTTGGTACATGAATATGGAAGTCGTGGGTGAAGAATGGCTCACCCGCTCCAAGCGTTACCACCACATCATAACCATTAGACTTCTCTTCAATAGACTTATAAATAAATCTTGGCTCACTTAGGAAGATATCAAGACGACCTTGATCTGGAGCTAAAGAACTACTAGAGTAAAATAGTTCAACTCTTTCATTGCCGCTCTTCACATAATACTTAACTTGCTCAGTCATCTTTTTAGGTATAGCAGTTCTTAGATACTCCTTATGCTGTGCATGTTTCCTAATAAACTCATTGAAGTCGGTATTGGCGACTTCAGCATGAAGCTCTTTGGATAGCTCTTTAATCGGTTTGAAGCCCTTTACCAAGACATTGGCGGTAGCAAGAACCATGTCTCCATCGCCTTTAGATAAGATACGAATACTGAACGAGACCTCATCATCAGACTGCAACATACCATCACCTTCACTAAGGACAGCATATCGAGAATCGTCGTAGGAGAGTATCCTATTGATAAATACTTGGCTATTACGAGCGACACCTGCAGCGTAGAGTGTACGGATAGCCTCTCGGTTCTGTGTTATCTGACCAGTGTAGTACTTCGTCTTATCAAATGCCAAAGACAACTTCTGGGTAGAGCTTGCCCCATTGTAAGAATAGGACAGTTCAATAGTGTTTTTCTCCTGATTAGCACTAATCTCAGTTATCACTAGCTTCTCCAAATCCTTAGCATCGAGGATATACTCAGCTCCTCCGGCTATAGGAAGGACAGAGAATGTAACAAACTTAGAAAGGTACTGTGTCGTAAAAAACTTATTATCCTTGAGCTGAACAAGGCGATAATAATCAAACTGAGTCTGGTAGTTCGTATTATTTTTCCAACGGACTGATAGCCTCCTAATGATTTCATACTGCTCAGGTGCTTGTCGTTCCTTCTTGTCATCGGCACCAGCGTTGGAAGGGGGCGTCTGCCCTTGCTCATCCTTCTGAGGAGTAGACTCCTTTTCGGTCTTCTCCTTCTTCTCCACAATATTTTCCTTTTCCTGAGGACGATCCACAGCAGACTTACTGCAAGACCACAGCATTGGGATTACTGCCAAACAAACTACACAACCTACGAGTAAACTTATTCTCTTCATCTTTAATACTACGATTTTAATTTGCGCGCAAAGATACAATAATAATCGTGGAAGAGTGCCCACTACACCAGCCAATACTGGCATAAACACGCATAAAAAGAGGAAATGTCACCCTACTCCAACATCTTTTATAGAAAGGAAATTATGAGAACGCATGTCATTAAGACTAATTAATAAGATTATCTATACAGCAAGTAACTCCATAATTTCACGTGAGCAGGGATACAAATCTCAGTATTTATATCTAAGTTTGCAGGAGAATATTGTGTGATGCGCTATTGAATGGACAAGACAGAAAACGTAGTTCGTCTGGTAGGTTATCTGGGCACTGAGCCGCAGGTACAGTGGTACGATGCCGATAGCTGTATGGTACGGCTCTCTGTAGCTACGCATGCACCATCCCACCTTTCGGAAGAAGGGCGCGAGTGCAGTGGTGAAGTCACAGATTGGCACCGTGTTGTCTGTTACCAAAAAGATGTGGTAGCACGCTCCAAAGAGCTAAATACCGGAGACTTGGTAGCGATAGAGGGACGGCTAACCTATGCCAAGAGATATGGGCAGAAAGGGCAAGTGACCCTACATACCTTTGTAGTGGCTCGGCAGATCGAACTGGTCGAAAAGCAACACGAGGAGCCTACTAAACAGCCACAGGAGGAGCGTGCCCGACTTGATAGATACGGACGATACTTCGAGACCCTGCAGGAGGATAAGGATGGCTTGCCTTTTTAGCGACACATACTATTGAATTAATAAGACAAAAATATTTTGGACGACCCGAGTTATTTATCCAGTCTATTCGAGGGTGTACATACACACCCTATGAGTCCTAGCGTAGTGATTGCTCTTCTTGCAGGAGTAGTCTGTTTGGGATTCAGTGCGTTTTTCTCAGGCTCAGAAGTAGCTTTCTTCTCCCTCCAGCCTCGTGATATCGACGAGCTTGAAGAGGGAAAAAGCAAGAACGATCGTCATGTGCTCGATGCCTTGGCGCATTCAGACCACTTACTGGGTACCATATTGGTGATGAACAACTTCGTGAATATAGCTATCACGATGCTCACGAGCTACGCTGTAAGTAGGCTCTTTGACTTCAGCGCTGCACCCTCTGTCGGTTTCGCCGTGCAAGTTATCGGTATTACCTCTATTGTCCTACTCTTTGGCGAAATACTCCCCAAGGTTTATTTCCAGAATCATGCCTTATCTGCAGTGCGTACAGTAATGGCGCCTATGCGCGTATTTATGCGAATAACCAGTCCAGTGGTGCATCTTCTTGTCAAGATCGGAGAGAAAGCTACCAAACCTTTTGCCACTCGGGAGAGTAAGGTTTCGGAGACGGACCTAGAGCGAGCTATTGAGCTCACAACCGAAAACGAAGAGGAGCAAGAACTACTCCATGGCATCGTCCGCTTTCAACGCAAAACGGTCAACGATGTAATGACCCCTCGCATGGATATGGTGGCGATAGATACCGAGACTACGTTCCCCGAAGTCCGCCAGATTATCGCCGAGAATGGATACTCCCGTATGCCCGTGTACGAAGACCGAATAGATAATATTAAGGGCGTACTCTATGCCAAAGATCTCCTCCCACACCTTTCAGAGCGAGAAGACTTTGATTGGACATCGCTAATCCGTGAGCCCTTCTTCGTACCTGAAAGCAAAAAGATCAATAGTCTACTACAGTCCTTTAGAGAAGAGAAAATACACATGGCCATCGTGGTCGATGAGTTTGGTGGTACTAGTGGTATCGTTACCATGGAGGATCTACTAGAGGAGATTGTAGGAGAGATAGAGGACGAATACGATACCGATGAGGAAGTACTGTATACTGAGCAACCCGATGGAAGTTATATCTTTGATGCCAAGATTGGGATTGTAGACTTTCTTCGCACGGTACGTGTCTCTGACTTCCGTGAAATAGAGGACGAAATGGAGGAAGTAGATACCCTTGGCGGCATGCTGCTTGAGGTCAAGGGCGACTTCCCTGTAGTCGGCGAAGAAATCTATGTACGTGGTCATAGATTTGTAGTGCTTGAGATGGGCAAAAGGCGAATCAGCAAGGTGCAATTTTTCCCAGACCCAGAGACGATCGAGGAAGAGTGAAAGCCTATACGCTACTTATAACACAGCTTGGGAAGGGAGTAACAAGACGGGCAGCCGAAGAGAAGGCAGAGCAACGCCTCTTTGGCGGTGCGCTAATCCACGATAGCTCTGGAAAACCATTGCTCGACCGCTCGCCATTCTTAGCAGTCTCTATCTCGCACTCCCACCACTGGCTCACAGCCCTTATAGTGCCTTTTGGTATTCCTGCAGGCATAGATATAGAGGAGAAGGCACTACAAGCAGAGCGTACCTTGGAGCGCTATAGTACTGAGACCGAACGCAAGCTCCTAATAAGGGATGGTTTGAGCCCTCTTCACCTATGGACTGCCAAAGAAGCTCTCTACAAAGCATTCTCCAAAGACCTTTCCAAGGGAGTCAATCAGATTATATTCGAGGGCGTGGATAAGTTTGCGGTTCACCTAGACGATGGGAAAACGGAATACCAACTCATAGAGTGGATAGAATGGCAAGGCGCACTCATCGCCCACAATATTGTGGTAGGGAAGCTCAAAATAGAGGAGGTATAGACAGAGACTTTTCTTAGGGCAAATGCCCTTCTAGATTAATACCCCCTACCCCACCTAAGTTGCTGGAATAGAGACACTCCGATACTCCTATCGTTCGTCGTTGTTGCAAACTGCCAAACCAGCCAAATTTATTCCTAGGAATAAATTTATTTTTCTGTACAAATAAATATATTTATCTCTAGGAATAATTTTATTTATTCCTAGGAATAATTTTATTTATTCCTAGGAATAAATTTCTCTACTTAGGCGAGCCACGGAGAACGCTTTAGCTATCACAATCAAGGGAAACGTAGTCAACAGGTATGAATGAATTGATCCCCAACGGGGTAGTGCCCATTAGCACAAAAAAAATAATAGAGCACACACATTTGCGTAGTTCCCTCCCTTCCCACCGTAATGGGGGAGACTAAAGGTGGGTCAGTGTGCTGCCTATATAAAATTGCTACAAACCTTATTTTCTCTTGTAGACATTATGATAAAACTCATCATATCTCACCCTATTTCACTACTCCAATTTTACAATTAGAAATTAGGTGGCAGAATATTAGCTACTAGTTATAGATATTTTGTGTATCTTTGGGGCTGAAGAGCAGAACTATCTTAGTCCTGCTGATTTGTGACGAGAGATATATTAGAAGTTTAACCCATAAACTGAAACCACATGACAACTACAGTTAAAGGCACGGTAGTAGTGGATCAGGTACGCTGCAAGGGATGTAATCTATGCGCCGTAGCTTGTCCAACTGGTACTTTGGCAATGCACCCCACCGAGATCAACGACAAGGGGTATCATTTTTCTTACATGGCAACCCCCGACACCTGTATAGGCTGCGGTAATTGCGGCTTGGTATGCCCAGATGGTTGTATCACCGTATACAGGGCTAAGAAGTAAAGAAAACAACCTAATAAAAAGGATATGAAAAAGGAAGTAAAACTGATGAAGGGCAACGAAGCCCTTGCACATGGTGCCATCCGTGCTGGTGCGGACGGCTACTTTGGCTACCCTATCACTCCTCAGAGCGAGGTGCTAGAGTGTTTTATGGAGGAGGAGCCTTGGAAGACTACCGGTATGGTAGTACTTCAAGCTGAGAGTGAGACCGCATCTATCAACATGGTATATGGTGGTGCAGGTATCGGTAAGAAAGTAATGACTACGACCTCAAGCCCTGGCTGGTCGCTTATGCAGGAGGGTGCTAGCTACCTAGCCGGCGCTGAGCTTCCTTGCGTAGTAGCCAACGTAATGCGCGGAGGTCCTGGTCTCGGTACTATCCAGCCTAGCCAGGGAGACTACTTCCAGGCTGTAAAGGGTGGTGGTCACGGAGACTATCACTTCCTAGTCCTTGCTCCTAACTCAGTACAGGAGATGGCAGACTTTGTAGGTATCGGTTTCGACCTTGCCTTCAAGTACCGCAACCCTGTAATGATTCTCTCCGATGGTGTTATCGGTCAGATGATGGAGAAGGTAGAGCTCCCAGAGCAAAAAGCACGTCTGACAGACGATGAGATTCGTGCTAAGTATCCATGGGCAGCTATTGGTCACGATGGTGACCACAGAGCTATCATCACTTCTCTAGAGCTTCAGTCTCAGGTGATGGAGGAGAACAACCATCGCTTCCAGGCTAAGTACAAGGAGATGGAGGAGAACGAGGTACGCTATGAGGAGTTCCAGACAGAGGATTCAGAGTATATCATTGTAGCATTTGGCTCTAGTAGCCGTATTGCTTCCAAGGTGGTAGAGCTTTGTCGTGCTGAGGGTAAGAAGGTAGGTCTCATCCGCCCAATCACCCTATGGCCTTTCCCAACCAAGCGTATCGCTGAGCTAGCTAAGCAGGCTAAGGGCTTTATCAGTGTCGAGCTCAACGCTGGACAGATGGTAGAGGATGTACGCCTAGCTGTAGATGGCAAGGTGCCTGTATACCACTACGGACGTATGGGTGGTATGATCTTTGCTCCAGGCGAGATCAAGGACGCTATGGCAAAGAGCTTCGGCTGGTAAATAGAGAAGGAGGCTGTGGCGTATGCGAAACAATAATAGCTTAGACCAACTACTCACCGTAGTATTTATGCTACTGGCGGTAGCTTCGATTGTGCTATTCTTTGTAGTGGAAGATCGCACTTGGTTTTACCGTCTTGGCGGTATTGCTGTAGCCGTAAGGCTATTCCAATACATTTGGAGATGGGTATCCAACCGCAAGAGACGCCAGAAGAAAGCTTCCGAACTAGATATTTGACCAAAAATAGATGAATAACCATGGATAAAAAGCAACAAATCATGGGCGAGACCACTGCTGATGTATCACAGTTGATCAAGCCTGAGAACTTAGTATACGAGAGACCAAAGCTGCTCACCGATGCGGTGATGCACTACTGCCCTGGCTGTAGCCACGGTGTCGTTCACAAGCTCATCGCTGAGATTGTGGAGGAGATGGGCATGAAGGATCGCACCACAGGTATCGCACCTGTAGGTTGTGGTGTATTCGCTTACAACTATATCGATATCGATTGGCAAGAGGCTGCTCACGGTAGAGCACCTGCCTTGGCAACCGCTGTAAAGCGACTAGCTCCAGACAACCTAGTATTTACCTATCAGGGCGACGGTGACCTCGCTGCTATCGGTACTGCTGAGACTATTCATGCAGCTAACCGTGGTGAGAATATCACTATTATCTTTATCAATAACGGTATCTACGGTATGACTGGTGGTCAGATGGCACCTACTACCCTTGTAGGCATGCCTACTACTACCTGCCCTAATGGTCGTAATATTGAGCTCAATGGTTACCCACTGAACATTACCAATCTCCTTAAGGAGCTTCCTGGCGTATGCTACCTGACTCGTCAGAGTGTACAGAACCCAGCTAACATCCGTAAGGCTAAGAAGGCAATCCGCAAGGGCTTTGACAATTCAATGGCTCGCAAGGGGACCTCTATCATAGAGATAGTATCTACCTGCAATAGCGGATGGAAGAAGACTCCTGAGGCTTCTAATAAGTGGATGGAAGAGAATATGCACCCAGCTTATCCTCTTGGAGACCTAAAGGATATCTAATCACCTACAAATTGAGTAATCATTATTATGAAAAGTTACGAAATAGTTATTTCAGGTTTTGGTGGACAGGGAGTGCTCTCTATGGGTAAGATCCTAGCCTACTCAGGACTTATGGGTGGCAAGGAGGTAAGTTGGATGCCTTCATACGGTCCAGAGCAGCGCGGTGGTACAGCTAATGTAACTGTAATCATCAGCGACAACCAGATCAGTTCGCCAATCCTTAATGAGTACGATGTTGCTATTGTGCTCAACCAACCATCAATGGACAAGTTTATGCCAATGGTAAAGAAGGGTGGGATCCTTATTTACGATAGCAACGGTGTAAGCCATGTGCCAGAGCGCGACGATATCAACGTGTACCGTGTGGATGCTGTTGACGAGAGCGTGAAGATGAACAATACTAAGGTATTCAATATGATCGTACTTGGAGGTCTCCTCAAGGTGGCTCCAATGATTGATACTTCATTCGTAGAGGCAGGTCTCAAGAAGACCCTTCCTGAGCGTCACCACAAGTTGATACCGCTTAATATGGAGGCTGTACAGCGTGGTATGGAGATTATCCAGCACGAGCGTGTAGCGAAGTAAGCGAAGTGATAACGGCACCCTAAAGTGCGTTATTATTAAGAACAGGAGACGGCTATGCACCCCCTTAGGGAGCCCTGCGTAGCCGTCTCTTATTGTATTCATATCACACTCCCTAGACCATGGCACACGAGGGCAAAGCAGTCATCATTTTTTGGTAAGTTTGCAGGGATAATATATTAAATGGAGAAGTATGAGCAAGGTGAATAAAGGGCGCACTAAGCCAATAGAGAATAGGCGGGGGCGCTCCTCAGGGCAGCCTGTTGCTGTGGGAGGCTCTATCAAAGAGCGGACAAGTAGATTCTTTCGTGGTTTATTCGGTAAAGAGCGGATGGTTCCAGTAACTATCGGCGCCCTCTTCATGGGGTTTGCTATCTTCATGCTCTACGCTTTCTTCAGCTATTTGCTTAATGGCGCAGCAGACCAGAGTATCTTGCTGGATCAGAACCTTACTTCTATCGAGGCGCAGTCCGAAGCTATGGAGGGCGGGAATGGCGTAGTAGGCATGGGGCTCATGCACCAGATGGTCAATGAGTGGGTAGGCTTTGGCATCCTCTCTATCATCGCAATGCTGATAGGGGTAGGGGTAGGGCTACTCGGAACAGCCAGAGTCAATTACCCTAAGATTATTATCTTCTCTGCTATAGCCACCTTTTGGCTATCCCTCTTCTCTGCCGCAATCTTCAGAGGTATTGCTGGTTGGTTCTTCTTCTACCCAGGAGGCATCCTAGGTGAGACCATCTACCAATGGCTATACATGCGCATAGGGCTATTTGGCACATGGCTACTGATTATCCTCGTGCTATTCCTTACGCTCTTCCTATTCTTTAAGAGCATTCGCCGTAAGTACAACAACTGGGCACAGCACAAGCGAGATGGTATAGAGCAGGGCGCCGAACCACAAGCTAAGCGACCCAATAGGGCGTGGCTGAATTTCAAGAAGTGGTTTAGAAATAAAGAGACAGGGAGTGCAGATGATGACGAACTACTCCTAGTGCCACACAGCGAGGAGGAAGAGCTATTCGACGAACCGGCAGCGCCTACCACGCCAGTAATCACGCTCAACGAAGAGAAGGTAGCCCCAGTAGAACCAATAGTAGTTCGTCCGACTAGACCAGTCACCATGGTCGAAGGGACAACCGATGGCATCGATATTCAGGTTACAGACAACCGGAATATGGATGATGAAGTAACCACAGCTGAGCTAAGAGCACAGCAGCTTGTAGAAGAGCAGGGCGAGTACGACCCTCGCCTCGAACTCTCAAGATTCGAGATGCCCCACGCTGATCTACTCAAGAAGTACGACCAACAGACAGACGGGATTGATATAGAAGAGATAGAAGAAAATAAGCGACTCATCACCAGCACTCTAGAGAGCTTTAGAATCGGTATCAAGTCCATAAATGCCACTGTTGGTCCAGCAATTACCCTCTACGAGGTAGTGCCAGAGGAGGGGATCCTCATTTCGCGCATCCGTAGTCTCGAGGATAATATCTCTATGAGCCTTTCCGCTATGGGCATTCGTATCATAGCACCTATACCTGGCAAGGGAACCATAGGTATGGAGGTCCCCAATAAGAATCCTCAGATTGTAAGCATGCGGTCAGTAATTCTCTCCAAGAAGTTCTCAGAGAGCACAGCAGCGCTACCAGTAGCGCTAGGGCGCACAATCACCAACGACGTATTCGTCTTCGACCTTGCCAAGACACCCCACCTCCTTGTTGCTGGTGCCACTGGTCAGGGTAAGTCTGTTGGGCTCAACGCCATTATTACTTCACTACTCTACAAACTTCATCCTGCCGAACTCAAGTTTGTGATGATCGACCCCAAGATGGTAGAGTTTAGCCTCTATAGTCTTATAGAAAAGCACTACATGGCGAAACTTCCCGGTGAGGAGCAAGTGATAATCACCGAGCCCAAACGCGTACAAGGCACTCTAGAATCGCTTTGTGTGGAGATGGACGACCGCTACGAGCTACTCTCCAAAGCGCATGTGCGCAATATTAAGGAGTACAATCAGATGTTTAAGCAGCGCCGTCTTAATCCCGAGAAAGGGCACAAGTACCTCCCCTATATCGTGCTCATCATTGATGAGTATGGCGACCTCATGCTCACAGGTGGCAAAGAGATAGAAGCGCCTATCACTAGACTAGCTCAGAAGGCTCGCGCGGTAGGTATCCATGCTATTATCGCAACACAAAGACCTATGGCGTCTATTATCACTGGTGCGATTAAGGCCAACTTCCCAGGTCGCTTGGCATTCAAAGTATCCTCTGGTATCGACTCCAAGATAATCCTCGATGCACAGGGTGCCAATCGCCTCATAGGTAGGGGCGACTGTCTCTTCACTACGGGTAACGATCTCACCCGTGTGCAGTCCGCCTTTGTAGATACCCCAGAAGTAAATGACCTTGTCCGTTTCATCAGCGAACAGAGGGGCTTCCCAGAGGCTTATCCACTACCAGAAGTGCTACCAGAAGGGAGTGCTGGTGCGGGATTAGCTACAGGGGAGCTAGACCCTAATGACCGAGACGAGCTCTTCGAGTCAGTAGCAAGACGTGTCGTAGCGGATAAACGTCCGGCCGCCAGTTACATCCAACAGATATTCGGAGTAGGGTACAACCGCGCATCTCGGCTTATGGTACAGCTAGAGTATGCAGGCATCATTGGCCCAGCCGACGGCAATAAGCCGAGAGAACTATTGGTAACAACGGTAGAGCAGCTAGATAATATACTCTACCCAAACAATTGACGACGTATGAAACAGTGCAAATACTTCTCGCTGATAGCCCTCGCCTTAGTCGTATTACCACTACAGGCACAGGAAACTATGCTCAACAAAGCAAAAGCCCACCTCAATGCCACTAAGGGACTACAGATAGACTATCAACTCACTATCGGTGACGACTCTAGCACAGGCAGCTACTATGCGCTTGGCAAAGCCTTTTATCTCGAGAGCCAAGAGCTAAAGGCGTGGCACCAAGATGGCAATCTCTGGGTGTATATCGCACAGAATAGAGAGGTCAACCTCTCACATCCAGTGCAGGAAGATCTACAAGAGCTAAACCCGCTCCTGAACCTCGAGCGTATCTCCAGTAAGACCTTTACCCTTACCCAGAGCCAGTCCGGAGCACTAACCACGATAAAAGCTGTCCCCAAGACCCCAAAGGGCGAGGAGATAGAGTGGCTCACCCTAGTAGTCCACAAGGATGGAGAACCTCAGACACTTACTCTAAAGCAGAGGGGCATGACCTTCCCCGTCCACCTCAAAGTCACTAAGTTCGTAAAGGGAACTACCGATGCCATGAAGCGCAAAGGCTTCTTTAGCTACGATGCAAACAAATTACCAGGTGTATCAGTTATAGATTTAAGATAACATACCAACAGTAAAACATATTGATAATAATGGACAATCTAAAGACAAAGGTGCTGATTATTGGAGCTGGCCCTGCAGGATATACTGCAGCCATTTATGCCTCACGTGCGAGCTTATCTCCGATGCTTATCGAGGGTATGCAGCCAGGCGGTCAGCTTACTACTACCACAGACGTAGAAAACTTCCCAGGCTACCCAGAGGGAATCAACGGCTCACACATGATGCTTGATATTCGCAAGCAAGCTGAGCGCTTCGGCACCGATATGCGCGTGGGCGAAGTTACAAAGATAGACTTCTCCAAGCGTCCATTCCATGTAGAAGTCAATGGCGGCGAATATACCGTGGAGGCAGAGTCTGTTATCATCGCTACAGGAGCCAGAGCTAAGTATCTAGGTTTGGAGGACGAAAAGAAATACATGGGCATGGGGGTAAGCGGGTGTGCTACCTGCGATGGCTTCTTCTACCGTGGTAAGGATGTTGCCGTTGTAGGAGGCGGCGACACCGCTTGCGAAGAGGCTCTATATCTATCCGCTATCGCAAAGAAGGTATACCTAATCGTGCGTCGCGACGAGCTTCGTGCCTCTAAGGTAATGCAGGAGCGCGTACTCAAAGCCGAGAATATAGAGGTACTATGGGAGCACCAAACAGAAGGTCTCTATGGCGACAACGGTGTAGAGGGTGTTCACCTAGTCAAGCGCAAAGGCAAGGAAGACGAGAGCCACTACGATATCCCTGTACACGGCTTCTTCCTAGCTATCGGACACACCCCTAACGTGGGCTTCCTCGACGGTCAGATTGAACTAGACAACCAAGGCTATATCGCCACCAAGGACGGTATGCCTAATACCAATATCCCAGGTGTATTTGCCGCTGGTGACGTAGCTGACCCACACTTTCGCCAAGCTATCACTGCAGCAGCAAGTGGCTGTAAGGCAGCCATGATGGCAGAGCGTTGGCTAGGAGAAAATCCGCTATAAGCGCCAATACACATTACACAGATAGATAATACTGAGCCAAGAGAGACATTTCCCCTGTGGAATAACCTCTCTTGGCTCAGTTATTTCCTGCACATAGAGGAAAAGCTAGGGTTGGTTTCCGTCATGGCATTCAGCCCTAGTTGTCTTACCTTCTAGCTAGTAGGGAACAAGGGAATCCTATGTAAGTTGGTTGTTCAATAAGAATATAGTACATTTGTAATACATATTATTCTAGTTGCTAAAGTCCAATTCCATTTTTAACAAGTAGTATATTAGTAGTTACGCATGTATATATTTGAACCCATATCGGCATCTGATATACAGAAAAGCCTTTCGGCAGATTGCCGAGCACGGAGACTGGAAAAAAACATGTCCCAAAAGAGGCTTTCCCAAATTAGTGGAGTGCCACTCGCTACGCTACAGCGCTTTGAGCACACAGGAGAGATTTCCTTGTCGAGTTTTCTAAAAATAGGGAGAGCTTTGGGTTATGCCCAAGAACTCTTAGAGGTAATGAGCAAGCCAAAGTATGAGAGTCTCGACGATATGGTACGAATCAATAAGAACAAGGAAAGACAGAGAGGAACCGATGAAAAAGATTGATGTTATAAGTGTGCTATATCATGACAGATTGGTGGGACGACTAACAATGGGCGCCAACCATTCCTGTCTTTTCCAATATGACAAACAGTGGATTACCGAAGGATTCTCTATCTCACCTCTTAAGCTGCCCTTAAATTCAAATCTGTTCGAGGCGAGCTATCTTCCTTTTCGAGGCAACTTCGGGGTTTTTGAAGATAGTATGCCCGGAGGATATGGAGAGTATCTCCTTCAAAAAGAACTGAGCAAATACGGAGTAAGCTACCAAGCATTAGATCCCTTGCAAAGACTTAGTATTGTTGGGGCATCGGGTATGGGCGCTCTATGCTACGTTCCTAATAACGAAATAAATATCCCCAACAAACTTATGAGTCTTGACGATTTACAGAGAAAAGCACTCGATGTACTGTCGGAAAAGACTGATAAAGAAGCAGGGTGGCTCTATGTACAAAGCGGAAACTCGGGAGGAGTACGCCCTAAGGCACTCATAAAAAACGAGGATGGTAATTGGTTAGTTAAATTTAGACATACCTATGACTCAATAGATTCTGGAATTATTGAGTACCAATATAATATGGCGGCGAAAGAAGCGGGAATCATAGTCCCTCGCTTCAAATTATTTGAGAATCTCTTTTTCGGCGTAGAACGTTTCGATATTTCGCCAGATGGAGATCGTATTCACATGGTAACGGCTAGTGGTCTATTGGATGAAAGCATTAATCCCCCAAAGATGGACTACAAAACGCTTCTCTCTCTTACTGGATACATAACCCAAGATCATAAGGAGGTAGAACAACAATTCAGAAGAATGGTATTTAACTACTATGCGGAAAACTTCGATGATCACGCCAGAAACTTCTCTTTTCTCTTTAAGGAGGGACGATGGAAGTTAGCACCAGCTTACGATATGACGCACGAAAACCCTCTTGGTCAGCATGCTACCACTGTGAATTATAAGTCGAATCCAACAGAAGAAGACTTAATAGAAGCAGGGAAATTGGTGCAGATGAGTAGCGCCCTCTGTATGGACATCATACAGGAGGTAAAACCCATTGCTCTTAATCTATTAAAGGGATTGAAGGCAAAGAAGCTAGTGCGATAACCGCTGTCTCGCTCGTACCCCAACTAGCGACCTATCCCTCACAACCTTTCTACCTAAAGTAGATGACCATTTAATATATACTAATCCACCAATTTAATATATACTAGTCAATCTATTTAGTATATATTAGTCTGGTGGGTTAGTATATATTAAATGGTCACGTACTCTAGGAAGGCAGTTCAAGGGGTTAGGCGAGAACGCCCAAAGAGAGCATATGTAACGGTTGGCGACTACCTTTGGCGTTTATAGTAGGGGATATGCACTTTGAATCTAGGGTGGTGCAACACCACTGTTTGACTCTCTTCTCTAACTTCTTCAACTTTAAGGTGATAGTGATTATCCTTTATTTTAGTTGGTTTCCCAAAGTTTTTGATATCAAGTTCGATTATATCTCCCTCCTTAGGATCGAAGATTTGAGGTGTTATTTGTAATGATGATGCCTGAAATTGGTAGGAGATAGTACCTCCATAAAGAAGGGTGCTATTGTGCAATGTTACGCCAAACCCTGCCTTCTCCACCATAGTAACACATCTCAATATTTCGTTACTACTGTAGTATTTACGATCAGTACCGTATACCCCTGGAGAAATTATTTTATCCGCAGGTTTTATCCGCACATGAAGAGTGGCGCTCTCGCCAGTATCTCCTGTAGCTACAACATCCACTTCTCCTTCATTCAAACCATGCAGCTCCACGATACCTGTACCCCCGTTCCACCGCATAAAGAGCACCTCATCAGAATCAACCTTAGAGAGCTTCACATTCTCTCCTCCTCCGGTCAATCCTACAAAAAAGGCTCTATCATTAGGACAAATCTCTATATCCTTATGGCTAAAACTCAAAGTAGGTACTACAACACTGATTTTAAGCTTCGCCTTCTTATCGTGCGAGATAACCGTAGCAAACGTTTCACCCTCTAGTATACCCTTAATCCTTAGCGTATCCTTGCTGATAGACGCCGTAGCTATACGCGAATCATGGACATTAACCTTGTACTTCCCAGAGCCTCCCGAGAGTAGTATCTTACGCTCCACTTGACGATTAAGCGCTATTTCACTTAGCATCTCATCTCCCCCAATTTTAATGTCCGTTATTGGCACCAGCACCTCATGCTTACAAGCAGAAAAAGCAATCAGCAGAGTACTCATATAAAGCACAAACAGATAAAATCTATTAGTAGTCATACGTCTCATATTATATATATCAGTCAGTAACATTTACCCTGTAAGAGAGCTTCCACTTATTGCCATCCTTTTCGTCTATAATGATTACGAGCCAATGAGTACCCTTATTAGGAAATACAATCCAACTATCCTTTGGTTCAAAAGGTTTACCATCTATAGTATAAGTAATCACAGCATCATCAGCGGCAATATCATTAAAATAGGCATTGATTCTACGGGAGCTCTTACCACTCTTTTCAATCGTACGCAAAAATGGGGTTCGGGTAGGATCTGTTCGTTCTCTAACAAGAGACTTAGTTTTTAACGTCTCAATCGAAGAAAACTCCGACATCTTTCCATCACATAGAGTCCGTACCTTAAGTGAAATAGAGGTGTTGGGAATCAGGTGTTCCAGCATACACTTATTCTCCTTTACCACCTTATAGAGCTTGTATTCATCATCAGTGGTATTCTTTACCCATACTTCCCACGACCTGATAGAATCCCCCGATGCATCCCAAGTAATGAGTGCTTCTCTCTGGAATATCTCAGAATCTTTAATCATAATCTTGGTAGGCGGTAAGAGTGGCTTAGACGTAGTGTCTTGCTGGATATATAGTTCTCCTCTACCAAGAGCATCAGACACAGTAAAGCAGGACTCCTCATTTACCCTCTTCTCCATGTCTTTCTTCTTCCCCTCAATGTTCTGAATTGATGCCAACTGATTTGGCATACTCCACTGCTTAGGAGAAAAAGAGGAGAACTCCTCAAATCCCTCATTGGCAATAAGATTTGCGTGAGCTTCTGCCCTATGGCTTGCCAAGAATGAGAACACCGATAGGAAGCCCAATAATTTATATGTTATCCTCATAATTCGTTACTTCTTAATTTCATCCAACGTCACACCTATCCTGCTCGCTAGGTTAGTAGCTGCCCACAGCAAAGAGCCCTCCCGCTCCGCACTATCCAATAGCCTTTCCTTATCCCATAGTCCATTGCCAGAGCGCATCCCTTCTAGGAGCCCCTGTACCTCCTCCCGTTTGAAGAGTGGAGAACCATCGGCTTTTCGCACAAACTGCGCAGCATAAATCAGTCCATAACCCTGCGAAAGAAGCTGAAAAGCATACTTAGGTCGTTCTCTTAGATTCGTCATCGTATTGGCTCCTACGAGAGCATGAATAGCCCTAATCACTACTACTCTACCTAGTTCCTCCCTGATAATCCGAGCCTGCTCACGTATATCATCATAGCGGAACGTTTCCATCAGCATACGTCCTTCCACAAAAGCCCTAAAGATCCTATCACTACTCTTTCGGAGGGCAGGGATACCCTCCCCCTCAGCCCAAGGTCTCCAGTACCTGTAATAACCATAAGCCAAATCCCAGTGGTGCTCTAGAGCAGTATAATTATGTCCTGCACCTAATACCAAATTATCGTGATTGCTTTGGAGTGTATGATTAGCAAGAAGGTCATCATCAAGGTGTAAATTGAGTATCTTATCTAAGTAAATAGCTCCCATTACTCCAAATCTGAAAAGCTCGGCGACTACCAATCCTTTCTCCCCTACAAAAGCTATATTCTTATCTCCGATATTCACTCCCACATACCCCCCTTTTCCTACTTCCGCCTCTTGGAGCCTATGCTTATAGGGGACCTCAGCTCCATAGCCCGACAACTGAGCACTCGTCTCTATCAATTCATCCATATACCTCTGCACCTCCGACCTGAAAGGCTGCGCATAAGCCGAACCTGCAAGCTCGGAACGAGGTTTGAGACCAAACTCTCCTTCAGTAAATAACTTTTTAGTATCCGTATAGCTCTCTTCAGTCTGGATTTGGGCTGAGCGCATCTTCTGCTCATAAATATAATTGATAGGCGTACTAAGCAACTTACACTCCTGAATATCTACACTGCTTCGTCCATTCCGTACGAAGCGATACTCAGGCTCAGCAGAAATTGGCAAGACATAAGCACTCTCCACAACCTCTCCCGTTTTGTGCCCACAAGCACCAGCCAGCACCCATACCGCTAGCACTAGAATATACCTTATCTTCTTATTCATCTGTTTGAAATACATTACACCCCCTTAGGGCAAAATCATAAATTCACAGTAAGGGTTCTTCAGCCTATAAATTCCCTCCTCGTTCTGGTACAAATGCACAGCCAATGGCAATACTTCCACCACTTCATCTTTAGAGACAGCCTCTATCTTCGCCTCTACATGTGAATTTCGTGGACCCGAACCAGTTACAGAAAGGTATAGAGGGAAACCCGAACGCACCTTGAAGGTTACACGATACTCTTCAAAATTCTTCATCTTCGGAGCGTTAGTATTATTCTCGGAGTCTTCTCCCTTGTCACATACGACTTGTACTAGCTGCTTATGCTCATTGATATATGATACCACATACTTAGATTGAGGTTTCTTTGTCCTGCTACCATCCCTATCACTCTCTTCGAAAGAGCAACTCATGGTTATTGTATACTCTTCTCCCGATAGATTATCCTCCTCCCCAGGGTAAGTATAGGCTTCTAGTGCCAAATCGGGGTCGCAAGGGCGCACTACGATATTACCATTCATCTGTTCAGGAGCCTCTATCCCAGTAAAAGGGAAAAGTGTATCATAATCCTCAGGCTCCACCTCTTCGCACTGCTTATTACAGGCATACAACGTTGGTACTAGTATCATTAGTAGTAGCCATCGTCGTAGTATTATACCGTCTCTCTTTTTCATTACCTTCAGTAGTATGTATTATATCAATCGCGCTTATTATCATAGATCTCAGCAATCATTCCGGTAGGTTCTCCATCGGGAGCCAAATGCTTGCTCACGTACCGCCAACTACGAGTCTTAGGATGATACATACGTACTAATTCGCATACGAAGTGATCGCCCACACGCTCAAAGTCGCAGAAGACTTCATTTTTACTATACCTAATTCCTGGTCGAAATGATAGTCCTCGATCTGTACCTGTATAGCCTGAACCTAAGCCAGTCAGTTCGATTTGCACATCGACCAAACTTGCATTGTATATGAATACACGATAGCGTCGATCCTTACTTTGCTTAAGCCATTTTTTAAAGTTGCTCTCTTGTGCAATTATATAGTTACTCCCAAAGTATTCTCGATCTCCTTTGTGAATTCTTAGCTGAGGATAACGCATCCCTTCAAAGCAGTTTCTATTCTCCACCGATTTCTCTACCGCATGTGTCATTTCCTCAGGCGAAGTCACCCGTTCAAACCGAATAAATGTCTTCGATTTCGTACTATACATAGGGGTTTCGAAGACCAAGCGATCATCTATATCCTTGAATCGGAAAAGAAAGTCGGACGAAGCCTGGTAGAGGTCGTTGACCAGCTGATGGAGGTACCCATACGAAGTAAAACTAAGTTGCACACCTGAGACTTGCTTAAGCTCATAGGCACACACACTTGATGTTGTAGCCGATTTGCTATCAAAATCTGACCGCATCTCTACACGCCCTTCGGGGTCGAACTTCATCCAAAAGTAGTGACCTCCTACACCATAATCCTGCGAATAATCTTTTTTGGTAAACTTTTCCAACGGATTGGCAAACAGCAGAGAGTCTGTATTGGAGAAATAGGTTACCTTCCAACCATAGGGTGCTTCCACCAACTCTGATCTAAGATCCGATATGCTCTTCGCACTACGCTCTGCTGGTGTCTCAATGAATACAGACTGCTGTGTACAGGAGCCGAGTAAGCAAAATGCCCCAAGCCACACAGATACTATGTTAATCTTATATCTCATGATTCTTTTTCTTTTTCTTCCTTGGATGTATACAACTTCATTAGCTTATGGGCAGAGCGTTGCATCTGCACCAGATTAACTCCTAGGTTTTTTGAGTAATAGTTCCTGACAAACTCTAGTTTCTCTGCCAGCTCTTTGTGTGCTTGCTTAGCCTCCTCCATAACCTTCTGCTCTTCTTCTTCATCATATCCGGGAGGGGGTGTATTGGCATTCTTAAGAGCTTGCTTAAGCTCTCGAGGCGTATGCAAAAGTGATACACTTACCATTTCCGCAAAATCATCCGGTGCAGATAACAAAGCATTTAGTGTGATGCAGCCATACCTATTTGCATATTTGCTAATCTTCCAAATATCATTTCGGGTGTTAATATTTTTCTGCACCTTAGCTAAGTAGTCGGCAGTAGAGTAGTGGTATCTATGAGAGCTAATGGATAAGAATACATCCCTATCATAGGGAAAAAGCTCAGAGAGTCGATGTGCAAACTGATGATGTACGCTCCTCATAAGTGCGTATACCTTAGTTTCATCTTTGGCATCGAAGTCATTTACGTTATAGAGGTGCATTTCCGTACCAGTAGCAGCCCTATTAGCAAGGTGTTCAAAGCCATAAAAGTCTATATTCTTCCCACCATACAGATAGAGCTTAATAGGAGCTTTGCCAAACAAATACTTACTGCCACCAAAGGTGTCTTGGCTGTAAAGGTCTATCCAGAGCCTCTTGGCAGTCTCTAATACTTCCCTTACCTTATCCTCTTTGGGCGGGTAAGTGTAGCTTCCCACCTCAGCCGCATTTCGATCCCAGTGATAAACCACCTCTATACCATATGGTAATGTAAGCGTCTCTTTAATCCATTGATCTAGATCCGTATGGCTTCGTAGCACCTTATTCTGCTCCACGGCACTCACCTCTGAGAGCTTATCCCTAGTACAAGAAATAGAGAGTAGAGCACTCAAGAGTATGAGCCCTAATAGTCTTTTATTCTTTATCATCATACCTTTATATTGTTTCATAAGATTTATCGAATATTAGGCTCTAACCCCCTATTAATAGCCTCCACAGGGATTTGTAGGAGCTTTCGGGGATCCTCCTTGAGTAGCGGTCTGTATAGTGCACTCTTGGAGTCTCGCTTTACCGGCATATAGAAACGACGAATATCGAACCACCTCATGCCCTCATGTACGAACTCCTTCTGGCGGAAATCCGTGATAATCTTGATGAGCGCTAGTTGCTTGATGGTCATGCCATAGAAGGGGGTGTAGATATCGTAGTTCTTACTATCTGTCCAGGTATAATCCGTCCGCCCACAGGTGAGATCTATCCCAAACTTTGAGCGGAGGTAGACCAAGAGATCATCTATAGAGCGCTCGTATTCCCCTAACATTGCATACGCTTCCATCCTATTGAGCATCACCTCATCGGTAGTTAGAAGCACATTGGTTACGTATAGTCCCCTGGGCTTGCTCCCTTCATGACCATAGATCGATAGTTCATCGAACTTTGCCACATACTGTCCGTCACTTATTGGAGCAGTACTATGCCTGAAGAGATATGATTGATACATATTGAGGTTCTTTGCGCTGTTACAGCTCTCTATACCCTTCTTATCGAAAATATATCTCATCCCGTGAGTAGTTATACCGTATTTATCTGTGGCTATACTCCTAGCCCATCTCGACTCAGTAGCAGTCATCAGAAGGTTTGCAGGCTCTTCAGTACTGGTGTAGAGCCTATATAAGCGCCCTCGGTCGTTAGAGAGTTTCTCCGCATACCCTTTCCAGCTCCTCAAGACTTGACCTGGGTCGTAACCCAATACATAATTGGCATAGGCGACTACTGTCTTCCATTCCCCCTTCATCAGATAGAAGCGACTAGCAAAGGCGTACGCAGCCTTCTTATTGAAGTGGAACTTTGGGTGCTGGTAATACTGATCATTAACCAGCGAAATACCTCTCTTTAGATCCTGTTCTATGTGAGCATAGACCTCCGCTACCGTACCACGGTTATACGTGACCAAAGCGTGCTTTTCCGGCTGTATACTATAGGGGATGCCAAGTGCCGTTTTCGACTTACCAGGACTATAGGGCTCCGACCATATATTTACGAGCATGAAGTGTAGGTAGGCGCGCAATAGAAACGCCTCTCCATACAGCGCCTTCACCCTATCGCTCTTGGGGTACTTGGCCAGTAGTTCAAGCGCTTTATTGGCTTGGGCTATACCTCTATAGCAGGCATTCCAGTAGTTGAGCGGAGTATCCAAGTCTTCGTGGTCATAGTCCTCCCAGAAGTACATCGCCTCATTGAGCCTCGTGTGCGACCCATGGACACGTTCGCTCACATTATCGGTCCGCGCCTCTAGAAAAGCAAAGTAGCTAGCATCGGGATACGCACCAGCCAGTAGCTCAGCTATCTTTTCCTCACTATCTATATCCACATCCAGCGATGAATTGGGGCTTTGGCTCAAGAACTTCTGGCAAGAGCTGAGTGCTATAGTTACTATTAGCAGAATAAATATCTTCTTTATCGGCATAGTTGCAGGGGATTAGAAAGAAACATTCAATGTCATAGTCAGCTGCCGTGGTGTAGGCAGAGAGACCCCTCCAGAACGGTAATACTCAGGGTCTTGGTTCTTCAGCTTCTTATCGGCATAGATAAGGAAAGGATTGGTCATATTTACCCTTAGACCAGCACTCTGTAGCTTCAGCTGTTCGGTAATACTATGAGGGAGCGTGTATCCGAGGGATATATTCTTCATACGTACAAAGCTCCCGTCTGCCACTCGTACCTGAGAGTAGTTGTAGGTGTTATAGGCACGCTCAATATTCTCGGTGCCTATCTGTCGTATCAGGTCTTGAGATGGGAGGGTAGGCACATCGGTCTTCAGCTCGTCGCCTGGATTGAGCCAACGGTCATAGTATGACTTGGAGAATACATTGAGATCTGCGAAGGAGGGGTCGAAGGTCGGATTGAGCCTAATCTTATTCCCTGCCTGCATGGTGATGAAGAACGATAGTTCCCAACTCTTATACCTCAAGGTGTTGGAAAGCCCACCGATATACCTAGGCTCTACTGAACCGTGATAGATGAGGTAGGTCTTAGAGTACTGAGCATCGAGGAAGTCAGCCCCATGCACGTGGGCATACTCGCTCTTATTGGAGGGATACAGACCGAAGTCAAAAGTAGGGAGACCATCTCGGCTGAGTCCTTGGAAGTTGAAAGAGAAGAGCGACCCTCTAGGGAAGTCTACTATATTACCTCTTCCAGCACCCGATACCATATCGAAAGTATTCGGGGTATTGAGCAAACGGGTTATCTTCTGGTCCATAGCACTAAGCGTGAGGCTTGTAGACCAAGAGAAGTCCTCAGTATCTATATTCTTAGAGTGAATCATAAGCTCTACCCCTCTTGTGCGCATGTCTCCGAAGTTGGCATACTTGTAGTATTGCCCACCTACACCCGAAGTACGTACTAGGTCGATGAGGTCAAACGAATTGCGTTGGTACACATCGATAGTGGTATTGATTCGTCCTCCGAAGAGCTTAAGGTCGGCTCCTATATTTAGCTCATACATCTTCTCCCAAGTGAGATCCCTATTCTCCAAGTGTAATATCCTAAGTGCGTTCTCTCTATCGCCAATATTGTACCTATTGGTAATAAAGTTTTTATACACCGCTGTAGAGTTGATTGCCTCCTCGTTCATCTTAGCAGTAAGACCATAACTAGCCCTAAGTGCTAGCCCTGATATAGCGGTGAAGTCCTGCATAAACTCCTCCCTATCTATATTCCACTTCGCCCCGATATTCCAAGTAGGGAGCCAACGTGATACAGCAGACTTCCCTGCCGTATTTGATCCCTCGTAATTGAGGATGGCATTCAAGATATACTTATTCTGATACCCATAGGTAGCGCTTCCCGAAAATGTGACCCCGCGCTCATAGGTATCGAGCAAAGAGAAGTAGCTCTCCCCCTCATTGGTCAGCTTCTGGAAGATCCGGGCATCGGTAAAGATTTGATTCCCTCTGTCATACTGTATGCCATAGCCTTGGAAGGGATTGATGCGCCTATCGGTAGAGCGCACCTCGGTAAAGGCGAAAGCTCGCACATCGTGTGCCCCATACCGCTTGTCCCACTCTACAGCAAAGCGCCCCAAGTAGCTCTTTAGCGAAGTCTCGACCTTATTAAAGATACCACCGTGTGACAGTGCCACTTGTGGCTGAAGTAAAGGATTGTCCTTATCCTTCAGGAGGTAGATGTTTTGCTGCGCCACCACGGGCGTCTCATTCGCCCGAAACGCTTGTATTACATTCGAACGCTCCTTAATGAAGTGCGCGGTACTAGTATTCGCCTGTCGCACCACCCCTAGGGCAGTCAGCTTAAGTTCGGGCATTACGGTATATTCCACCTCACCCTGTACCTTGAAGTCCAAGACATCTGTCTGCATATAATTATTGTCGTACTCATTGAGGATATTAAATGGCGCCCAATTATTACGATAGTAGGCTAGTGAACCATCGGCATTGCGTGGCGAAAGTGTGCGGCTCGTACCCACCGCATAGGAGAAGGGGTTGATATCGAAATCTCGCTCAAAGGCTCCTATTACCACGTTCTTCCTTTGTGGAATCGTGCCTGGTGCTTTCTGATGGCGCATATTACCCTGTGCCGATAGGGTTGTCTTGACCTTATCACCCCAGTGAAATACATTCTTGAGGTGGGCAGTAAGCCTGCGCACACCATCGGCACGCGTCCACCCTTTATCGTTATAGAACCCTACCGAAGCATAGGTCGAAGAGTGCTCACCGCCCGAGGTAAAGCTCACGGTATGGCTGTGGATAGGACGGTAGGTGAATAGTTCCCTAAACCAATCGGTATTGGCATACTCGCGCTCCTTTAAGAATGCCAGCTTCGCCTCCTCCGTATTCGGCAAATAGAAGGTCCCTGTCTCGGGATTAATCGTACTCAGTGCCTTGTACATCTGATAGTACACCCCACTACGCCTACCATAGAGAGCGTCACTAAAGCCAAAGTAGCCCTTCTTCTCCATCTCCATATACACCGACATGGTCTCTTGGGAATTGAGGAGGTCAAACTGTGCGTACTTGGGCATCATCCTAGTACTCAGCTCATAGGTATAGGAGACTCTGTTGGGCGTATTGCGCCTACCCGACTTGGTGGTAATGACCAGCACGCCATTGAGTGCACGGGCTCCATAGATAGAGGTCGCTGAAGCGTCCTTAAGCACCTGTATATCCTCTATATCGGAGGGATTGAGACCAGCGACCGCCGAACTAATCAGCGTCACAGCATCACCCGAAGCCAATTGATCTAGTGTAAGCGATACTAAGTCCTCATATACCGCACCATCGATTACCCACAAAGGTTGCACGTTACCCATAATAGAGGCTCCACCTCGGATATTAATGCGTGGTGCGGAGCCAAACGACCCCGAGATATTCTGTATAGAAAGCCCTGCCACACGCCCCTCCAGCATACGCGAGACATCGCTCACACCTTCGAGCTTAATATCCTGTAGTTTTACAGAAGTGGCAGCACCGGTATACACTCTATTTTTAATCTTCTGATACCCCGTAACCACCACTTCGTCTATCACGGTGGTATTCTCCTCGAGTATTATGGTCATGTGCTGAGAAGCTATCCTTACCTTCTGAGTAATCATACCCACAAAGCTCACCTCGAGCACTTCACCCTTCTGAGCTATTATCTCGAACTCCCCCTTCGCATTCGTCACTGCTCCTCGCTCCTTAGTCACCTTTACTGTAGCCCCAGGCAAAGGAGCTTTATCAGTCGTGTACACTACGCCCCTTACCTTCATCGGTTGCTGAGCTAGGGAGGGAAGTATCCCGACCATTATGATGACTGTAAGGGCAAGCAGTTTCCTTATCATTTTGTAGCTATTCATATTCTATACTTTTGCGGCTGTGATACTATCAAAAATGGTACGTGAACCCTCCGAAAATACCTCGTGGATGACCTGCACGTACGCCCGAGGGGTGACGCGAGGTGATATACACCTTATTGGCAAGGTTGATGGCATTCAGAGAAATTGTAAGTTTATCGGTAGGGCGCCAGTTGAGAGAGGCATCAATAATAGTATGCGCTGGCACACACTCCGCGTGCGCTATGACACCTTGCCCAGGGGTCGTGCGCATATCGCTATTGTAGCGCATGCTCACAGTGGCATCCACACGCTTGTACTCCGCTCCTAGCTGCACATTCAGAGCATGCTTATAGATATAGGGTATCTCATCGCCCACGTGCACGCTTCCCCAAGAGCTACTCTCAAACTCATTTTTCATCTCGGTATCAGTGTAGGTGTAGGAGATCTGCAGGGGAAGTTGGAGATCGTGACGCTCGCCAATCAATTGTGCTTGAACTAATACCTCTACCCCCTTGACCACTGCAGCGCCTACATTAAACTGTTCGAGCGTACCTTGTCCACCGGCGGCCGATAGGTCGCTTCCTAACATATTGCTATAATCATTGTAGAAACCAATAACCTCGGCCTTTATGAGCGATGTATTGAGACGAGTGCCCACCTCTATATTGACACTACTCTCAGGCTTCTGGTAGAGGACAGCACTAGGAGGCGCAAAGCCCTTGTGCACGCCTGAAAATAGGGAGAGCCACTTCAGGGGATCATAGCTCACACCAAGGCTTGGGATAATTGCTTTTGCACTATTGCGGGTCTCGATACGTACCCCTCCTGTACGGCGAAGGTCGGCAGAGGTATAGTCTTTCTTGAGTAGCGCCACATCCTCGTATCGCAAACCGGCTGTTACGGTTAGCTTTTCCCATCTTACTTTATTGAGGATATAGGCTGCAATAGCTCGGGCTGAGGTCACTCTATTGGCCTGGGTGCCAGGTATCCCTGGATAAAATAACGATACCTCTCCGCCCTTGATAGCGTAACCATCATCCCACTGAAACCTATCCTCCTCATCGGCATGCAAGCGTACCGCACCCTCTAGGTTGTTGTATACACTCCCCAGACTAAAGTTGTACTCTACACGGGTCTGTATACCTCTAGACTTATAGCCCCTATTATTGGCACGTGCCATTAGTGCTTCACCCTCATAATCCCTTCTACCTGATAGGATATCATAGTAGAGGGCATTGGTCTCAGGGTCGGCAAGGACAGCGTCTATACCTCGCTTCTCACCCTTGGAAGCACCTACACGCACGTCATTGAGCTTGTACCAATTACGGTGAAAGGTATTGTAATAAGCTTGTGTGGTGACCTTGAGATTAGGCGTAAACTCCAGTAGATAGGTGGCTACCGACTGTGTGTACCTCGACTTCATATTATCCATCCTAGAGCCAGGATAGCGGAGATAGGGGGTGAGACCAAAGTCGGACTCTGTAAGACCCACGTAGCTCTCATGCGAGTACTCGTCGGCATACCCCCACTTTAGTTCGAGTGCATGTTGGATTCCCTCAGAATCTCTATCGGTATTAAAGAGTAGCTTGGCGAGCACATCATTGCGGTGAAATCCGAGTTTGTCGCCATTGGCAAACTGTCGATAGCCATCCGATTGGTGCCTTAGGTATTCTACAAGATACCCGAAGTGGGTAGAGCGATTACCCATATTTACATGACCCTTCAGCGTATTATTACTACCATAGGATAGCGATACCTTTCCCCCAAAACTCTGAGGGATAGGGGTAGAGACCATATTGATAGCCCCACCAGTAGTGAAAGGACCATACTGCACTTGGCTACTACCCTTGAGTACTTCTACTGCGTGCATACGCGCTGCATTAGGGAAGTAATAGGCGGCAGGCGAAGAGTAGGGCGCTGGGGCTGCCAGTACACCATCCTCCATGATAGAGACACGCTCGCTTCGCTCTGCCGTGGTACCACGCAGACTAATATTAGGGCGAAGGCCATAGCCATCCTCTTCATACATATTTACCCCGGGGACGGAGCGTAGCATACGTATCACATCGGTGTAGCCCAGTTTCTGTATCTCTCTTGGAGATAAGAAGTAGGCAGAACCTGTACGATGACGTGCTTGGAACTTACTGCCCAGAAGAGGTCGTGATACCACGACAAAGTCTTTGAGCATATAAGTGGTGTCGGGCTCAGCCTCTGTCTTGTGTTGGGCTAGAAGAGTGTGTGGCACCATAGCCACAGCACATAGGGAGAGTAATAACTGCAATCGTTTCATTGTAGTAGGTCCGAAAACCTTAGTCCTCAGCGCTTATTGTTTTGAAATCTTAAATGAGTAACCTAAACCCTTCGCTCAAGTATACCACACGCGTGGTAATCGGCACTACACACATCTCGAGCCAAAAGTCTATGATTTATCGAGCGCAAAGATACCCAAATAGGATGCCTCGAATGATCACAACATTTAGGGTATTTAACCGGAATTCTCTACCTACAATTAGGTATTTTTGCACTCTGATCCTTTCATTGTGTACTCCCATTCCTATAGCAATCGTTAAAATGAGTGTTACCTAGCTTGGGTCTACTACATGCCACATAGTATACACCCAAATGCTAGTAGCTAGCGCACATCATATGGCTCGCCAGAGTAGTGAAATTTATTCCTACCTAGATTCCGCAAAGTATGCGTTAGCCCCTGATTATTAGTAGGTGGCGCTATTGATAATTAAAGCCCTGTATTCAAGGAGAATACAGGGCTTATGTCCAGATTTTTTTGTATCTTTATGTTCGTATAGATATTACAAAAAATTATAGAGGACTTGTTATGGCAAAGGTACAATTTATTAGCACAAATCGCAAGACTGCAATCGGGGGAGCTCAATTTTTCATCTCATATTGGGAGAAAATA
>NZ_KB904215.1 GCF_000379925.1 Porphyromonas levii DSM 23370 | reverse complement strand
ATTTAAAAAACAACTACCCCGATGAAATCAGCATTTCACTCCTCAAAATGCCCAAAAACCACCTCAAAATATACTCTAGGGGTCAAACTTGGGTTTGGTGATTTCTTGGTTTATGACCGAGGTTTCCTCAAGAGTGATGAGGTGATTAAGCAGTCTTCTACCAAGGCAATTCATAACTATTTCTTTGTTAAAGGGCTTGATGTGCTGAAGGAGGGCGGGTTGCTCGCTTTTATTGCTTCGCGAGGTGTCTTGGACTCGCCTAAAAATGAGCCTATTCGGAGGTATCTAATGGAGCATAGTAACCTCGTCTCTGCACTGAGGCTCCCCTCGGGCATGTTTTCCGATAATGCTGGGACAGAGGTGGGGAGCGACTTGATTATCCTACAGAAGCAGAGTAATAAGCAAGAGCTGACTCCCACGGAGAAGCTCTTTATTGAGAGCTATGCTGTGTCTAAGGGTGATGGCTTTAGTATCGCTTTTACCCACAATGCTCTTTTTGAGGGAGAAGAAGCTCGCCAGCGGATTATTGCTACAGACAAAAGAATAGGAAGCGACCCTTATGGCAAGCCCACTTGGGTTTATACCCACGAAGGCGGTGTAGAGGGGATTGCCAATGAAATTCGGGAGCAACTGACTATAGAGTATGGGTAAACAATTTGACCTCTCCCTCTATGAGACTGGAGTGCTAGGGCAAAAGAAAGAAGTAAAGCAAGAGGAGCAGGAGGTGGTTCAAAAAGGGGCTGAGAATGCCTACGACCTGATGCCTAAGCCACTGCAAAAGCAGCTCCCTAAGCTCTATGCCACGGAGAAGATAAAGCTATTGGGGGATAAGGTCGCCTATGGTCGTTACTTTTTTCCGATGGGTGCCTACACCTCTTATATTCTAGAATATGACCCGAAGGAGGAAATCGGTTTTGGCTTGACCACTATGGGCTATGGCTGGGAGCTAGGCTATATGTCCCTTGCTGAGATGAGAGAGGTAAAGGTGAGAGGATTAGGCATTGAGCGTGACCTTTACTTTGAGCCGAAACCGCTTCATCAGATTGAGGAACTCAAAGAGTACATTGGCGAGCAATACACACATAAGCAGGAGGTAAAGGATGTTATTCCCGAGCTTGTCAAAGAGGAAGATGTGGCACCTGAGGGAGTGCCAGTACTATCCCTTCATAAGCTCTATGAGAGGCAAAAACATCAGCAAGAGGAGAGTGTTATTCGCACTGACTTTGAAGCACCGAGGGAGATGGGTGGTAAGTTGGTGTACTTTGACGATGATCATCACCCGATAGATGACCCAACGCTGTACGATGAGAGGTCTGAGGCATCCATGCTACCACTTTTTGCTCCAGAGGAATATATCCAATGGACAAAGGAGGTGGATCGGGCCAATAAGGAACTTCAGACTGAGAAGAAAGAGAAGTCAAAACAAAGTGTGGCTAAGCCTGCCTCTCCAAAAAGGAGTGCCAAGAGAGCTACTCCTAAGATGACCCAGCCATCACTCTTCTCTTTTGATGAGGAGGGGGATATTATACCCAATACGGGTAAGCCCATTAAGGAGGTATTTGATACATCTCCTCGACCTTTTCTCTCACTTCCCGATAGTCACCTGCGTGATGGATCCATTGTGGTTCAGAATGGTCAGGTCGGTTTTCTATCAGGGGTAAAGAGTAGTCCGCTTTTCAATCCTATGGACTTGTCCTATGGACAGCTCTCGAAGCTAAAGGAGTATGTGGAGATAAGGGACAGCTATCACCGTCTTTATGACTATGAGGCTCACAATCGGGTGGAGGATAAGGAGGAGCGACAGAAGCTCAATCGCCTCTACGATGCTTTTGTAGCACAAAGAGGACACTTCAATGACCGCTCCAATGTGGACCTTATCAAGATGGATGCTACTGGGGTGGAGATGCTCTTCTTGGAGCGAAGCATCGATGGGAAGCTGGTTAAGGCAGATATCTTTGACCACCCTACCGCATTCTCAAATGAGGAGCTTACAGTCGTGGCAAACCCTTTGGAAGCACTCTCGGCTTCGCTCAATAAGTTTGGGGAGGTGGACTTGGGCTATATGGCTTCGCTACTGCCCGAGATAGAGGAGAGCGACCTTGTGACCGAATTAGAAGACCGTATCTTCTATAATCCCGAGGTGGGTAACTACGAGATTGCCGATAAGTACATCTCGGGCAATGTCATTGAGAAAGCGGAGCGATTGGAGTCATGGCTCTTGGAGCATCCCGACGTGGAAGAGGCGAAGCGAAGTCTTTCGGCTCTCAAAGCTGCTATTCCTACGCCTGTCCCTTTTGCTGACTTAGACTTCAATCTAGGGGAGCGATGGATCCCGAGTAAGGTCTATTCGCTCTTTGCATCGGATCTCTTTGGCACGGAGGTGGATGTCTCGTACCACGCCAATATGGATGAGTATGCTGTACAGTGTGAGCGTAAGAATGCCAATATATGGAACAAGTATGCGGTGCAGGGAGAGTTTAGGCGGTATGATGGTATCAAGCTATTAGGACATGCTCTGCAGAACACCATCCCCGAAATCAATAAGAGTAAGGAGGTGCCAGACCCAGTGTCGGGTATGATGAAGACGATTAAGGTAAGGGATGGGGAGAAGATTCAGCAAGCCAACTCCAAGATTGAAGAGATACGGCAAGGCTTTGTCGATTGGTTAGGAAGACAGCCTGAGACCTTTAAGGAACAGATGGCTGAGCGGTACAATAAGCTGTTCAATTGCGCCTCATCCGATATTCTGCGTGATGGCGGTTACCGTGATCCCTTGA
>NZ_KB904214.1 GCF_000379925.1 Porphyromonas levii DSM 23370 | reverse complement strand
ATCGTCTCATCGCCCCTCAAGCCGGCTAAAGCAACTTGTGCCTTAAAGCTTGAACTGTATTTACTGCTTCGTCCCATAAACTTCTCTTTTCCTTTTCGTTAGCAAATGACAATTAGTTCCATCTTTACTCTCAAATCTACCACTTTTTGAGTTGTCTAGTTTTTGGGGAGTATTATACTAGTCTTCGAGTTCTATATCTGTCAAATATCTAAGATCTTTTATTTCATAGTACTTGGATAAACGGTATCCATTTACTAATACGATAGGAGTTTCGCTTATCAAGTTTTCATTCACCCAAAAATTATGTTTTTCAAATTCAGAGAGAACCTCCTTGCTTTCAGCATCTATACCATATTTTTCAAAAAAATCTTTTGTGTGCCTTCCTTTTTCAAACCATTCAGAGTAAATTCTATGAGATTCAATGATGTTTTTCTGTTGAAAGATGGCTATTAAACAGCGTGAAGCAACTGCCAATTCTGGCGTAAAAGGGGTGAAAATATATTGAAACTGTAGAGAAGGTTCATCTTTGAGTAATTCTGTAATTTGTTTGTGAAGTCGAGCACAAGGATCACATTTTGGATTTGTTATAATGGTAACACATAACTGTGAGGCTGAATTACCAAAGAAGATACTAGAGTTATCACCAGAAATAGAGTAGAAGGGTTGTTCTCTCATTAACGACTTGAAAACACTTTCCTCTGCTTTTACACTATTGAACTGTTGTCTAGTAAACGATAAGTCATGATAACTTTTCACATAGGATATTATATGCACTATTCCAAGCAGAGAAAGTAGGTATATGAAAACTGATATAGATAGGTATAAAAAATTTATTTCAAAAACCCTATTGGAGATAAAGTAAATGTTAACCAAGAAATTTATCCAAAGTAGTAACTGTACCAATAAACACATCACGCACCACTGTTTAACTTTAACTCCTTGAAACCATACGCTCCAAAATGTATATGGCAAGGCGAATAGATTAATGAATCCAATGCTAGGAATAAGGGTGGGGTAAAATGAAATGATAATAAGATTTGAAAAGAAATAGCAAAGTCCTATTTCGCTCCAGCTAACATCTAGGAAAGCTTTAGAGGCATTGGATTTTAAAATACTTTTACAGTTAGAGGTCTCAATAAGGGAACACAGTTTCTCACTATACTTGTTATAAATATTCAGTTCATTTAAAAGTAACAATCTGCCTATAGCAAAGCCTGTTATATTAATGAAAAACAAAGCAAGTATATGTAAATTGAGATAATTGTTTGTAGATAATGCACTTAATAAAAGTAAGAAAAATACACCAATACCTAACAAATACTTTTTTGCTGTAGTTTTCTGTTCATTTTTTTTGTGCTCGTCGTAGTTATTCTCTATAGATTGGCTATTCGCATATATTACAAGGACTACACCAGACCATCCTGAGAAAAATTCTTCAATTGACTCTACCTTCTTTATCCTATTGCCAGTATAATAGCAAATCTTATCATTTGTGCTTTCAATTAAAACAAACTCGCCTTTCCTTTCTGTAATAAAAGGAGTTGTAATAGAGAAGATGTCTTCTAACTTATCCAATTTTATTGCAATGTTATTGATGCGATACAAAGAAAGCATCTCTGAAATGCCAAGTAAATTATCTTTATTCGGGTTTTCATTGAACATCATTGTTGCGTATGTACTAGTATACTTTATATTCAATCTATCAAGAAGTACTGTTAAAATGTTATGCTCTCTCATCTTTGAAAATTAGATAAAACTGTGTTTTTTTCTTTGCTCCAAAGGTATACATATTTTTTTACTTCACAAACTTTTCATCTAATAAAATCCATTTTTTTTTGCCACGTTTGATAAACTGATAGCCATTGCTGTCTGACACACCATCGGTTATCTCAGTTCATGTGTGTCAGGCAGCAATGATTGAAAACACTCTGTAAACTATTAAAAAACCTTGTAGATTAATTGTCATACAGAACTCGGGAAAATAGATGTCGTTTTTAAAGTGGGCTACCGTATCTTAAACTTCACTTGTGGCGTATCGTCCTGGCTAAAACCGAGGCTTTCACTCTGAGGTAACGATTGGCTTGAAGCATCGTCATTAGTTACCGTTTTCTCAATTTTCTTATTGACCTCTACAAGCTCATGTTTTAGACGCTCCAACTCATCTGCTTTGTCAAATCTATCCACAGCTAGTACAGCTTTGTATCGCTCTAAATCTTTTTCCACTTTGGATATCTGTGTCTCTGTATTCTCAATCAGAGAGGGTATCTTCTTGAGAGCATTCACAAAGTTCATGACGGCTAACTTTGGGTCAGATGCAAGCTGTCCATTGTTATATGTATAGGAGACACTACCTTCCCCTTTTACGATGAAGCGGTTTTCGGTGAACTCGAACATGCCATCTTGGGTACTACTTTCAGAATGAACCATGATGGGGAAACCGTACACCTCACCAATGCGCTTGTAGACACTATTGGTGCGCTCTTTCTCTGCTATAGTGTGTAGGTGTTTCGCGATCACCTCTATATCACTTTCGTTAGGGAGGTCGTAGAGGGTAAGCTCATTGACTGTTTCACCTTTATCATCAAATTTTACACGAGAAGTAAAGATTTTTTCATCTGTCTTTAATGAGGCGAGGTTGTTATATATGAGCTCCAATCGCTTCTTGGTAGCATCATACTTCTCTTGTGTCGCGTATTGCTCCTTACGAAAAGCATTTTGAACCGACTCTAAGTTGCTAATCTTACGCTCTATCTTCACTTTCTCCAAAAGTGCAGTGTTACCCGACACAACAGCCACAAACTCTGCATAATTCGAGCTTGCTGAATTAGGGGATGTGTTTTTTGAAGAATTGAGACGCATGCAGGATATTGGCGAACCATTTGTAATTTTGGAGAAAAAAACGAAGGA
>NZ_KB904213.1 GCF_000379925.1 Porphyromonas levii DSM 23370 | reverse complement strand
TTGTGCCTTAAAGATTGAACTGTATTTACTTCTTCGTCCCATAAACTTCTCTTTTTCTTCTTTTCATCGGAAAATGACAATTAATTCCATCTCAAATCTCAAATCTACCACTTTTTAAGTTGTCTAGTTTTTGGGGAGTATTATAATCTATGCGATAAGCTATACACCAGTTTTGTAGAAGGCGGAGTTAACAACAAAAGGCTGACTTCACAGAATGAAATCAGCCTTTTGTTGCTCTCTCAACTAAATAACTTTAATAAATAGAATGATTAACCATTCAGGTAGTCACTCCCACTCGATTGTGGCTGGTGGCTTGGATGAGCAGTCGTAGACTACACGATTGATTCCACGTACATTATTGATAATCTCATTGGAGACCTTAGCAAGGAACTCGTGAGGGAGTTTTGCCCAGTCCGCCGTCATCGCATCTATAGAGGTCACAGCCCTGAGCGCACATACATACTCATAGGTTCGCTCATCTCCCATTACGCCTACCGAACGGATAGGAAGTAGGATGGCACCTGCTTGCCATACCTGATCATACAAGCCCCACTCTCTTAGCAATGATGTATAGATATGGTCGGCATCCTGAAGTATGCGTACCTTCTCGGCAGTAATATCACCGAGCACACGGATACCGAGTCCAGGACCTGGGAATGGATGGCGATAGATCATCTCATGCTTCATACCCATTTCGATACCTACCTTACGAACCTCATCCTTGAAGAGAAGACGAAGAGGCTCTACAAGCTGGAGCTTCATCTTCTCGGGCAATCCACCTACATTGTGGTGGCTCTTGATTACTTGACCAGTGATAGAGATAGACTCGATAACGTCGGGATAAATTGTGCCCTGTCCTAGCCATTTCACGTCTTCAATCTTCTTAGCCTCAGCCTCGAACACATCTATAAAACCCTTGCCGATAATCTTGCGCTTCTGCTCTGGATCGCTAACCCCAGCAAGCTCATTCAGGAAGTATGCCTTGGCATCTATGCCCTTTACATTGAGCCCAAGGTGCTTGTACATCTCCAGCACTTGCTCAAACTCTCCCTTCCTTAGCAAACCGTGATCCACGAAGATACAAGTGAGTTGAGCACCAATAGCCTTGTTCAAAAGCACCGCAGCAACACTGGAGTCCACCCCACCGCTAAGGGCGAGCAATACCTTATCATTCCCCAGCTTTGCTTTGAGCTCAGCCACAGTACTCTCCACGAAAGAAGCTGGTGACCACTCACGCTTCACGCCACAGATATTTAGGAAGTTATCAAGGAGCTTATTACCCTCCTCGGAGTGCGCAACCTCGGGGTGGAATTGTACGCCCCACACCTGTTTGCCCTCAATTCTATACGCAGCGTTATTGATAGACTCCGTCTTGGCAAGGCGCACACCGCCCTCAGGCAGCTCGGTAATCGTATCGCTATGCGACATCCACACTACATTCCCCTCGGACAGCCCTTGCAATAGAGGATCCTCAGTAAGAATCTCCATGTGGGCACGACCATACTCTCGGGTGGCAGACTTTTCGACCTTTCCGCCCATTTGGCTAGCTATAAACTGAGCTCCATAGCAGATACCGAGGAGTGGCACGGCAGGCAACTTGGTCAGGTCTATCTTGAACGCCTCGGGCTGGGAAACTGAATAGGGGCTTCCCGATAGGATAACACCCCTCAAGCTCTCCTCAGCTTCTGGCATGTGATGATAAGGATGTACCTCGCAGTAGACTCCTAAGTCACGCACACGTCGAGCGATGAGCTGTGTAGTCTGCGAACCGAAGTCTAGAATAATGATCTTGTCAAGCATGGTCTGTAGTAATATCTATTGTTATTCTCTATTCTCTAATAGATTGGGGCGAAGACGTTTGGTACGCTCCAGCGCCTGCTCCATCTCCCAAGTATGAATCTTGGCAGGATTGCCCGAAAGGAGCACATCTGGCACCCCCCACCCCTTGTACTCCGCAGGACGGGTATACACAGGCGGCGCGAGTAAATTATCCTGAAAAGAGTCGGAAAGAGCACTCTGCTCATCCCCAAGCACCCCCGGAATAAGCCGTACTATGGCATCCGTAATCACCGCAGCGGGAAGCTCTCCGCCAGTCAGTACAAAGTCGCCAATAGAGATCTCACGTGTCACAAGGTGCTCGCGAATACGATGGTCAATGCCTTTGTAGTGCCCGCAGAGTATAATAATATTCTCTGCAAGGGAAAGACTATTGGCGACAGGCTGAGTAAGCATCTCCCCATCGGGAGAAGTGTAGATTACTTCATCATAATCTCGCTCAGCTCGGAGTGCACTTATCGCATTGTCCACTGGCTCTATCTGCATCACCATACCAGCAGAGCCGCCAAAGGGATAATCATCCACCCGGCGCCACTTATTTTGAGTATAATCACGAAGATTGTGCAAGCAAATCTCTGCAAGTCCCTTATCTTGGGCTCGCTTCAGTATGGAGGTATTCACAAAAGCCTCCAACATCTCAGGAAGTACGGTCAGTATATCTACTCTCATCAGATGGCAAATTTACCCAAAAGTAGGCACTTTAGAGCAGTCCTACACCATGCAAGCTCAACTTTCGCTTACAATTCTGTTACACCAGACCGTCCGTACCCCCACCACGTGAACAACGACAGAGTCGTTTCGTACATACCTAAACCCAAAAGGTTAAAACTAGTCCAGCTCTCATTGATATTTTAGTGAAAGACATACCCTAATCAGCAAATAGAAACTATTTTCCACCGATGGAAAGATACTTTTCCAGCGCTGGAAAGATAAGTTTCCAGCCTTGGAACGGTTGGTTTCCACCGATGGAAAATAGTTTGGACAATATGGTATTCCTGAAAATTATAATACTCCCCAAAAACTAGACAACTCAAAAAGTGGTAGATTTGAGAGTTGAGAAGGGAGAAAGTGAGCAGAACCTTGAGATGATGCGTATTATTGATGAGTACCACACCGAACACACCCCACCTCTGGAGTTGTGCATATGCGTGATATGCTAAGACTGAGAGGTTACTCAGTTAATGAGAAACGAGTAAGGCGACTTATGCGTAAGATGGGAATCCTGGTGATCTACCCACAGAGGAGCCTCAGTAAGGGTACTGTGCCGAGCTATATACATCCCTAC
>NZ_KB904212.1 GCF_000379925.1 Porphyromonas levii DSM 23370 | reverse complement strand
GCCAAACACCTCCCAAAATACAGCAAAGAGCACCCCAAAGTACCCCCAAATACTACCCCCAACAGCGCCGATCTATACTTTGCGGAATCTAGGTTTCTAGGAATAAAAATAATTATTCCTAGAGATAAATATTTTTATTTGTACAGAAAAATAAATTTATTCCTAGGAACAAATTTAGGCGTTCGCGCTTGTTATAATGGGGGCTCCCCTGAGAGCTTTTTGGTTCCCACCATATTCTCATTTTAGGTGATTGTACTTAGCTTTTATTCTGATGCTCATTAGTATGGTACAAATAAAGAGTCGCATCTCACTAGTGTGAAGATGCGACTCTACTTTCTTTATGAAAGAGCTTGTTATAGCTCTTTGCCCTTAAGTGCGCTATAGAAAATCTTTAGTGCATCTGCTTCTCTTAGCTTCTGCTTAACTTCAGTTACAAGACCCATCTTGGTATCCTTGTCAATCTTTAGGATAGTAGTCATGTATGGGGCATCAGCCTCAGACATTGCAGCTTTCTCCTGAGCGATATAGTCAAAGATATCTGCAGTGCTTGCAAACTGGTCATTGAGCTGGATTGCAGCTTCCGATCCGTACTTCTCTTGGTATTGCTTGAGTGGCTCACCCATATAAATATAAGTAGCAAGCGACTTCTTCTCCATCTTTGTAAGCTCTGTAGCTTGAGGGAGTGCAATTTGTACCATCATAGTTACTTCACGGATAGAGGTCACCATCATGATGAAGAATAGGAACGCAAAAATCAAGTCAGGCAATGACATGGTATTTAGTTCCGGTACTTCACGGCTTCCATCTTTCGTAAATCTACTCATAATGTACTCGTTACTTTTTCTTACTACCAAATTCTCTTGGGTTTGCCTCAGAAATCTTCTGAGGATACATATCAATCAACACCTCTTGCTGCTGTAGACTTGCATCTTTAAATGAGAGACCAAAAAGCTTTCTAGACTGCTGATCACGTATTTGCATATAAGCCTTAGTTAGCTCATTCTGTACCAAGATGTAGTCGCTATAACGCGTATCTACTGTATTGGTTAGCGAAATGACGTGATTCTTAGTCACCTTTTGTGCCCCTACAAGAGGGAATGACTCTACTACACGCTCAGCAAGATCAGATCTGTCGTTCTCATTGAGGACGAACTCTGCAACCTTTTCGCGAAGACCATTGAGATCAACTACCTCGCCATTGGCAAGTATCTGACCGCGGTTATTCACGTTAACGCGTAGCATATTTCGACGGTTAATGTCGATAGAGACATCTTGTTGGTCTGGTGGTACGGCTGGTGGTAGCTGACGAGCTAGACCACTATCCGATCCCATAGATGTAGTCAGAAGGAAGAAGAGTAGCAGGATAAAAGAGATATCGGCGCTCGAAGATCCGTTAATCTTTGGAATCTTTTTCTTTCCACGTGCCATAAATAATCCTTTCTTTCAAAATGTTACTTCTTACTTCTTGAGAGATCCCTTAATAGCAAACCCAATAAGTGCAATGATATTAAGCACAAGCACTAAATAGATGCTATAGAGCCACATATCGGCAAACTTGAGGTATCCTTCTGTGTTATATTTTTGGAAATCTACACTGAGTGCAAGCTTGTCGGTGCTACCGATAGCGTATGTGATAACAAGCAGTGCTACAATAGCCACTAGCGATAGTAGTCCGCCAAGTGCGCCTTTACGCCTCTTAGGATCTGCTAAGCTCGCTGCAATTCCTACTACTCCAAAGTATAGCATGGTTAGAAGGGTTACTCCCAACGCAATATACATTAGATAGAACAGAACATCTGTAAAGACAGGCTCTGGTTTTGGTGCTGTTGAATCAACATACCCACCAAAGAAGAAAAGCCCTACTACGATTACTGTGAGAATTGCGAGAACTAGCAGTGCTGTACTGGAAATCTTCCGTATTTTAGTTACTGACATAGTCTTATTCTCCTATTCAAATAATTACTTGTTACCGTACTTCTCCTGATGAGCTACTACTGAGTCAACGAGAGTGATAGAGCTATCCTCCATCTTGTTGATGATACCCTCAAACTTAGCAAGGATATAGTTGTAGAAAATCTGAAGGATCATAGCTACGATAAGACCGAAGATGGTAGTGATAAGAGCCACCTTCATACCTCCTGCTACTACTGTAGGAGAGATGTCACCTACCTGCTCGATAGTATCGAATGCCAATACCATACCTACTACGGTTCCCAAGAATCCTAGAGAAGGTGCGGTAGCGATAAAGAGCGTAATCCATGACATGTTCTTCTCGAGAAGACCTGCCTGTACACCACCGTATGCAGTGATAGAACGCTCTACTGCCTCAAGACCTTGGTCTAGACGGCTGATAGCCTGGTAAGTAATAGATGCTACTGGACCACGAGTATCGCGAGCAAGCTCAAGAGCCTCGTTTACCTTGTTAGCCTGAAGCTTCTGGTCAATCTCCTCGAGGAACTTCTCGTTGTTTACATCTGCTAGGTTTAGGTAGATGATTCTCTCTAGACAGAATGCGAGACCAAGGATGAGCACGATAGCAACTGCTGCCATGAACTCTGGACCTCCCTCGATGAACTTAGTCTTAAGAGCTTGGTGGAAACCACCCTCCTCTACTACTGGTGCCATCTCTTCTGCTGGCTCCTCAACTGGTGCTGCCATCTCCTCAACTGGAGCTGCAGTAGCTGCGCTGTCAGCAGGTTCTGTAGTTGCATCTTGAGCAAAAGCTACGTTGGCAGCGCCAAGAGTAAGCAAACCTGCCAGAGCAATACTTGCTAAAATTCTTTTCATTGTAAGTTCTCTTTTAATTAAAGATTAGTGATAAATACTTTCTAGTTATATTATTGCGGAGAGAGGGGGATTCGAACCCCCGATACGCTTTAGGCGTATACAAGCTTTCCAGGCGTGCCTCTTCAACCACTCGAGCACCTCTCCAAGATCAACTGCGAACACTTTCGCTAGCCAATTTCCCCACAAATCTAATTCATTTCTTCGTATCTAGCCACTTTTGAAGCAACTTTTTTTGGGCTTGCCCTCTATTGAGACCGTTGCACGAAGATATTTGATTTTCTCATCCTCCTTTTCGTCCGTTTTTTAGGAGGATTTCGTTCAGGGCAGTCTTTCTCTTATCA
>NZ_KB904211.1 GCF_000379925.1 Porphyromonas levii DSM 23370 | reverse complement strand
AGGTCACATAGAAGTCTAACTCAAAAAGACACCGAGACACAAAATAGACTGTAGGTACCAAATCGTACCTACAGGCTATTTTATTCTCTCCTTACACGCCCGTTTTGGGAGAGTTACGCTAGAAACGCCGATCCAGCTCTTTATCGGTAAGGAAAGAGAGTGTGCTCTTGCCCTCGGGCGTAATGAGATGCTCGGGAAGCGTGAATAGCTCCGTCAGGAGTTCTTGAGCTTCTTTCGGCGAGAGCAGAGTCTTGCCCTGCTGAATCTGGAAGCGAACCAATTGACGTACCAGTCCCTCCAAGAGGATTTCCTCGCTACTCTTTGCCGTAGCTTGGCACTCTGTGAGGATTTGGTGGAGCAGTAGTTCCTCGCCACCTGCATTGACCCCATCGGGCACAGCGTTAATGGTAAAAGCATTTTGCCCCATATCGGAGATGTCAAACCCGAGACGGTCGAGGAGCACAAGATGACGCTTTAGTTCCTGAGCCTCCTTGGCGCTCAGCTCCATGAGTGTAGGGAAGAGCAAACGATGCGAAACGAGCCCCCCCGCCTTCAGACGCTGTTTGGCGCGCTCGTAATGTACCTTGTACTGCACCCGCTTCAGGTCGGCAAGAGCCAACCCTTTGGGGTGGGGAAACACAGCATAGTTTCCGTAGAGGAGAGGCGTAGATATCTCTAGCTTTTCCTCCGTCTTAGGTATCGAGAGGTGCGGCAACGGCTGCTGCTTGGGCTGGCTCGTGATTCGCTTAGACTCGAAGTTCTCATAAAACCTATCCCAGTCCGAGATGTCGGGCATCTTGAAGTCTGTAGTTGGGAGTTGGAGTGTACTATCCCCATTATTCATCTTGCTCCTCATGGTCAGCTCAGGAGAGACAGACGGCGGCTCAGGGAAAAAGGCTCCGTCGGTGTTCTTCGTAGCCACTGGAATCTCCATCTTCTCGTCGTCAAAATCCAAGGAAGGTACAGCAGCCCCCATCATTAGTATCTCCCGTACTGCCGAGTAGAGTATCGAGGCGATATCCGTCTCCGCCTCAAACTTTATCTCTGTCTTGGTCGGCGAGATATTGACATCGATACTAGCTGGGTCTACCGAGAAGAATAGGAAATACTCTGGTGCTTCTCCCTGTGGAATAAGACCCCCATAGGCATTCATCACCATGCGGTGGAAATAGGGGTGCTTCATATATCGGTCATTGACAAAGAAGTATTGCTGTGCCCCTCTCTTACGTGATGCCGAAGCCTTAGTCACGAACCCACGAATATGAGCAAGTGGTGTCTCCATGTCTATGGTCAATAGATTCTCTGAGAGGCGTTTCCCAAATAGATCTATAATCCTCTGCTTAGGCGAGGAGGGGTCGAGCTTAAGGGTGACCACCTCATTGTGCCTAAGGGTAAATGAGATATCGGGGCGAACGGCAGCTACGTTTTGTATCTCGCTGATGATATGGCGAAACTCAGTGTCGTCTGTCTTGAGGAACTTCCGCCTTGCCGGTACATTGAAAAATAAGTGCTTTACCGAGAAGTTGGCACCCACTGGGCACACTACAGGCGTGCTACCAGTCACCTTAGAGCCTTCGAGCTCTACTCGGATGCCTTGCTCACTATCTGAAGTGCGTGTCTGTAGCGATACATGTGCCACAGCTGCGATAGAGGGGAGCGCCTCTCCCCTAAAGCCCATCGTGGTCAGCGCAAAGAGATCCTCGGCCTGCCGTATCTTGCTCGTAGCATGGCGTTCAAAAGCCATACGCGCATCCATAGGAGCCATACCCTTGCCATTGTCAATAACTTGTATCAGAGTGCGTCCTGCATCCTTGATTTCTATTTGAATATCCGTGGCGCCCGCATCTATGGCATTTTCTACCAGCTCCTTCACTACTGATGCTGGTCGCTGAATCACCTCACCAGCCGCTATTTGGTTGGCGATATTATCGGGCAAAAGCCTGATCAAGCTGTCCATTTATCCAAAGAGACTAAATATATTAGTGAAACCCTGACCGATGTATCTGAAAAGCCCCGTGCCAAGATGCCTAAATAGCCATATCAGAAGCACGAGCCCAAGTATCAGCACAATCATTGTAACACGGTTACGCTCTGCAAAAGCCTTGTCCCCCACCTGCTCTTTATCGTACTTGGCGAGGTGGTCTGATTGTTTGCGAAACGACCCCTTGAGCTCCTCTTTTACCTGTTCTGGATCAACCTCCTCGTCAAGCCCATACTGGCGACGCACCCGAAGTCGGCGCTTCTCATCGGCTTCCTTCTTCGGGTCGTAGTAGCGGTAAACGTATCTAAACTTGCTAGGCTTTGGTTGCTTATAAAAGTTTCCTATCCCCATACTTCCTATTCTTCAAATTGTTTCCTACAAAGATAGCAAAAAATCAAGTGGCGACCTTCGCCATTCCGTTAGGCTCTGTCCTCCAGCTCCTATCGTGCAACGCAATCTTTCGAGTAGATCGGAGACAGCGGATGGCGCGAGCAGCAAAAATTATTTCTAGGACTACATGGGGATTGGAAGAAGGGGAAGAGGGGTGAGGGGCTGAGGTGTGCCTCTAGGTATGTAATCTTATAGCAATCACCCCTTTTCTAATCCGTAAGCCCTGTGCCCAAGAGGAAGAGAGACATGCGATAAATCCCATTATTTGGGATATAGAAGTTGTCTATTTCATCGTAGTTACAACAATTATAATACTCCCCAAAAACTAGACAACTCTCAAATCTACCACTTTTTGAGTTGTCTAGTTTTTGGGGAGTATTATAGTGGTTTAATTGCTTATAACCGAATGCCCAAGAAACCTGAGCTAAATTTGGAAATTATCAGAAAACCTAACGAAATCGCCATCGCTTAGGTCGAACTCACGTTAATTATAGAGTCTATGTTGCAGACCCAGGGAAAGGGCCTTGTCACCTACACTAAGGAGGAGTTTTGTGAGCATTGGGTCAGCACTATGACAATGGTAAAGTAGCAGACATTGTGAGAGCCAATGGAAGTGGAAAGACCACATTGATTAAGCTTGTGCCCCATCATCGTGCAATCTATGCTATGAGGGCACCCGATCATCAGGTTCACTCCGACTAGTCGAGTAGATATGTAGCTATCGGGTTAGTTCGGGAGCGCCGATCAATCTTGGTAGAATAGCGTTGGTCATATCCACAAGCCCTAGGTTTGAGGAAAGAGAACTGTAAGATAAGAGCTATCAATACGACACCCGCTAACACGGCGAATCCGATACCCAGATTGCCCTTCTGCCGATTGGGGAGCTTCTCCAATTGTCCGA
>NZ_KB904210.1 GCF_000379925.1 Porphyromonas levii DSM 23370 | reverse complement strand
GCTTATAACCTAATGCCCAAGAAACCTGAGCTAAATTTGGAAATTATCAGAAAACCTAACGAAATCGCCATCGCTTAGGTCGAACTCACGTTAATTAACCTGTAATTGTGCAAAGGTGGGTCTAAAATACTGCGTTCTAGACTGAGGAGTATAGCTATACTTTTGCCAGCTAATATCAGCACCAAACATCCACTTACCCTTGTACCACCACACACCAGCATTGACTAGGGGCATAGTCTTTACCTCTTGCCCCTCAAAGTAGTAGCGATTTTGTCCACCTCCTACATAAGCGTAGCTCAAACCATCCCTAAAGTTATAGTTAATGTTTGCTCCCCAATATAAGAAGTCAAACTTCCCGTCATTCTGATAAGTGTTGACCCGAACTCCTTGATCGATATAGGAGTATGGGGTAATCCTATCAGTATAATGATTATAGGTAACGGTCAGAGGAGTGAGGAAGAATCGCCCCAATCTAAGCCTATAATTGAGCCCTACTGTATGCATCTGCTCAGGCATGAGCAGGTGATTACCTCGTGTAACTACTAGAGGGTCACTAGAAGTGTTGTAGGGATTAAGTTGTCCTACACTTGGGCTGGTATTAGTCAGATTATAATTGAGACGAATAGTGTTCTTCTTATCAATCACATAGTTGCCAGAAACAGCAAACCTTGGTCTCCAGTAGCTGTTCTTCTCGCCACCCGCATCAAGCCAAATACCCTCCAATCCAGCCGAAAGCATATAATTGAGCTTTCCTATTTTGCTTGAGAAAGAGGCGTAGAAGTATTCGTCAAATCGCCGATGATTAAAGATAGGCAATTGCTCACTCACCTGCTCGATCTTATCATTGATCCACCGTGTATTACTTCCGATATCAATACTACTTCCACTTTCCGACTGCTTAGTGTAGTTGACCTCAAGATTCATAGAGGAGCGCTGATTGTCGTATTCAAATAGGTACTTATTCTCTACCCCTCTACTATACGCCTCTATGTGGTCGCCATCAAGTTTATTACGATTCTTATTGTACCAGTATCTCGCCTGCAACTGAGATTTGTCCTTAAAGTCGTGCTGGTAAAATAGACCTCCCGTTAGGATATAGCTATTATCTACACTATTAGATGATAGAGTAAAAGGAGTTTCTACTGCTTGTCTTAGCGTTCCTGCTCCACTCATTTCACTCCAATCCTTCTTCTTATTGCCATAAAACTGGGCTGCCATATAGTCCCTCTCCCCAATCTGCCATTTGAGGATTAGGTCACCATTCACGCCACGGTTATTGACTAAAGAAGTGCCCTTGCTAGCTTTGTGAAAATCAGTATCCTCCTGCCATTGCTCATAGTCGCTATTACGATTAAGCGTGCCATTGAGAGACAAACGACCGAAAAGAGATACTTTAGTATTCCCCACCTCAAAATATCCTACTCCAAATCCATTGCCTGGTAAAATATCGCTTCTAGCCGCCACTTGGAAAAATTGATAGGGGCGACGCTTGCTCTTGAGCTTTATATTGAGCATATTCTGATACCCCTTTTGTAGATATCTAGCACTCACGACTTCAATCACCTCTACAGAGGCAATATCCTCAGAATTGATAGGGTTTACTCCAGTATTTACTGGCTTGCCATCCACCAATACAATCGGACTAGTGCCATCCTCCATCTTGATGCTCTGTATTGCAACGTTTACCCTTAGTCGAGGGATTTCACTAAGTGCCACAAAAGGATTACGACTACTCTTTGCTTTTTCACTTAAAAAGTATACCTCTCCAGTAGCTGTTTGCCTTACTCGATCACCAACAACCTCCAACTCTCCAAGTGTCATAGCGCTATCAGGTTGTAGTACAAACCGTAGATCCAATAAGTCTTTATCAAAAGTAAAAGTCTGTACATACTCAGCATAGCCCAAAGCGTTGATCTCCAATAGGAATGTCCCCGATGGGATATTCTCAATTGAAAACTTGCCCTCCTCACTGGCAAGAGAAATAGCCACCAGTTGATCACCCTCAGAGAGCACCAACTGAGCACCAGTGATTGGTTCTCCATCTATAGTTACTACAATTCCTTTAAACTGATTTTGTGCGTATATGCCTTTCATGTTTAACAATACAAAAATCAGTATCAAAAAAAACTTCCTATATTTTTCCCCCATAGTGATAGCAATAAGTTAAGGTTACATTTGATTCGATTCTTTTTCTAATTCTATCTTAAGTCTGTGATATCTATAAGAATACAATAAATAGTCTGTAGTATCCATATTCATCGCATCGAATGTGCATATATCTTTTCCTTTGTGCGCAATGAGTTGACGATTACAAGGACCTAGGCAAACTGGGTACCATTTGCATTGTTTGCATTTCTCTTGTGTTAAATCTTTAAGCCATTCAGCTTTTTTGCTTTTATCCCAAGTGACTTCTCCAGTTCCCAAATTAAAAGATCCAAGAGAGTTTTCGTCATTAAATTCAGAGATCGTAGAACACTTAAACACCCTGCCATCATAGTTAAATAAAACTTCTCTATTTCTTTCTGCAAAGCAAACTGAACCCTTTGGCATAATGTAGTAATCAACCAAAAAGTTCTTATCGAAAAGCTTATTAATGGCGTTAAACAAAAGTTTTTTATCTACTTTGCCTTTATCAATTTGCCAAACTTTCTTGAGAATCACATATGTGTACTTTCGATTTAGAAAATCAATATCATTGATAATCTCATCTATCCTCTTTAATGTTGCATTACTAAAGTTTATTCTCACTGCAACATATCTGTTTTCTATATGTTTCTCTATTAACTTTAAGACATCTATCGTAGCTTGATATGTATCCCAATTAGGTCTGTTTTTGTCAATCTTTATCTTATTGTGAACTCTTCGATCTCCATCTAAAGTAATTTGGAATACACAATGAAAATTTGACAAATATGAAATAATATCTGGAGTGATTAAAGTTGCGTTTGTAGTAAAATCAGCGATAAGTTGAATATTGTTGCTCATTGCAAATAGTTGAGCGGAATCTAAAATTTGTTTGATTCCATGAAAGTCAACAAAAGGTTCTCCTCCAAAAAATGAAACCTTTAGTACGTTATACCTTGACTTCTTATATTCAAGTTGGATGTATTTATTTATTCCCTCTATAACGTCTGTTGATAGTCTTGTGTCTGATTTTCTAACCTCATAACAGTACCAACAGTTTAGATTACAATCTAATGTCGTGTTTACCATTACATGACAGAGAGAGTTGTTATATTGTAATCTTCGTTTAGTATCTTGAATGATATCATATTCATTTAGATTTTCATCTACAATGAAGTCGTTCTTTGTTAGATGTTCATAGAATGAGGTATATAGTACTCCCCATTTTTCGACAACGGGCTAGTGTTTTTTTCTTTCACTGTCACAAACGTACACATTTTCTTTCTCTTTACATAGTTATTGGTT
>NZ_KB904209.1 GCF_000379925.1 Porphyromonas levii DSM 23370 | reverse complement strand
GGGTTAGCTAAGACGCATGCACAAAATATACTTGAAGCCATTTGCTACAACATCAAAAGAGCTCCCCAGTTATACCTCAATACATTATTGCAAAATGAAGAAGCCTCTATAAGAGGAGCACTTGTTATGAGATAAGTACTAGAAATCCTCTGTAAAAGCTCATATTTAGAGCTTTTACAGAGGAGAATAATCAAAAAACAAGGCGATTTTTCAAGCTAGACAAGACGAAAATCTGAAAAAAGTCAGTCAAAAACGTCTAAACTCGAATGTGCAACAGTCTCTATATCGTAATGAAGTATAATCTGAAGATTAATGAGTCGACCTACTTCTTTGGTCAAAATGATAGAACTAAAGCTTTCTTTGAGCACCTCTATCCACTACCACATGGTATGGCGTACAACAACTACCTCATCAAGGATGAGAAGAATGTATTGCTCGATACCGTGGATGTGGATATGTCTGAGCGCTTCTTCGGGCAGCTCGAGAGTGCCCTTGATGGTGAGCAGCTTGATTATCTGATTGTGCAGCATATGGAGCCTGATCATTCGGGTTCTATCGGTCTTGTCAAGATGCGCTACCCCAACGTAGTCATTGTGGGTAACAAGAAGACCAAAGGGATGCTCGAAGGTTACGGAGTATCTACAGAGGATTTCTTGGAGGTAGACGAGAAGACACCGCTTAATATCGGTAGCCGTGAGCTACACTTCGTCTTTGCTCCTATGGTACACTGGCCAGAGGTAATGGTGACTTATGACCCCAAAGAGAAGGTGCTCTTCTCTGCCGATGCCTTTGGCGCTTTTGGCGCTATCGATGGTGGTTTTTGGGATTACCAGCATGACCTTGCTGCATTTATGCCCGAGGCACATCGTTATTATACTTGTATCGTGGGCAAGTACGGTAGCTTTGTTCAGAAGACGCTTGATAGGGCGCTTCAGCTTGATATCGAAGTTATTGCTCCTGTGCATGGCGTGGTATGGAAGAAGCATATCCCTGAGATTCTTGAGCTGTACCGCAAGATGGCAACCTATGAGGCAGAGCCAGGTGTAGTGATGATCTACGGCTCTATGTATGGTAATACCGATGAGCTGGCCGAGATTATCGGTCGTTCGCTCGGAGCTCATGGTGTGGATAGAGTAGTGATGCACCACATGGGGCACTCCAGCGCTAGCCAAGTTATCTCCGATGTATTCAGGTACAAGGCTGTGATAGTGGGTTCACCTACATATAACAATGGTATGTGGCCAAGGGTTGAGGATGTGCTCCATCAGCTCAGCGAGCGTCAGATTCCTGATAGGCTATATGCAACATTTGGCTCAGGTACATGGAACCCCAATACCATTAAGCCTCTCGAAGCATGGTGTGAGAAGCAAAAGAACTGGACTAAGGTGGCAGAGAGTCTCAAGATAAGCCAAGCACCTAGTGCCGAGGATAAGGATAAGGCTTGGGAGATGGGGCGTATCATTGCCCAAGTAGTGTTAAATAATTAAGACTTAACGAAGAATATTCATAAGTATGAGACTGATTATTCAAGAGAATAAGGAGAAGTTGGCTACATGGGCAGCCAACTATGTGGCAAAGAGGATTAATGATGCTCAGCCAACAGCAGAGCATCCATTTGTTCTTGGATTGCCAACAGGTTCTACACCCCTTGGTATGTACAAGGAGCTAATCCGCCTCAATAAAGAAGGCGTAGTGACCTTCGAGCATGTGGTGACCTTCAATATGGATGAGTACATCGGCATCCCTCGCGACCACGAGCAGAGCTACCACACTTTTATGTGGGATAACTTCTTCGGGCACATTGATATCAAGCCAGAGAATACCAATCTCCTCGATGGCAATGCTAAGGACTTTGCTGTAGAATGCCAGAGATATGAAGATAAGATAGCCAGTTACGGAGGTATTGACCTATTTATCGGTGGTATTGGAGAGGACGGTCATATTGCTTTCAACGAGCCAGGTTCATCGCTTACGTCTCGCACACGTGTCAAGACGCTTACCACCGATACTATAGAGGTCAATTCTCGCTTCTTCAATAACGATATCTCACTTGTCCCCAAGACGGCTCTTACTGTAGGAGTGGGAACCATTATGGATGCTAAGGAGGTGATGATACTAGTGAATGGCGCCAAGAAGGCTCAAGCACTGAAGCAAGGTGTGGAGGGTAGTATCAATCATATGTGGACTATCTCAGCCCTTCAGCTACACCGCCATGGTATTATCGTAACCGATGAAGCAGCGTGCGCTGAGCTCAAGGTGGGTACCTACCGCTACTTCAAGGATATTGAGAAGGACAATCTGTAACGGAGGCGTGTGATGACGAAAAGACTATATAGTTTACTACTGATTATTAGCTTATTCGCCACCTCGGCAATGGCGGTAGAGAGTGCCAAAGTATACCCATCACGCCGTGGGGTGATGGCGGGTATGCGGCACTGCACCCTTGTCGCAATCCAGCTAGATAAGCCACTCAATAAGGGCGAGATACTACAGATTGACTATACCATCCCTCTCGAGAGCCAGAGACTTATTGAGGGAATGGAAGTGCTCGTGTCGGATTCTCTTGCTGTGCGTGATCTTGATGATTACAAAGGGCGAGTGAGCTATAAGAGCCTCCCGCTCAATAGTTGGCAAAGTGCTACAATTAGTCAGAAGGATATAGAGAAGCGTACCACTCTTTATATTGTGGCGAATCTTGCTACACCCGATCAGTTCAATATCCATGATATCCTTCGCTTCCGCATACATAAGGTGTCGGTCAATGGCGAAGAACTTAGTGTGGAGCAGGTAGGCGACGAGACTTTCCGCCGTTTCTTCAGAACTTACACTCCCCTCTTTGTGCCTGGTGATGGCGATAGTAAGAACTATCGTATCCCAGCCATTCATAAGACCCACAAGGGGACACTAATTGCATTGGCAGATAGGCGCAAGTTCAACCAGACCGATATCCCTGAGGATATTGATATCATCCAGCGTCGTAGCTTTGATAATGGTCGCATTTGGAGCCAGCCAGAAATCCTTATTGCTGGTACAGGGAAGGGCAAGGGCTTTGGAGACGCAGCGATAGTCCAGACCAATACTGGTAAGTTGGTGATGGTATTTATTGGAGGTCCCGGTCTGTGGGGTTCGCGTCCGGATGCGCCACAGCCTACCTACATGAAAACCAGTGATGACGACGGAGCCACTTGGAGCGAAGCGGTAGATATTACTCACTTCCTGTATGGTAAGGATTGTGCCGATCCTATCCGGCGTAAGTGGTGGAGCGCTTTTTGCGCATCAGGACAGGGCGCGGTGACTAAGGATGGTCGAATCATGTTTGTCGCTGCCTTCCGTGTCAATGACCAGTACAAGCTCGATAACTACTTGATTTACTCCGATGATGAGGGAAAGACATGGAATGTCTCTGAGCTCGCTTGCAAAGGTGGTGACGAGGCTAAAGTGATTGTAATGCCCGATGAGTCCATACTCATGAGTGTGCGCAATCCTTCCAAGGGCGATCGTATCTTCAGAGTAAGCCAGGATAAAGGCATTACATGGCAACCTACTGCAGACTTCTCAGGTCTTCACGATCCAGCGTGTAATGGAGCGCCACTATTTATGCAGCAGAATGGCATGCCTATACTCCTGCACTCCTTGCCTTTCGGTCCTAAGAAGCGTTGGGATGGAGCTGTCTACGGTTACAATCCCTATACTAAGAGCTGGAGCGATGCCGTGATTATCAACCACGGAATGAGCGCCTACAGTGATATGATCGATCTTGGAGATGGTGCCATTGGCTACTTTGTAGAGGAAGACAACGAGATGTCTCTTGTCTACATCGTCTTTACTCTCGAGGATCTCCAAGCCATGCAGAGAGAAGAGTAAGAATCTGCGAGAGTCTCGGAAACTGGGCTCTCCTTTAATATTTAGCTAGATCTCCTCTATAGAAGCAAATAGCCTTCTATAGAGGAGTTTTTTTATTTCAACTATATAGCGCATTAATGCTTATAGAGACTGTTGCACGGTGGCGGACTACTGCGTTACTTTCGACATTCGGCTTCGGTCACGTACGTGAGTACGCTCCCGTCAGCCTCAGTCTCAGTGCCTTGTATTTCACCACCGTGCAACGTCTCAGCCGATTTGCTTACAAATCGGCGAGAATGGCACTTCGTGCAACATTCTC
>NZ_KB904208.1:0-2500 GCF_000379925.1 Porphyromonas levii DSM 23370 | reverse complement strand
CATACGGATTACCCTTAGGTCCCGACTAACCCTCCTCCGACGAACGGTGAGGAGGAAACCTTAGTCTTTCGGCGAGAGAGATTCTCACTCTCTTTATCGTTACTTATACCTACATTTGCACTTCCAGAAAGTCCAGCACACCTCGTCGATGTACCTTCAACCTCGCTGGAATGCTCCCCTACCGATTAGTAAAACTAATCCCACTGCTTCGGTAGACAACTTATGCCCGATTATTATCCATGCCACAATCCTCGACTAGTGAGCTGTTACGCACTCTTTAAATGAATGGCTGCTTCCAAGCCAACATCCTAGCTGTCTATGCATCGTGACCGCGTTTAAGTCAACTGAGCTGTCATTTCGGGACCTTAGCAGATGGTCCGGATTCTTCTCCTTTCGGACATGGACCTTAGCACCCATGCCCTCACTCCTAGAGTGTTCATATAAGCATTCGGAGTTTGTCTGGACTTGATAGGCGGCGAAGCCCTCGCATCCAATCAGTCGCTCTACCTCTTATATTTAAACTCTAAGGCTGCACCTAAATGCATTTCGGGGAGTACGAGCTATTTCCAAGTTTGATTAGCCTTTCACCCCTACCCTCAACTCATCGGAGAATTTTTCAACATTCTACCGTTCGGTCCTCCATGCAGTGTTACCTGAACTTCAACCTGGTCAAGGGTAGATCACTTGGTTTCGCGTCTACTATATATAACTAAATCGCCATTTAAAACTCGCTTTCGCTACGGATCCAAGCCTGAAGCTCTTACCCTAGCTATACATAGTAACTCGTAGGTTCATTATGCAAAAGGCACGCTGTCACCCCATAAAGGGCTCCAACCGCTTGTAAGCAGACGGGTTCAGGGTCTATTTCAATCCTCTACGCGAGGTACTTTTCACCTTTCCTTCACAGTACTCGTTCACTATCGGTCTCTAAGGAGTATTTAGCCTTGGGGGATGGACCCCCCAGATTCACACAGGATTTCACGTGTCCCGCGCTACTCAGGATACTACTAGCCAAGCCTTCACTTCAAGTACGGGACTATCACCCTCTATGGTGGAGCTTTCCAACTCGCTTCTTTTCATTACCGCCTGTAACATATCGTAGTCCTACAACCCCACCCTTGCCGAAACAAGGATGGTTTGGGCTCGTCCCCGTTCGATCGCCACTACTAAGGGAATCACTTTTGTTCTCTTCTCCTAAGGGTACTTAGATGTTTCAGTTCCCCTCGTTTGCTCCTACATTCGTAGGTAATAGGCTATTAAACCTATTGGGTTGCCCCATTCGGAAATCTGTGGATCAAGTCGTATGTGCCAATACCCACAGCTTATCGCAGCTTGTCACGTCCTTCATCGCCTCTTAGAGCCAAGGCATCCACCGTCTGCCCTTAATTACTTTATAACCTTCTTTATCACATATCCCTCGTAAGAAATATGCAACGCATAATGCTGTATAATAACAATATTATTAGATTTGCTCTACGCTTTAAGTATACTAAACATTGTCGCTCAAGTAAAAATTCAGAAGAATTTGCTCACAATGAGATATCATCTCATCTTGAAAAGACCTTCAATAGCACTTGCGTACTACTTCCAGAATCCTCTTTTGTCTCTTTACTATTGTTTCAATATAAAATATATTTGCCAATATGTCTATGATCGCTCGGTTTATACTAAGCGTCCCTTAGTCAACCAAATGTGGAGAATAACGGATTCGAACCGATGACCCCCTGCGTGCAAGGCAGGTGCTCTAGCCAGCTGAGCTAATTCCCCGTATTTCTATACATCCCTCAGAAAGCTACTCACTAGTAAGCTCCCATGCCGGTAGACCCAGGCAGAGTTGAACTGCCGACCTCTACATTATCAGTGTAGCGCTCTAACCAACTGAGCTATGGGTCTGTTGATACCCAACCCATCTACACTCAACCTCTCATTACCTTACACCTAACAGAACTAAGAGATATAAGCAGGCAGTATAAAAATAGGGTTGCCGTATAATTAAATATACCAAGACAAAGGAACAAACAAGCCGAACAATTAACAATGTGTCCATATATACTTCCTTGTATCGTATGACTACACCTCGGTCGACTATGTTATTAATGAGACGTAATAAGTGGAGATAGCTCCTCTGAATACTCCAGAAAGGAGGTGTTCCAGCCGCACCTTCCGGTACGGCTACCTTGTTACGACTTAGCCCCAGTCACCGGTCTTACCCTCGGACGCTCCTCGCGGTCACGTACTTCAGGTACCCCCAGCTCCCATGGCTTGACGGGCGGTGTGTACAAGGCCCGGGAACGTATTCACCGCGCCATGGCTGATGCGCGATTACTAGCGAATCCAGCTTCACGAAGTCGAGTTGCAGACTTCGATCCGAACTGAGATGAGGTTTGGAGATTGGCATCCTGTCACCAGGTAGCTACCCTTTGTCCTCACCATTGTAACACGTGTGTCGCCCTGGATATAAGGGCCGTGCTGATTTGACGTCATCCCCACCTTCCTCTCG
>NZ_KB904207.1 GCF_000379925.1 Porphyromonas levii DSM 23370 | reverse complement strand
CTATAACTATGAGCGCCCCCACCAGAGTATCACCAAGCTACTCCCTGCCATGGAATATGGAATAGTAGTAGCTGCATAACAATAACCAATAACTATGTAAAGAGAAAGAAAATGTGTACGTTTGCGACAGTGAAAGAAAAAAACACTAGCCCGTTGTCGAAAAATGGGGAGTACTATACAATAACACCCCCTTTTCTGAGCTGGATGAGATGCAATATTATCTCTGCATAAACAATGATGGCATTGTAATTATTTATTTTCCCAGCATAGGAATCAAAGCGCTCTTGTATCAGTTCTATTCTATCCGTAGTTTTTTCTGAGTTCTTGTGACGTTAGAAAGGTCTGCTCAAAGCAAGACATATACAACGAAACCCCAGAAGCTCCCGTATACAATGAGACATCAGGATTGTACTCTTTCATGTATCTACCAGATAAAGAGTATATCTCTCCTAAAACTTTTTTTGCATAAAACTTTCGGACTAATGAAGAGGGGAATTGCACAATTCCCCTCTTCATTATTTGTTAGCTATTTTACATCAAGGCGAGACACCTCAGATGAATATAGAACTCTCGTTAGAAAGGAATACAGATAGGAGCAGTACTACAAGACTTTGATTTATGACTACATCCTCCTGTCTCGAAGTATGTCATACACAACAATCTAGAAGTCCACAACTGAGCATTGGGTGCAATCTCACCTCCAGCCCCAATATTGGGTTTTCCTCCTTGATTAATCTCATCAATAGGCATTGGGATACTTGGATCACAATACCCTCCTCCTTGAATTCGCTTCATTGCATCATAATCCAACGAAGCCAAAACTTTCTTTTGTAAAGAAAACTTTTTCATACTGATTAGTTATTTAATAGTTTGACAATATGAACTCTATGGCGGAATCTTTTCCGACCAAGAAATCTTCGCGTTTTTGATATACGAGAACATCCGGAGCTACGCCTTTTCCATGAAACCCTTCAAAGTCTTTTCCTACAGAAAAAGTAAAGTTAAACATCTTGAGGTCAGCCTCCCCCATGTTACCATTAGTCCCTGAAGTATTGCTTCCGACCAAAGTCCCAAGATGATTCTTTTTGACAGCCACTGCCATACTTTCTCCATAACTATTGGTGCAGGAATCTATTAAAAAATAACACGGTGCTGTTATTTGTTGTTTATTAGGAGCTATATTCTCTATTTCCGCTTCCCAAACCACAGATTGCTGATGTGGCAAATAACGCACGGGGATTCTGTAATCTCCCCATGAAACAGAAGTCTCAGACAACATTCCTAATAGTAAATAAGCTTCAGGAGCAGGATATTTACGTAGATCTATGATATAGGCTTTTGCTTGTGTGGCTTCTTTTACAAAATCAACAAACTTTTTCAACTTGAATACTCGTGGAGATACATCTACATAATACACATTTGGGATAATCTCCTGAATCATTTGATTTTGCTTAATAATTGATCGTACTGGCATCGAGAAGTTAGAATAGTCTCGTGTAGCAGATTTATGTGCATAATCTATTGTTTCGGCACCTTGCCCTTTAAAGGTATATACGACAATGGAGTCTTTATCTAAAACGGGGAAACCATGCCTTAGAATTTCTTTTATCTCTGCTTGTGGCGTTGACGCACTAATATACCTCCGTTGGCGAGAAATAAAATTTTCTATTGGTTGATGGTTTATTGCCACAACCACATCTCCTCTATGTATCACTTGTCCACCAGCTACATTTATATCACATTTCGCGACCAATTTCTGATCAATATAATCCAAGAAAAGTTGATTGTCTTCTGTGTTAATATAAGTCGCAACTGATCCTTCAGGGCACATATCGCTTAAAAGTACTATATGTTCATCATGGAAGTTCCCCATAAACTCGCGCAATACATAAAAATAATACTCTTTCAAGTTTCTTGCTTCAAAGGATTTCTGTGCATAGGTTCGTAATAGCTGTCTCATCTCTATATCTCCCAATCCATCTTCCTCTAAATAGGGATAAAAGTGCTTTAGGACACACCAATGCATAATAAAATCAGCTATTCGTATATAACCATCTTGGCTCATCAAAGGTGAGTCGCCAATACTATTCTTCATTGCAGCTTTTAGCATTGAATATTTGGTAACTCGAAGATCAATACTATCAATTTGACGCATGACCTTCTTATAGTTGTCCTTAAGATTGTTTGCTAAACGTGTTACTGCAACCGGATATTGAACAACGTACCGTTCATTTAAGGGGAAAGTATAATGTTGATTAGGGAATATCCCCAAGATATTTTTCTTTACCACTTTTGAATGATAGGGAGATCTTCTTCCCATTACTTTCTGTCCAAAACCATAATGCTCCTTGATATAGTACTCTTCGCGAATAAGCGTATCACCTGTGCTATACGAAGAGGTGTCTGAATAAAGACGAATCTTCATTTCAGGAATAAGAGGAGAAAACTGTGCTTCTAAAAATTCATCGAAAGATTCTTCATCCTGCAACGTATCTGACAAACGAATCACATGTGTTAGGAACTTATACCAATTAAGATCCTCCGCATATTTAGTTGGATAGAAATATCGTGCGTAAGCATACATATTTGCAATGGCTTCTACTCTTTGTAATCGCACTTCAGTTTTATTGTCTTGGCAGAAAGCATTAGCAATGATGGCAATGCTTAAAAAAAGCCAGCCAATAAATCTTCGAATCAGGTGTTTCATTTTCATATCAGTTTTATGTCTTCAAAACTATCAGGCAACCTATCTAGATTGTTGGAACTTTTTTCTTCATAACAAAAAAGAAGTTTCCTCCATTCTTTTATTCGCTTTTCCTTTTTTAAGGTTCTAACTAGCTTCGAGATAATCTCACAAACCTAAGAACCCCCTCACGCCCCCAATATACAAATTAAATTTTAAACAACGATATTTTTGCAAACGTTTTTTGATTTTTTCTTTTTTCATCCCATTCTTTCCCGTGGTTTCCCTACGCCTTTAGGAATAGGATTGTTGCTTATATATTTGGTGTTCGATAGCGATTTATTCATCTTAAAGACAAAGAATTATGGAATCGAACAACAATGACAACTATGTACTGGTCTTGGAAGACCGCACAGAGGTGCAGAACGAGAAAGAAGTGGGAAAACTCTCCGTGGTTTCGGGTATCGACGACAAGGGAAACCTTAAAACGACCGAAGCCTTAGCCGCCAATCAGGCAGCTTTTTTGAAGTTTAACAATAAGGACGGACTGCTGAAGAACTTCATGACCAACTTCCTCAAGCAATTCAACAATCCGACCCATTTCGGGCTGTATAGAGTTGTTGCAGACAATGTGGAGCAAGGCGTGGACAATCTCCGCACGATGCTCCAAAGCCGTGAAAAGCCCGAAACGCAGGAGCAACTGGCAAAGATGGGTGTACCCTTTGAGGACTATCTGCCCCGACAGAAGAACACCACCGCCATTGACCCCGAAAAAGTAGATTGGAAGATGCTCGACAGCCTCGGGCTTTCCCGTGAACAATTGGAGCAGAGCGGAGAATTGGACAAAATGCTCAACTGGCAGAAGAGCAATCTCATCACGATTGCCGTACCCGTCGGTAATACCACCATCTACACCGATGCTCGCTTGGCGTTTCGCACAGATGGGGAGGGTTATACCGGCTTGGCTATCCATCCGATTCGCAAAGAGCCCCAGCTCGACTTCCCCTATATGGGCTATAAGTTCTCTCCCGAAGAGAAAGAGCAACTACTCACTACGGGCAACCTCGGTAAAACCATTGAGGTAACACCCAAGAACGGAGATCCTTTCTCCGCCTATGTCTCCATTGACCCACAGACCAACGAGCTTGTTGCCCTGCGTGCCGACCGTGTAAACATCCCCAAGGAAATCAAAGGTGTAACGCTCTCTGATGCCCAATACAAAGACCTCGTGGAGGGCAAAGCCGTGAAAACTTCCAAGAATGGTAAAAGTTTCGATGCCACGCTTCAGGTGAATGCCGAAAAGAAAGGTATTGAATTTATCTTCGACAACAACCGTGGTTTCAAGGAACGCCAACAGCAGACACAGCGACAGGGAGTACCGCATAAACTCTGTGGTCTGGAGCTTTCGGAGAAACAACGTGAAGCCTTGGACGGTGGTCGCACGCTCTATTTGAAGAACATGGTCGATAAGGAGGGAAACTCCTTTAACGTGAGTTCGACCTAAGCGATGGCGATTTCGTTAGGTTTTCTGATAATTTCCAAATTTAGCTCCGGTTTCTTGGGCATTAGGTTATAAGCAATTAAGCCACTGACGAGATTGACGACAAAGTTATTCACACATCTATGCCTTGTATGTTCGATTTGACAGACGTTCTTGAGCAAGTC
>NZ_KB904206.1 GCF_000379925.1 Porphyromonas levii DSM 23370 | reverse complement strand
CTAAAACTATTTTGTTAGTTTTGTAGTGTGTAGCAGTACATTTGACTCCAAGAAGCCCATATACATGTCGTAGAAAACTGGTATCCATTGTGTAATTAAGCGTTTAGTGGATAATTCGCTCAATTATAATGGATTTCCAGTTTTCTTTCAAATTTTCAAAGAGAAAAATAACCCCGTCGCCCATATCTTGCGGATTTCATCCCGCAAGATGATTGGTGTATACAAGCTGACGCAGGAGTTTCAAGGGATCACGGTAACCGCCATCACGCAGAATATCGGATGAGGCCGTTATTTTGGTTTACGATATTGGCGAAAAACGGGTAGGTAAAATGCTTAAACTGTGCCGAAGGTATCTGAATTGGATACAAAACTCTGTCTTTGAAGGAGAAATTACCGAGTTTAAGTTGAAAGAGCTAAAAACAAAAGCATATGCTATAATGAAAGAGAGCGATAGTTTGATAATATTTTCATCAAGACAAGAGGGGTGGTTAGACAAAGAGATTATGGGAATTGAGAAAGCATCTACCGATAATTTCTTGTGAGTATTTTCCTATTTCGAATTACACGCCAATGCGTAAGGATGATAGAGATCATAGACATTTCGAAAACTAATAATATCTTTGTTTGGGTCGCATCAGACTAATAGATGTAAATCATGGTTAGCATTTTAGTGCTCTGTAGGACAGTTCCCATATCATACAATATGTGGTGCGCATAAATTGCTCTATAATGATGGGTTATTCTCTAAATGTCTGTCGATACTGGTGTTCACTAGTATTTTAGACGGTCTATGAAAATAGGAGGAATATTATGTTGTTGATAATCAGCAGAATGGAATGTTGTCGTAGGTGCACTCTTATTATACGATTAGGGTTCGATGACATCTTCCAAGCAAAAAGTGCCAAATAAATTTTCTAACAGACTTGTAACCAATGATATATTATAGTAAATTTGACGGCTGTTAATCGTACCATACTGGAATTGAAACATCGCTGAAGAGGTATTTGCCTATGTGAAGTCACAAGCTGTTAATCGTACCATACTGGAATTGAAACGAGATATCCGCACCTAACAAGATTATCCTCCTTGACCTGTTAATCGTACCATACTGGAATTGAAACCTGAATTTAAGTGGCAGGAGATACACGACACGCAGACTGTTAATCGTACCATACTGGAATTGAAACGAAAGAGATGAACGTTGCGAAGCCAACGGCGGAGAACTGTTAATCGTACCATACTGGAATTGAAACACTGGAGTAAGCTCATCATTCTCCCATTCTGCGTCTGTTAATCGTACCATACTGGAATTGAAACACGTATACTTTGATGCTTTCAATCCTTCTATCTACTGTTAATCGTACCATACTGGAATTGAAACACGTTCAGGAGCTATGGTGAGAACGTGGTTGATTTCTGTTAATCGTACCATACTGGAATTGAAACTGGGTTTTGTGGAATGCCCTCCACCTGCCCATCGTCTGTTAATCGTACCATACTGGAATTGAAACATTGTAAACCCTGAGGGTTATGCCATCCTATCAAAGCTGTTAATCGTACCATACTGGAATTGAAACTTTGGCGGTAATGTCGACCTCAACAGTGAGGGAGACCTGTTAATCGTACCATACTGGAATTGAAACTTCGAATGGCACTCGAAAGGGCTGGAGAGCGTCCTTACTGTTAATCGTACCATACTGGAATTGAAACGTTATCCAGGTGTAATCGCAATCTCTACGTGCGTCACTGTTAATCGTACCATACTGGAATTGAAACTTGAAATCGTGCCGTCTCACTGACGCTCTTGGGGTCTGTTAATCGTACCATACTGGAATTGAAACCCATGTCCGACAACGCCTTGACGGCTTCGGGAGTTGCTGTTAATCGTACCATACTGGAATTGAAACTATACCCTGAGCTACTTGGTAAGCTAGACCTCGAACTGTTAATCGTACCATACTGGAATTGAAACAGGACTCCTTTGACTGTCGTAACTGCTGGAGCTCAGCCTGTTAATCGTACCATACTGGAATTGAAACATGCGAGTAGCATATTTTGAGTTACTTTTTTCATTCTGTTAATCGTACCATACTGGAATTGAAACCTAATCAAGCACGCATACCCCTCTCTCTTATACTCCTGTTAATCGTACCATACTGGAATTGAAACTGGAGACAAGCCAACAAACAAACTACTCGACAAACTGTTAATCGTACCATACTGGAATTGAAACAGAAGTATAAGTGGTCACTGATTAAGGGTGCCGACTGTTAATCGTACCATACTGGAATTGAAACTGCAGAGCGCAAGTTTAAGCTGGTGAGCTCAGAGCTGTTAATCGTACCATACTGGAATTGAAACGCTGGTAAAGCATATATCGGTATGTACGTTGACCACACTGTTAATCGTACCATACTGGAATTGAAACAAACAAAGCAAATAAGTATAGGGCGGAGGAGAGCAACTGTTAATCGTACCATACTGGAATTGAAACAGAGACGCGAGCGAGGATAAAAGTAGCAGTGACGTCTGTTAATCGTACCATACTGGAATTGAAACGTCCTTAGGTATGTCCTTATCATCAGCTTTGTACACTGTTAATCGTACCATACTGGAATTGAAACGAATAATCAGGTCGGTAGGGTTAAATCCATTCGTTCTGTTAATCGTACCATACTGGAATTGAAACCGCTTCCCGTCGTATGGTCTGATAGCTCTACCTACCTGTTAATCGTACCATACTGGAATTGAAACTTAGCTCATCTATTGACATTGTTGCTGGGAGATTCTGTTAATCGTACCATACTGGAATTGAAACTTGTGTCACCGTACTAGGGCTGCTTGCCGTAAGCTCTGTTAATCGTACCATACTGGAATTGAAACCACGAACAATGCGCAAGCATGGACTGAGCTCACGTTCTGTTAATCGTACCATACTGGAATTGAAACAGGACTACCCCGTGCAGTGGTGTGCGGTGTATGGACTGTTAATCGTACCATACTGGAATTGAAACTTTTATCCTCTCGACTTGAGTTTTTGTTGTTGAAAACTGTTAATCGTACCATACTGGAATTGAAACTTTACCCACTCTGTATCTATGTCCGCAAATGTTATACTGTTAATCGTACCATACTGGAATTGAAACAGCTAGTAGCACAAGACAAATCAACTGGTAAACGCTGTTAATCGTACCATACTGGAATTGAAACTAGCCCTATTGCAGTACTTAGATTATCTACGAACCTGTTAATCGTACCATACTGGAATTGAAACCCCTCAATAGCGGTCCGGAGTTGTATCGTGTTGGCACTGTTAATCGTACCATACTGGAATTGAAACGAGGGAGGGACGTTAAATGCTGAATACTTGAGAGACTGTTAATCGTACCATACTGGAATTGAAACCTATTGTAGGTACATCTGCTATAGCTGCTTTCATCTGTTAATCGTACCATACTGGAATTGAAACCTTTAGCGTTTGGGTATATCTTCTTCATCTTGTTCTCTGTTAATCGTACCATACTGGAATTGAAACCAAATACCTCCGTGGGTGGCTAAACAGGGTAAACGCACTGTTAATCGTACCATACTGGAATTGAAACCACCTCGAATTGGGATGAGGTCAATAGGTTTACAAGCTGTTAATCGTACCATACTGGAATTGAAACGTGGTAAAACAAGTTAGCTATAGAAAGGTAAAATCTTCTGTTAATCGTACCATACTGGAATTGAAACATTGGTTATTACCACAGCAATTAGAATAGGACGGAGCTGTTAATCGTACCATACTGGAATTGAAACTATAAATAGAGGATTTCTTTTGCCATGTTAGAGACTGTTAATCGTACCATACTGGAATTGAAACGTGTTGCGAGTTGCTCAATCCTCTCTAGCCTCTGTTCTGTTAATCGTACCATACTGGAATTGAAACTGATGGAGGATGTGCAGGAGGATGCAGGCTGCACTCCTGTTAATCGTACCATACTGGAATTGAAACTATTCGTCATCATCACGCACCTTATGTTCGATAGTTCTGAGAGATGGGGGGATTTGAGAGAGGGGGAGTGGTCGAATTCTCTAGCGCGAGCGGGGAAATTTATCTCTAGCCTAGATTCCGCAAAGTGTGCTTTAGCCCCTGATTATTAGTAGGTGGCGCTATTGATAATTAAAGCCCTGTATTCAAGGAGAATACAGGGCTTATGTCCCTAATTTTTTGTATCTTTACGTTGCAAAAAAAAGTTGCAAAAAATTATAGAGGACTAGTTATGGCAAAGGTACAATTTATTAGCACAAATCGCAAGACTGCGATAGGGGGAGCTCAATTTTTCATCTCATATTGGGAGAAAATAGGCATGTCGGGACTGATTAATAA
>NZ_KB904205.1 GCF_000379925.1 Porphyromonas levii DSM 23370 | reverse complement strand
AAAACTAGCGGTGTAGCAAAAAGGAGAGGGAGAGGAGAGGGAAACAAACAATTGGAAACATTCAGTAGCGAGCTAACCAAATAGCCCGCTGGCAATCTCGTGTCCCAAAGTGTACCCATTTACAATAATTGTGGTATTCAGTAGCTTATAAATAGATAAAAAAGACAAAGACCAATCTCCAAAACAGCCAAACACCTCCCAAAATACAGCAAAGAGCACCCCAAAGTACCCCCAAATACTACCCCCAACAGCGCCGATCTATACTTTGCGGAATCTAGGAGGGTATTAGAAAAAGGCAAGAGATATAACTACGCTAATGTACCCTATTACGGACTGAATATAGGGCGAAACAGTAGTGGGTTTTCGTTAGCCACGCTTGAACTGAGGAATGGATCCAAAGCCCCCTTTAGGGGGTTTGGGGGCTGAAGGAGGGCGTGGATAAGATGAGCCCCCTCCCTCCACCTTACCTATGGGCTCCCCCTTTAGGGGGCTGGGGGGCTTTAGCTTCAATGTATAGGATAGATAAAACCAAAATAACCTGAAAAAACTCTTGCTGAAAAAAAATATTATTCGTAACTTTGAGGCACTCAAGCATCCCAATAAAGATGGAGGGCTTACCGAGCAAGGCAATGTAAAATGACGAAAGTCGTATAGTTATATAATATGGATAACAAGATTCAGGAATTAGCCGAAAAGATCTACAAAGATGGAGTAGAGAAAGCCAATAGCCAAGCAGAGCAAATAGTAGCTAAGGCGGAATCTCAAGGACGTGACGCCCTAGAGAAGGCCAAGAGTGAAGCGGAGCGCATCGTAACTGAGGCTCGTGAGGAAGCTGAACGCCTCAAGACTCAGTCTGAGACAGAGGTCAGGAATATGGTCTCTAGCGCTGAGGATGCTCTTCAACTCAAAATCACAAGCATGATTAATAGCGCTGCGGTAAATAAGGCTATCGATGCAGCCTTTGCCAAGCCAGAGGCTCTTTATGGTGTGGTACTACAGATGGCTAAGCAACTATCTGGTGGCGTAGAGATTTCGACCAGTGATGCGAAGGGGCTAGAGGAGTATTTCCGTGCGGAAGCTCAGGATGTGCTCAATCAGGGGGTTAAGATCACTGAGGTGGCAGGTAAGTCGGCTAATTTTGACATCTCTCCAGAGGGTGCAGACTACAAGATCAATGTAAGTAAGGAGGCATTCGCTGAGTACTTCAAGGAGTTTATGCGTCCTCGTATGCGTGAAATCCTCTTTGGTGGCGAGTGATGGCGGGTTACTATACACTTGGCGCCCAGCTACCCACGCTTAAGCAGGGCGACTATCGCACGCACCAACTGACTAGTCGTGAATTTGTGACGCTTCTAAAGGAGCAGGCAACAAAGAGCGACCGTAAGCAGATAGACCTACTATTACTAAGGGAAGACAACGCTCTCCTTCTGCAAATATTACGTGGCAAGGAGGTAGTAGTCCCCGAGCACAAGATGTATGTGCTGGGGGAGGAAAAGCTACGCTTCTTGGTGGAAGCAACTAGGCAGCGACTAGAGGCGGAACGTAATGCGGTGACGGAGTATCAAGAGCTGGAGTACCCTAGGCTCCCTAAGCGTGTGTACCCTCGCTATATGGAGGAGTTTGTAACGCGCTACCTAACGGAGCAGCACGAGGGGGTAGACCAACCTTTTTTCTATGCTGATTTACTCCTGATGTCTTACGCCGAACATGTGCAGAAGGAGGGTAATGAGTTCCTCCGCAGGTGGTTCAAACTGGAGCAAGACATTGCAGCTACTCTGGCAGCAGTAACGGCAGATAAGTTTAAGCTTGATAGAAGCCTATATATATTGGGCGATCGCCCTTTGTACCAGTTGCTGAAGGCTGGAGACTGGAGCGAGATTACCTACACCCCAGAGGGCGAACTAGTGAGTGCTATGCGCAAGATTGCAGAGGAGGACAACCTCGCTGTGCGAGAGCAGAAGATCGATGATTACAAATGGCGACTTCTCGATGAAGAGACCTTTGCCGACATTTTCTCTATCAATGCGATGCTCGTCTATCTCCTGAAGCTACAAATACTGGAGCGCTGGGAGAAGCTAGACAAGGTGCAAGGAGAACAGCAGTTTAGGGAGATTGTATCTTCGCTAAATAAGGACTTCAAGCAGGAGATGGACGACTTTAAGCAATCACTCAAGAGTCATGCCAAGTCCAAAAGGGTAAGGCAAACCTCGGGAGGAGAGGATGAATAACATAAATACAAAGATTAAGACAATATACCGATGAAGACAACTGGCAAGGTGATAGGAGTGGTCTCCAACCTCGTGACCATCCTTGCAGATGGGCCTGTAGGGCAGAATGAGATCTGCTTTGTAAATGTAGGCGGCAGAAAGCTGATGGCGGAGGTGATCAAGGTAGAGGGCAATCACGCTATTGTGCAGGTATTTGAAAGCACAAGAGGTATGAGAGTGGGCGATACCGCTACCTTTGAGCAACACATGCTCGAGGTACAGCTGGGACCTGGTATGCTCTCAAGGAACTATGATGGTCTGCAAAATGACCTCGATAAGATGGAAGGGGTATTCCTCAGCCGAGGCGAATATACCGACCCCCTAGATAGAGAGAAACTATGGGCTTTCAAGCCTATTGCGGAAGTCGGCGACAGCGTAGAGGCTGCGAGTTGGCTGGGTGAGGTGGATGAGAATAATCAGCCACACAAGATTATGGTTCCCTTTGTCTTCAAAGGCTCTTACCAAGTGAAGAGTATTGTGGGAGCAGGCGAGTATACTGTAGACAGTGTGATTGCGGTGCTCACCGATGCCGAAGGCAAGGAGCATGAGGTAACCATGGTGCAGAAGTGGCCTGTGAAGAGGGCTATCACTGCGTACAGCGAGAAGCCAAGACCATTTAAGCTACTGGAGACAGGTGTGCGCGTAATAGACACCATGAATCCTATCGTGGAGGGTGGTACAGGATTTATCCCTGGTGCTTTCGGTACGGGAAAGACGGTGCTGCAGCACGCCATTAGTAAGCAAGCTGAGGCGGATATCGTTATCATAGCTGCCTGTGGAGAGCGTGCCAATGAGGTTGTGGAGATTTTCAAGGAGTTCCCTGAGCTTGTAGACCCTCATACAGGACGCAAGCTGATGGAGCGTACTATATTGGTAGCCAATACGTCTAACATGCCAGTGGCTGCCCGTGAGGCATCGGTATATACTGCTATGACTATGGCAGAGTATTATAGGAGTATGGGACTGAAGGTGCTCCTAATGGCAGACTCTACTTCTCGATGGGCTCAGGCACTTCGTGAGATGTCCAACCGACTCGAGGAGTTGCCTGGACCTGACGGCTTCCCAATGGACCTCTCGGCAATTATTGCCAACTTCTATGCTCGTGCCGGTTATGTATATCTGAATAATGGTAAGACAGGTTCGGTAACCTTTATCGGTACTGTTTCGCCAGCGGGAGGTAACCTCAAGGAGCCTGTAACGGAGAATACCCAGAAGGTGGCTCGCTGCTTCTATGCACTTGAGCAAGACCGTGCCGATAAGAAGCGTTATCCTGCGGTGAATCCTATTGAGAGCTACTCTAAGTACATCGAATACCCTGAGTTTGCCGAGGAGATTGCCAAGATCATGGGTAAAGAATGGCTAGAACTAGTAGGTGAAGCAAAGCGCCGTATGCTTCGTGGTCGTGAGGTGGCAGAGCAGATAAACATCTTGGGTGATGACGGTGTGCCACTAGACCACCATGAGACTTTCTGGAAGTCGGAGCTAATCGACTTTATCATCTACCAGCAGGATGCCTTTGATGATATTGATCAGATTACCCCACTGGAACGCCAGCAATTCATGATGGAATTGGTCATGAGTATATGTGCTAAGAACTTTGAGTTTGAAGGGTTTGAGGAGGTAGCTGACTTCTTCAAGAAACTCATCAATGTGCTCAAGCAGATGAACTACTCTGTCTTCAAGAGCGAGGAATTTGAGAAGTACCACAACGAAGCTAAGCAGATGATTGCTGCTCAGGGTGCAGAATAATAGATAAGGAGTAAGTATGGCAACTACAGCTTTTCAAAAGATATATACCAAGGTAACCAAGATTACCAAAGCGACTTGTACCCTCAATGCTAAGGATGTGGGCTTTGACGAGCTTGCGCTAGTGAATGGTAAACTAGCTCAGGTGGTGCGCATCTATGGTGAGGAAGTAACCCTACAGATCTTCCAAGGTACAGAGGATATCCCTACCGATGCCGAGGTTATCTTCCTAGGACATGCCCCTTCACTAAAGGTGAGCGATCAACTTGCTGGTCGATTCTTCAACGCTTATGGTGATCCTATTGATGGCGGCCCAGAGGTAGAGGGAAAGAGGATAGAGATTGGTGGTCCTTCGGTAAACCCTGTTCGTCGTGAACAACCTTCGGAGCTTATCGCTACAGGTATCTCTGGTATCGACCTCAATAACACCCTAGTAACAGGACAGAAGATTCCATTCTTCGCCGACCCAGACCAGCCTTACAACCAAGTGATGGCTACTGTGGCGATGCGTGCAGAGTCGGATAAAATTATCCTGGGAGGAATGGGACTAACGAATGACGACTACCTCTATTTCCGTAACACGTTCCAAAATGCGGGAGCGCTGGATCGTATCGTGAGTTTTGTGAATACCACTGAGGATCCTTCGGTAGAGCGTCTGCTTATTCCTGATATGGCACTAGCTGCGGCAGAGTATTTTGCGGTGGAGAAGAAAGAGAAGGTACTGGTACTACTCACTGACATGAGTAACTATGCCGATGCTCTTGCCATTGTATCGAATAAGATGGATCAGATTCCTTCGAAAGACTCAATGCCTGGTTCGCTCTACTCAGATCTTGCTAAGATCTACGAGAAGGCAGTGCAATTCCCTGATGGTGGTTCGATTACTATTATTGCGGTTACGACGCTATCGGGAGGAGATATCACTCATGCAGTGCCTGATAATACTGGATATATCACTGAGGGTCAGCTCTACCTACGCCAAGATAGTGAGGTGGGTAAGGTGATTGTAGACCCATTCCGTTCGCTCTCACGTCTGAAGCAGCTGGTAATTGGTAAGGAGACCCGTAAGGATCACCCACAGGTGATGAATGCTGCGGTACGTCTGTATGCCGATGCAGCCAATGCTCAGACCAAGCAAGAGAATGGTTTCGACCTCACCAACTACGACCAACGTGCGCTCGACTTCGCTCGTGAGTACTCTAAGGAACTACTTGCTATAGATGTAAACCTCGACTCTACCCAGATGTTGGACACCGCTTGGTCGCTCTTCGCTAAGCACTTCAACCAAGCAGAGGTAAATATCCGCCAGGAATTTGTGGAGAAGTACTGGCCGACCAATGCTTAAGAGATAATCGATGGCGATTAAGTTTCAATATAACAAAACCTCCCTCCAGCAACAGCGCAAGCAGCTGAAGGTGCGTGAAAGAGCCCTCCCTACTATCAAGAGCAAGGAGAGCGCCCTCCGAATGGAGGTGAAGCGCACCAAGGAGCATGTGGAAGAGATGGAGCGACAGTTGGAGGAGAGCATGCGGAGCTACGATAGCATGGTGGCACTGTGGAGCGAATTTGACCCAACTATTGTACGTGTCAACGATGTACAGGTGGAGATAAAGCGCTTTGCAGGGGTACAGATACCAGAGCTTGGTGAGATAGACTTCGAGGTACGCCCATTCAGCCTTATGACCACGCCTTCGTGGTATATGGATGGGACACAGCTCATCAAGAGTATGGCATCTATCGGTATCGAAGCTGAGGTGGGACGTATCAAGCTGGATCTACTGGATCATGCCAGGAGGAAGACTACCCAGAAGGTAAACCTTTTTGAGAAGGTACAGATCCCAGGGTACCAAGATGCTATCCGTAAGATCAAACGCTATCTGGAGGATGAGGAATCGCTCTCCAAAGCGTCACAGAAGATTATGCGCTCCAATCTGGAGGCAAAAGCCAAAAACAAAATAGGAGAAGAGCTATGATAGTACCAATGAAGAGATACTCTTACTTCGTATACGAACCAGAGTATCAGCAATTTCTCCATAAGCTCCGTGACCTAGGTGTAGTACAGGTGCGGCAGTATACCAATCCTCTGAAGGTAGAGGAGTTTGCACAAAATGTATCGCAACAAAACGATATTAAGCACCTACAGCAACGACTGAATACGGTGCGTAATGGCAATAAGCTAGAAGAGGGGCAGACACCAGACACAATAGAGCACAGCGATCTACCAGAGGGAGTAATCAATGATTACGAACTCTTTACAGCAACCTATTCGGAAACTCTGGATAAGATAGCTCAGGTAGAGAGTAAGCTCGCAGAGGTGCACAACCAGCAAAAGGAACTGGAGGTATGGGGAGACTTTGACCTTTCACTGATAAAGAAGCTAGAAGAGGCAGGCTACTTTGTCCACTTCTGGGTCGTGTCTCCAGCTCAGTTCAAAGAGGAATGGGAGCAGCAGTATGACGCTCAGGTAATTCAGAGCGAAGGGAGGTATACTTACTTCGTAACGGTGACCAGGCAAGCGACACCCCCTACCCTTGACCAAGCTGAGCTCCAAAAACTCCCAACAGCCAGCCTTAGCCAGCTAAAAGCAAAGGAGGACAAGCTAATGGATGAGAAGCGGCTACTACTCGGAAGCCGAAGCTACCTCGCTTATCACCCAGATGTATTGGCAGAGAAGGTTGTGGAGCTACAAAATAGCTTCAACATGAAGAATGCCAACTTCCAAGGCACTCGAATGTACGATGACAAGCTGGTGGTCGTAGAAGGCTGGGTACCCAAAGACCTTGCGCCCAAGATGGAGCAAGACCTGATGGATAGCGGTATCGCTTTCACTGAGCTAGAAATAGATAAGATAGAGGATGTCCCTGTAAAGCTAAAGAACAATAGGTTTACACGAGTATTTGAACCCCTTGTGGAGCTATTCTCTATGCCCAACTATGGTGAGCTTGACCCTACCCCATACATTGCCCCTTTCTTTATGGTATTCTTCGGAATATGCTTTGGTGACTCGGGCTATGGACTGATGGTATTGATAGTGGCGTCACTACTGAAGAGAAAAGCCAAACCCGCTGCCAAGAAGACGCTCGAACTAGCGCAATGGCTCGGACTCGCTGGTGTTGTTATTGGCTTCTTTAGTGGATCATTCTTCGGTGTGGAACTGGTAAAGGTACCATTCCTAGCAAGTATAAGGGAGTACTTCATCTCGTCTGAAAACATGATGATTATTGCCCCTGTTCTCGGATTTATCCAGATTATATTTGCGAAGTACATTGGTGCACTGAAGCGCACCAAACAAGTGGGCTTTACTAAAGCACTATCGTCGTATGCTTGGCCCACACTTATCATCGTACTGGCAGTACTCGTAGGGCTACCGATGATAGAAGTGAGCATCCCTCAATGGGCTACTTATGTCCTCTACGGTATTACTGGACTGTGTGTGCTCTTGGTGCTCTTCTACAATACACCAGGGAAAAACATCTTTGTCAACTTCGGTGCAGGACTATGGCACACTTATAATATTGTGTCGGGATTACTGGGAGATACCCTTTCCTACATCCGTCTCTTTGCTATCGGACTTACAGGTGCCGTACTCGGTGGAGTGTTTAATAACCTTGCTGTAATGGCAACATCAGGACTCCCAATACTATTGGCTGTCCCTGTGGGAGCATTCATCTTGGTACTCGGACACGGTATCAACTTTGGGCTAACAACAATTGGCGCCCTAGTACACCCTATCCGACTGATCTACGTAGAATACTTCAATAACTCCGACTTTGAGGGAGGTGGTATCACCTATGACCCTCTAAGGAAACTTGAAGTAGAAAAAGACTAATCAGAAGAAAGAATAATAATTTATAACTTAGATAAACGAACACTTATGGAATTAAATTTGATTTTGGCATACCTAGGCGTATTCGCAATGGTAGGCATCAGTGGCATGGGTAGTGCATTCGGCCTATTCTTCACGGGACAGGCAACGATTGGCGCTATGCGCAAAGACCCAACACAGATGGGTAAGTACATCGGCCTCTCGGCACTGCCAGCTTCCCAAGGTCTGTATGGCTTCATCGGCTTTTTCCTAGCTAAGGATCTTATCAATCCTGAGATGTCTTTCATGGCATCTGTAGCCATCCTTATGATGGGTCTATTGGTAGGTATCGTGGGTATGGCGAGTGCTAATCGCCAAGGACGTATCCTAGCTAATGGTATCGCAGCAACTGCTGATGGTCACAGTGTGCTTGCATCTACAATGGTGATGGCAGCATTCCCAGAGCTTTATGCTATCCTTGGACTGCTTGTTTCTATCCTAGTATTTGGTGGTCTAGCATAATCAGATACTCATATAATAAAGGGTAGGAACTCAGACGATTTTCTACCCTTTATTGTACCCAGTAGCTGTACCTAATCAGAGCTCATACAAGAGGTTCCGCTGAGACCATTGCAATGGTAGTGGTCACATACCTAAGGAACCAAGCTCAATTAGTTATGGGGGAAAGGTTGTTATATGGCAAGGTTTTACTTATTTCCGAGGTTAATTGGTCTATAATGGGTACCTTTACTCGCAGAAAGCAAATTCAACATATAATTTATACATTTAATAACACAGTGACGATGAAAAAGCACAATTTCTACGCTGGCCCTTCGATCTTAAATGACGGGGTAATTAAGGAAGCAGCTAAGGCTGTTGAGAACTTTGCAGGTACTGGACTCTCTCTCCTCGAGGTATCCCACAGAGGTAAGGAGTTTGTGGCTGTTATGGACGAGGCTATTGCTCTATTCAAGGAGCTTCTCGACATTCCAGAGACCCACGAGGTAGTATTTGTAGGTGGTGGTGCTAGCCTCCAGTTCTACATGGGTGCGCTCAACTTCCTCAAGACTAAGGCTGCATATCTCGATACTGGTACTTGGGCAAGCAATGCTATCAAGCAAGCTAAGTATGTAGGTGAGGTAGTAGTAGTTGGTAGCTCTAAGGAGGACAACTATACTTATATCCCTGAGTACACTGTACCAAGCGATGTAGATTACTTCCACTACACTTCCAACAATACCATCTATGGTACTGAGATTAAGAAGGATCCAATCGTAGACGTTCCACTGATTTGCGATATGTCATCAGACATCTTCAGCCGTCCAGTAGATGTATCTAAGTACGACCTTATCTATGGTGGTGCACAGAAGAACCTAGCTCCAGCAGGTGTTACCTTCGCTATCGTACGTAAGGACAAGCTAGAGCAGGTAGATCGTCCACTGCCAACAATGCTTAACTACAAGACTCACGTAGATAAGGGCAGTATGTTCAATACACCTCCTGTATTCCCTGTATACGTAGCGCTACAAACCCTCAAGTGGTACAAGAGCCTAGGTGGTATCCCTGTAATGCAGAAAATGAACGAAGAGAAGGCTGCAGTACTTTATGATGCTATCGACTCTTCTAAGATTTTCCGTGGTACTGCTCGCGAGCAGGATCGTTCGCTCATGAACATCTGCTTCGTAATGAAGGACGAGTACAAGGAGCTAGAGAAGCCATTCCTCGACCTCGCTACAGAGCGTGGTATGATGGGTATCAAGGGGCACCGCTCAGTAGGTGGTTTCCGCGCTTCTACCTACAATGCACTTCCTATCGAGAGCGTAAGAGCACTCGTAGATGTAATGAAGGAGTTTGAGAAGAATATGTAAAAACTAATGGATGTGGAGCCACGGGACACCGTGGCTCTGCATCATTATATATAAGTAGATATGCAGAAAGTATTGATCGCTACGGAGAAGCCATTTGCTCCGATAGCAGTAGAGAAGATAAGAGGTATTGTAGAGAGCAACGGACTAGAGCTAGTGCTCCTAGAGAAGTACACCGAGAAAGCTCAACTACTTGAGGCTGTAAAGGACGTTGATGCTATGATTGTTCGTAGCGACAAAGTGGATGCAGAGGTTATCGAGGCTGGTAAGAACCTCAAGATTGTGGTTCGTGCTGGTGCTGGTTATGACAATGTAGACTGCGAAGCTGCTACTAAGCACAACGTAGTTGTTATGAATACCCCTGGTCAGAACGCCAATGCTGTAGCAGAGCTTGTATTTGCAATGCTACTATTCCACATCCGCAAGGGCTTTACTGGGGCATCTGGTAGCGAGCTTATGGGCAAGCGCCTAGGCGTAATGAGCTATGGTAATATCGGTGAGAATGCTGCTCGCATCGCTCAGGGATTCGGTATGCATGTCTATGCTTACAGCCGCTCTACCCCAGCCGACTACTTCGTAAAGGATGGTTTCGAGTTCTTCGTAAACCGTAAGGCGATGTTCGAGGTATGCGACATCATGGTACTCGCTATGCCATCTGCTGCAAATACCAAGGGTATGATCAATTATGAGCTGCTCAGCTCAATGCCAAAGGGCGCTATCCTTGTAAATATCGCTCGTAAGGATCTTATCAATGAGGCAGACCTAATGAGGGTGCTCGCAGAACGTCCTGACATCAGCTACCTTACCGACGTAAAGCCAGACGCAGAGGCTGAGATCATCGAGAAGTTTGGCAAGCAGTACTTCTCTACCGACAAGAAGATGGGCGCACAGACCGCAGAGGCAAACATCAATGCTGGTATGGCTGCTGCTTCTCAGATTGCTAGCTATCTACTTACTGGTAACGAAAAGTTTAGAGTAAATAAGTAATCGCAGACACATAGTGAATGGTGAAGGGGGTATACGCCTCTTCACTATTCACTTCACACTGTTCATTATATTATAATAGATATGATTGTAAAGCCATTTAGGGGCATTCGCCCTCCAAGGAATCTTGTAGAGAAGGTCAATTCTCGCCCTTATGACGTACTCAATAGCGACGAAGCACGCAAGGAGTCTGAGGGCAATGAGATGTCACTCTATCACATCATCCGTCCCGAGATCAACTTCCCTGTAGGTAAGGACGAGCACGACGAGGATGTATATGAGATGGCAGCTACACAATTTGCCAACTTCCAGAAGAAGGGCTGGTTGGTAAAAGACGAGAAGCCTAACTACTACATTTACGCTCAGACAATGGACGGTCGTACCCAGTATGGTATCGTCCTTGGTGCTTATGTAGACGACTACATGGAGGGCCGTATCAAAAAGCATGAGCTTACTCGTAAGGATAAGGAAGAGGATCGCATGAAGCATGTACGTGTCAATAATGCCAATGTAGAGCCTGTATTCTTCGCTTTCGAGGACAATGCTACCCTACAAGCTATCATCGATAAGTACAAGGCAACTGAGCCAGAGTACAACTTCGTGGTAGACCTTGATGGCTTCGGTCATACCTTCTGGGTAATCAGCGATGAGAAGGATATCGAAACCATCACCAAGGCTTTCGAGGCTATCCCATATATGTACATCGCCGATGGTCACCACCGCTCAGCTGCAGCTGCTCTCATCGGTGACGAGAAGAGGAGAAATAATCCTAACCATACTGGCGACGAGGAGTACAACTACTTCATGGCAGTTTGTTTCCCAGCTAGTCACCTTCACATCATTGACTACAACCGTGTAGTGAAGGACCTCAATGGCAATACCCCTGAGCAGTTCTTGGAGAAGCTAGGCGAGAAGTTTACCGTAGAGGAGAAGGGTACTGAAATCTACCACCCAACAGCTCTTCACAACTTCTCTCTATACCTAGGTGGTAAGTGGTATTCACTCACTGCTAAGGAGGGCACCTACGATGACAATGATCCTATCGGGGTACTTGATGTCACCATCTCTAGCGATTACATCCTTCGTGATATCCTCGATATCCAGGACCTCCGTACCAGCAAGCGTATCGATTTCGTTGGCGGTATCCGTGGTCTTGAAGAGCTCAAGCGCCGTGTAGATAGTGGCGAGATGGTAGCAGCCCTAGCGCTCTACCCTGTAACCATGAAGCAGCTCATCAATATCGCTGATAGTGGTAATATCATGCCTCCAAAGACCACTTGGTTCGAGCCAAAGCTACGCTCTGGTCTAGTCATCCACTCACTCGAGGAGGAGAAGTAAGACATACAGACAAAATAGAAAGGGGGTACTTCTATTCACACTCGTGAAGGAAGTGCCTGCTTTCTCCATTTATAAGCTTTATACAATATATGTCACAAAATAAGAGAATCGAGAGCGACCTTCTCGGCGAAGTAGAGCTCTCAAACGAACACCTTTATGGAGTGCAGACAGCACGAGCTATCGAGAACTTCAAATTCTCTCCCTTCAAGATTAACAACTACCCCCACTTTGTAGAGGGTCTAGCGCTAACCAAGAAGGGTGCAGCGATGGCTAATCATGAGCTTGGTCTCCTCACCGACGACCAAGCTAAAGCCATTGAGCAGGCTTGCGATGAGATTATCGCTGGTCAGCACCACGAGGACTTCGTAGTGGATATGTTCCAAGGTGGCGCAGGTACGTCTACCAATATGAATGCCAATGAGGTTATCACCAACCGTGCCCTCGAGATAATGGGCTATGAGCGTGGCGATTACAAGACCCTCAGCCCCAACGACCACACCAACCTCTCACAGTCTACCAACGACGCTTACCCTACCGCTATTCACCTAGGTCTGTATCGTACCTACCTAGACATGATTCCACACATCGAGGATCTAGTAAAGAGTTTTCGCAATAAGGGTGAGGAGTTCAAGGATATCATTAAGATGGGACGTACTCAGCTCCAAGATGCGGTGCCAATGACACTTGGGCAGACCTTCAATGCGTTTGCCTCCATCCTAGAGCACGAGATACCCAACCTCAAGCACGCAGCAGACCAGCTATTGGTCAATAACATGGGTTCTACCGCCATTGGTACAGGTATCTGCTCCGTACCAGGTTACCGTGAAGCCTGTGCAAAGGCACTTAGCAAAATCACTGGTTGGGACGTCACCGCAGCCGACGACATGGTAGCAGCTACCTCAGACACCTCTCACATGATAGGTTACTCAGCTGCCCTACGCCGTATTGCAGTTAAGCTCAGCAAGATTTCCAACGACCTTCGCCTCATCTCAAGTGGTCCCCGCGCTGGTCTAGGAGAGATCAACCTCCCAGCTCGTCAGCCAGGCTCTAGCATCATGCCAGGTAAGGTCAATCCTGTAATCCCTGAAGTGGTTACCCAGGTAGCAATGAAGGTGATTGGCAATGATGTCTGTGTCACCATGGCAGGCGAAGCATCCCAGATGGAGCTCAACGCTATGGAGCCTATTATGGCACAGTGCTGCTTCGAGAGCTCACACCTACTAGTACAGGCAATGGACACCCTCCGCACCCTTTGTATCGATGGCATCACTGCTAATCCAAAGGCAACAGAGGAGAATGTACACAATAGCATCGGTGTAGTGACAGCGCTCAACCCATACATCGGGTATAAGAACTCTACTAAGATCGCTAAGGAAGCGATGGCAACTGGTCGTGGTATCGTAGATATCGTGCTAGAGAAGGGCATCCTTTCTAAGGAGCAACTCGATGAGATCCTTGCGCCTAAGAACCTCATCCAGCCAGTAAGGCTCAATATCAAGCCTCTTAAGGACTTCGAGGACTAATCCCCTCCAGCATACAAATTTATAAAGGCTTCCCCACAACACGCTATGGGGAAGCCTTTCTCTATCCTCTCAAACCATCACCCATCGTTCGACCTATTACGTAATCATAATGTACTTTCTTAGCTGCGGGGATTTTTGTAGTTTTGTATGTAATATAAGGGAGGGGCAGGCTGAGATGATACAACTCGTCTTGCCGTGCACTGACAACCATTGAGGAGAGATAGATGAGCGAAATCGTATTGAAAGGTGTGAGGGTCAATAACCTCAAAGGGGTATCACTCGAGATACCTCGTAATCAATTGGTGGTACTATCGGGGTTGAGTGGTAGTGGCAAGACCTCCCTAGCATTTGACACCCTTTATGCCGAAGGACAAAGACGATATGTGGAGAGCCTCAGCGTGTACGCTCGCCAGTTTGTCAGCAAGATGGCAAAGCCCGAAGCCGATGTGATAACAGGCATCCCTCCTGCCATTGCGATCCAGCAACGCAAATTCAATAAGAGTCCACGCTCCACTGTAGGTACCGTCACCGAGATCTACGACTACCTGCGCATGCTCTATGCACGTATTGGTCATACCATTAGCCCTGTGAGTGGCAAAGAGGTGACTCGGCATACCACCAATGATGTCCTAGCCTTTGTGAATGCCCTCCCAGAGGGGACCAAGTATATGGTATGCGCCCCCATGAGTGTCCCTCGTGGGCGCCCCCTCTTCGACCACCTACAACTTCAGCTCGCCAATGGTTTCAGCCGTCTTCTGCTTGAGGATGGCACCGTTGCCCGAATCCAAGACCTCCTGGATAGTAAAGGGCTCGATAAGATGAAAAAGAGCGGAATGCACTTGGTCATCGATCGTCTTGTGGTACAGCCCGACAACGATGCTACCAATAATAGGCTCGGCAATTCAGTAGAAACAGCATTCTTTGAGGGCGGAGGCACGGCACTGATTAAGTACGACGGCGGAGAAGAGCTATTTAGTGACCGCTTCGAACTAGATGGAATCACCTTCGAAGAGCCTACCGATAAACTCTTCAGCTTCAATAGCTCCGTAGGGGCATGTCCGACATGTGAGGGCTATAGCCAAGTAATGGGTATCGACGAAGACCTCGTGATACAGGACAAGCGTCTCTCTCTATATGAAGAGTGCGTAATGCCCTGGCGAGGGGCGAAGATGAGTGAATGGCAAAAGGACTTTATCCAAAAGACAGAGAAACTAGGATTCCCTATCCATCGTCCCTACAAAGATCTCACCGATGATGAAAAAGACCTCCTCTGGAATGGCAATCAGCTTCCCGCCCACGGCTACAGTCGTGACAAGATATACGGCATTAATGATTTCTTTGAGCACGTAGAGCAAAGACAATACAAGATGCACTACCGCATCATGCTGGCCCGCTACCGAGGGCGTTCTCTCTGCCCCACCTGTAAAGGCAAGCGACTCCGCAAGGAGGCACTATACGTACAGATAGGCGGTAAAGACATCTCCCAGCTGGTAGTGCTCCCCATCTCAGACCTCCGTATATGGCTCGACCAACTACAGCTTAGTGAGCACGACCTATTGATAGGCAAAAGGCTCCTCGACGAACTGAAGTACCGAGTGGCTTTTCTCGATGACATCGGGCTTGGCTATCTCACCCTCGACCGAGTAGCTGGCACGCTATCGGGTGGTGAGGGGCAGCGCATCCAGCTAGCCACCTCACTTGGTGGCGGTTTGATTGGCACCCTCTATATCCTCGACGAGCCCAGTATCGGACTACACGCTCGAGACACTCATCTCCTCATCAACATCATGAAAGAGCTCCGCGACATGGGTAATACAGTAGTCGTGGTAGAGCACGACGAAGAGGTGATCCGTTCGGCCGACCTAGTTATCGACATTGGTCCAGAGTCTGGCATTGGTGGAGGAGAAGTAGTATGGCAAGGAAGCCCCAACAAGCTCCCCAAGAAGTCCAATAGCTACACCGTAGAGTACCTATCGGGCAGGAAGAGCATCCCTTGGCCTAATAAGCGACGCACCTCCAAGAGTAGTATCACCGTAAAGGGAGCCTACAAGCACAATCTCAAAGGGATAGACGTCACATTCCCATTAAGAATAATCACGGTAGTGACTGGGGTCAGTGGTTCGGGAAAGAGTACATTAGTCCGCGAGATATTCTACGAAGGTGTAGAGCGCTTGGTCAATCACGACCCTCTCACCAAGATAGCTTGCGACGGCATCACGGGAAGCATCTCCAGCGTGAAGCGCGTGGAGTATGTAGATCAGGACTCTTTGGGTATCTCTACTCGCTCCAATCCTGTGACTTATATAGGGGTGTACGACGACATCCGCCGGTTGATGGCGAACCAGCAATTGGCTCGTCAGCTAGGATTTACACATCAGTACTTCTCCTTCAATACCGAGGGAGGACGCTGCGAAACCTGCCGGGGCGAAGGAGTCATTACCATAGAGATGCAGTTCATGGCAGATATGACCATTCCTTGTGACGAATGCCACGGCAAGCGCTTCAATGAAGAGGTACTTGAGGTGACCTTCCACGACAAAAACATTGCAGATATACTCGAACTTTCGGTAGATGAAGCTATCTCTTTCTTTGGTCAATACACCGAAGAGACCTCCCATGCCCTCAAGATTGTAGAAGGGCTACAAGTCCTTTCCGATGTAGGTTTAGGTTATATCAAACTTGGGCAAAGCTCCAGCACTCTATCGGGAGGAGAGAGTCAGCGAGTGAAGCTTGCCTCACACCTTATGGACAAAGGCAAGAAGCCTACTCTCTTTATCTTTGACGAGCCAACCACTGGTCTCCATATCCACGATATCAATGTACTCATGCGCTCCTTCCAAGCCCTGATAGACCATGGGCATACCGTGGTAATTGTTGAGCACAATATGGAGGTTATCAAGTGCGCCGACTACATCATTGACCTAGGGCCTGAAGGAGGCGCTAAGGGCGGCAACTTAGTTTACCAGGGCACACCCGAAGGTCTCATGGAGGTAGCCGAAAGCTATACTGGGCGCTTCCTCAAGGAGAAATACCAGCAAGACCACAAGAAATGATACCCGAAAGCCACCTCCACTACATTTGGGCCAATAGGCTATACGATAGGATTTCCCTTGAGGGCAATCCCATTGAGGTGGTGGATGTGGGACAGCTCAATAGCCACGATGGTCCCGACTTCGAACTCGCGCGAGTGCGCATCAAGGGAATAGAGTGGGCTGGTGCGGTAGAAATCCATAGGAAAGCCTCTGAGTGGCAAGAGCACGGGCACCAGCACGATGTTCGATACAACTCGGTCATCCTACACGTAGTCCTCGAGAATAATCTTGCTGTCCGGGATCAGGCAAATAGGGCAGTACCTGCCGCCATCATGGAGGTAGATCCCTCTGTACTCGACGGTCTAAGTAGGTTGGAGGTAAGTAATCAGAGCCTCAGATGTATGCCCGACTTCCTCTATATGGGTAGCGAACGTTTTCTCGACGAGGCTTTGACCCTTCTACCTCAGAGGATAGAGGAAAAACTATCACTCCTCCGTGCTCGCTCCGATAGCGACCACTTCAATTCTATCTTTTACCTCACCCTGATGCGGTATGTAGGAGCGCACCAAAACAATGAGCAAATGGAGTCCATCGCTCGCGCCCTACCCTACCAATACCTCAAGAAACACGCTTCGGATGCCACTGCACTAGAAGCGATGCTCCTAGGACAAGCGGGGTTATTGGCAGAGACTCCTCGGGATGAGTATGAGGCAAATCTGATTGGGGAATATCAGTTTTACCGACAGAAGTTCTCCCTCACACCACAACCCAAAGAGCATTTCCGCTATCTGCGTCTGCGCCCATCTGCCTTTCCTGCCCGTATGCTAGGGATTGTAGCTCAGATTATTCACCACGAGGAGGAGCTACTCAGTGCTATTACCCGCTTAGACCATCGAGCCATTGTACACTGGCTGAGTGTGAAACCCTCCGAGTATTGGCAAAGACACTACGACTTTGGACGAACACTCCCAAAAGCATTAGGAGGCTTAGGTGAAAACAATCTTCGTTCATTAATCATTAATACCATAATCCCCACTGTCTACTATTATGCCCAGCAGACGGGCGACCAAATGCTGGCGCAAAGGGCAATGGACTGGCTATTCAGGTTGCCTCCGGAGTCCAATCAGTATACTAAGTTATTCACCTCACATGGCGTTTGCCCAAGATACTCAGCCGATAGCCAAGCCCTCTTGCAGCTCTACCACCGCTATTGCCAACCAATGTATTGCTTACGATGCCCCATAGCCATTACCCATTTCCAAGCACTCCGCAGCACAAAAGCATCCCATTCGTAACCCTTCGGTGGCCGCTTTGCTTCAGGGCAAACGCATGCAACGTACTCCACGTGGGAATTCACAGGAGATCTTGGTAAAATCATTTTTAGAGTGCAAGATACGCAACAGCCTGTTGCACAATTAGGTGAGGTTTCTTAAATACTTTCGACTATCTATCACCGCGACATCAGAAGAAAGGCGGCGTAAAGTCAAGTAGTTTAGTGTATTCTAGTCGTATAGCACTGAAGAAGGCAACCACTTAGTGCTGCATACACCCGCCCAACCTATATTCTTATTTTTGGTAAGTTTGTACAGTGTGTGAGGGGAGACAAATAAGATATTGTATGAAGGTAGCACTGATAACAGGGATTACAGGACAGGATGGCTCCTACTTGGCGGAGCTTCTATTGGAGAAAGGATATGAGGTACACGGTATTATTAGGCGTAGTAGCTCCTTTAATACCAGCCGTATCGAGCACCTCTATCTCGATGAGTGGATAAGAGATATGAAGCAAAAAAGACTCATTAATCTCCACTATGGTGATATGACCGACTCTAGCTCTCTGATCCGCATCATCCAACTCATAAAGCCCGACGAGATATACAATTTGGCAGCTCAAAGCCATGTAAAGGTCTCTTTTGAGGTGCCCGAATACACTGCTGATGTAGTGGCAACTGGCACACTCAGGCTATTAGAAGCGGTACGCATACTCGATATGACCAAGAAGGTAAAGATTTACCAAGCCTCTACTTCTGAGCTCTACGGAGAGGTGCAGGAAGTCCCGCAGCGAGAGACTACCCCATTCCACCCACGTTCGCCCTATGCCGTGGCGAAGCAATACGCCTATTGGATTAGTCGTAATTACCGTGAGAGCTACGGGATGTTTGTAGCAAATGGCATCTTATTCAACCACGAGAGCGAGAGAAGGGGTGAGACTTTTGTGACCCGAAAGATTACATTGGCAGCCGCCCGAATCGTTCAGGGCTATCAAGACAAGCTCTATCTGGGTAATATGGATGCGCTTCGTGACTGGGGGTATGCAGGGGACTATGTAGACTGTATGTGGCGCATCCTTCAGCAAGATAAGGCAGACGACTATGTGATTGCTACTGGCGAACAGCACTCTGTACGGGAGTTTGCCACGCTGGCTTTCCTCCACGCTGGCATAGAACTGGAATGGCTCGGAAAGGGAATAGAGGAAAAGGGAGTGGACAAGGCCACTGGTAGAGTACTCGTGGAGGTAGACCCGAAGTATTTCCGTCCTGCGGATGTGGAAACCCTTTTGGGCGACCCCACTAAGGCGAGAACCGAACTGGGCTGGAACCCTCAGGCAACCTCTTTTGAGGAACTCATAAAGAAGATGGTGACGCACGATATGAGATTTGTACGCAAGCTACACCTTCGCACAGAAATGGATGAATAATGATAATAGAAAAGAGTAGCAAGATATATATAGCAGGGCACAGAGGGCTGGTAGGGTCGGCTATTTGGCGCAACCTAGAGCAACGTGGATACACCAATCTGATTGGACGTACGCATGCTGAGCTAGACCTAAAGGATGCGTTGGCGGTACGGCAGTTTTTCGACCAGGAACGCCCTGAAGTGGTAGTACTTGCAGCAGCTAAGGTGGGAGGAATCCTTGCCAACAACACATACAGAGCCGACTTCATCTATGACAACCTACAGATACAGCAAAATGTAATAGGTGAGAGCCATAGGCATGGGGTACAGAAGCTCTTATTTCTAGGGAGCACCTGTATCTACCCTCGGACGGCACAGCAGCCGATGAGAGAAGAGGAGCTACTGACGAGCACCTTGGAGTATACCAACGAGCCTTATGCCATCGCCAAGATTGCAGGACTCAAGATGTGCGAGAGCTTCAATCTACAGTACGGCACTGATTATATAGCAGTGATGCCGACTAATCTATATGGGCCGAATGATAACTTCGACCTTGAGAATAGCCATGTAATGCCAGCGATGATTCGTAAGATACACTTGGCTAAGCTCTTGGGGCAAGAGGATTGGGCTGCAGTGGAGCGAGACTTGGCTAGACGACCAGTAAACGGTGTGGTACAACCTAGAGACCTAGAGCACTTCGGAATATTTCCCAATGAGGTACGGTTATGGGGTAGCGGCACGCCCTTGAGAGAGTTTCTCTGGAGCGAGGATATGGCAGATGCATCGGTACATATCCTATTAAACACTCGCTTTGAAGAGCTTTACCCTGAGGGAAGTAAGGAGATTAGGAATTGCCATGTGAATATTGGCACAGGCCAGGAGGTATCAATAGGCGCACTTGCCGAGCTTATTGCCAAAGTAGAGCACTACGAAGGGAAAATCCTATGGGATAGCACTAAGCCCGATGGCACACCCCGAAAGCTCACAGATGTTACTAAGCTCCACGCCCTTGGCTGGCACCACAAGATAGAACTAGAGGAGGGAGTACAGAAATTATATCAATGGTATTTAGAGCATTAAGAAGATGATAAAGAACGTACTCTTTGACTTTGGTGGGGTATTTGTAAAGATAGAGCGTGAGGAGGCGGTACGCCGTCTAGAAGCACTCGGAGTGCATGACGCTAATCACCTCCTCGACCCCTATATGCAGTCGGGTATCTTTTTAGAACTAGAGGAGGGCAAGCACGATAGGGTTCAATTCACTCAGCTCATCAACAATCGCTACGGTCTTCAGTTAGATGAGATGCAGATAGAGTATGCCCTACTAGGATTTGTTGCAGAGGTACATCAGGAGAAGTTCCGCTACCTACGTGAGGAGTGGCCTGAGGGGATTCGCTGTCTACTGGTGAGCAATATCAATCCTTTTGTATGGCGCTATGCTCAGTCCGGGGAGATGATTGATGGAGGGCACTCTATCGACGATTATTTCGAGATTATCTACGCTTCTTATCAGCGTGGTATGTGCAAGCCTGAGCGGGCGTTCTTCGACCTGATTATCAAGGATGCTAACATTAAGCCCGAGGAGACTCTTTTCATAGATGATGGCGCAAATAACTGCCGTATGGCAAGAGAGATGGGTTTTATTGCCTATTGCCCTGAGAATGGTGAGGACTGGCGTCCTCTACTTGATAAGTTGCTGAAGTAATGAGTGAAGAGAGGCACCGGTTCCATAGCTATCGGACGATAGCGAAGCGGAGTGAGGGACTATTTACAGATAAGCGCAGTAAGTTTATCTCCTTCATAATCCCAGTAGAGAGCGAAAACGAGGCCATGGCAGAACTAGAGGGTATCCGAAAGGAGTACTACGATGCACGCCATGCCTGTTGGGCTTATCGAATTGGCAAGGGAGAGATCCGAGAGCGTGCTAATGATGATGGTGAACCAAGTAGTACGGCAGGAAAGCCCATCCTTGGGCAGCTTCTCAGCAATGAGCTCACCGATGTGATAGGTATCGTGGTGCGCTACTTCGGGGGCGTCAAACTAGGACCTAGCGGACTGATCAATGCTTATCGTACAGCCACGGCTGAGGCAATAGCAGCAGGGGAGATAGTAGAGCACACATTGTATACTAGCTATCGGCTGTGTTTCCCTTTTGACCTTATCAACCCCGTGATGATGCTCCTCCGCCAATATGAAGCGCAGACAATCAACAACGATGCCACTTCTGAAGGACACCTTTGGGATATCCGTGTTGCCAACGCCAATGTTGAGGACTTTGAAGCCGCCACAAATAAAATCTACCAGCTAGAAGTAAATATCAACAAATAAAAAGCATAAGCATGGAGAGATAAAGAAAGAAGTGACTAATACCTCATGAGGGTTCTTCTTACGTCCTTATGGTATCATAAGTAGTTGACTTTGTTATCTAGTAATCTGATCTTTCAACTTATAACTTCATTCAAAGAAACTCCTTTAAAATACCTACAAAAGGGTATTGACCTATCCTAATTAATGCTTTATCTTTGCGAAAGAATATCGGATTGGGGTAATCGTAATGGGTGGGAGACGCACCTCGCCCGGTTATTTCAGTCTAGGAGAACACAATTAATCATCAAAACAAACAAATTCTTGTATATCATGAAGAAGCTATTTACACTTTTACTACTTACATTCGCTGCGGTGTCAGCGGTGTCTTGCGGGAGGAATGATAAGAAACCAGAGCCTGCAAAAGTGGCTTTGAACACAACGTCCCACTCGCTTAAGGTTGGAGAGACCTTAGAACTTGTTGCTACCATTACACCGGCTTCCAGCAAAGAGAAGGTTTCTTGGACAACAGACAAGAAGGAAGTCGCTACCGTAACTTCGGAAGGGAAAGTAGAAGCAGTGGGGGAAGGCAAAGCGATAATCTCTGCAGTACTCTCTGGTGGGAACAAAGCGTCTTGCGCTATTACGGTGGTGAAGAAAGAAGAGCCCAAGCCTACCCCTGAGCCTAAACCAAAAGAGGCGAAGAAGGCTACCATTACTTTTAAGAAAGCATCCTATAGCTTGGAGATTGGGAAAACTATGGATCTGGAAGAAGAGGTGAAGATTACCAAAGGCGATGATCCGAAGGAGAAACTTGTCTTTAGCTGGAAATCCTCTAATCCTAAGACTGTTACTGTCAATAAATCCACTGGGGAAGTTAAGGGTATAGAGCTCGGGGAAGCGACTATTACAGCAACGCTACCAAATGGCAATAAAGCTGAGTGCAAAATAAACGTGACAAAGTCCCAATCTCCCAAAAAGGCGAAGAAGGCTACCATTACTTTTAAGAAAACATCCTACAACTTAGAGGCGGGGAAAACTCTGGATCTGGACGAAGAGGTGAATATTACCCAAGGCGATGATCCGACGGAGGAACTTGATCCTAGCTGGGAATCCTCTAGCCCTCAGATAGCTACTGTCGATAAATCCACTGGAATAGTCTCGGGAGTAAAGCCTGGGGAAGCGACTATTACAGCAACGCTACCAAATGGCAATAAAGCTGAGTGCAAAATAAACGTGACAAAGTCCCAAGAAGGCGGAGGATCTGACAAAGAGATAATTATCAAAACAGGAAGTATCAAGGTTGAGGAAGGCAAGACTGCTCAGATAGAGATTGATTATAATGGGGTACCTAAGGATAAGGTCAAGATAGAATTTAAGAGTGTTAACGAGAAGATTGCTACCGTTACTCCAGATGGTTTGGTAAAAGGAGAGAGTGTTGGCGAGACACAAATTTCAGTCACAATAAATGGTAAACCAAAGCACCATGGGATACCCGTCTCTGTCTATAAAAAATCGGATGCTAAAAAGTATACTTATGACCTTCGCATGGTCAAAAGGGACATTCTTTCTGGGGAAGAAAAAACTGAGATCCTTAAACAGAAGACTATTGAGGTAGAATATATTAGGTCAGGTTCAGCCTCCACCAACAAGTTCTCTATATATGTAGACATTACAGATACGACAACAGGGGAAAAGACTAAAAACCTTGTCGGAGAAAGGAGGATAGTAGATGAAACTGGTGGTATTATAGTAAGCGCAGGATTCGATGGGAGCGTCTCGTATGATGGTGCTGGCTCCTTCTCTCTTAGGATAAAACTGGAAGAGTATGGTATTGAAGAGACCATCAAGGTCATAGTCAAAGAAGTAAGCAAAAAACAGTGAGACAATAGTTATTCACTGCTCAATGAAATAATAAAGAGACTTGCCCCGCCTTGTGCGGGGCTTTCTTGTTTAGTCTGTAGTTAAGGGACATTTCGTCAGAAGAATACAAAAGAAGGTTCAAAAAGCAATCACTCCTTCTCACATAACGCACAATTGCAACTTGAATCTACGAGAAGAAAACATTTAGGTATTATAATTGTTATACATACGAGAGAGAGTTGAAGCAGAATAATAACGATATATTACGACAAAACGGATGAAAACAGATATCCAGATAGCACGAGAGTCGGAGCTCAAGAAGATTGACCTAATCGCTGAGCAGGCAGGTATACCTGAGGATAAGATTTCACCTTATGGCCGCTATATGGCGAAGGTAGATAGCAACCTACTCAAGGAGGAGCACCAACAGGGCAACCTAATACTCGTAACAGCAATTACTCCTACCAAGAGCGGTAATGGTAAGACTACCGTATCTATAGGTTTGGCTTTAGGTCTTAATAAGATTGGGAAGAAGGCTTTTGTAGCACTGCGCGAGCCATCGCTTGGTCCTGTATTCGGCATGAAGGGTGGTGCCGCTGGCGGTGGTTACTCTCAAGTACTACCGATGGATCAAATCAACCTCCACTTCACAGGCGATTTCCATGCTATTACGACCGCAAATAATACACTTGCAGCACTAGTTGATAACTATGCTTATCAGAACCGCAACAATGAGAATGGCCTAAGCTCTATTGTGTGGAAGCGGGTATTGGATGTCAATGACCGCAGTCTCCGCAATGTGATTACTGGCCTGGGTGGTATCTCTAACGGCATACCTAGAGAGGCAGGGTTCGATATCACACCTGCGTCTGAGATTATGGCTATCCTCTGTCTGGCTACAGATATTGAGGATCTCCGCCGTCGTCTTGATAATATACTGGTTGGTTACAAAAAGGATGGTTCGGCATTTACTGTAAAGGATCTAGGCGTAGGTGGTGCCCTAACTATTCTACTTAAGGATGCGCTCGACCCTAACCTAGTTCAGACTACAGAGAATACGCCAGCCTTTATCCACGGAGGTCCATTTGCGAATATTGCTCATGGCTGTAACTCGATCATGGCAACTAAGATGGCGCTGAAGTATGGCGAATACGCTATTACAGAGGCGGGCTTCGGTGCGGATCTAGGTGGAGAGAAGTTCTTTGATATCAAGTGTCGACACGCTAAGATACAGCCAAAGGCAACTGTACTTGTTGCTACAGCACAAGCGCTCAAGATGCACGGCGGTGGCGATGAGAAGAACCTTAAGGTAGAGGATATGGAGTCACTAAGGAGGGGATTTGCTAATCTGGATCGTCATGTGGAGAACCTCCGTATGTTCGGACAGAGTGTTATCGTCTCTATCAATAGGTTCCCTACCGATACGGATGCGGAGATTGCTGTGATTCGTGAGCACTGTGAGATTAATAGGATACCATTTGCTATTAATACCGCATTTAGTGAGGGTGGTAAGGGCGCAGAGGAACTAGCTAGAATAGTAGTAGATACTGTGGAGAATAATCCTTCCAAGCCGCTTGAGTACCTCTATGACCTCGATATGAGCATCACCGATAAGGTGGAGGCAATTACTAAGAATGTATATCGTGCAAAGAGCGTGGAGTACGAGCTAAAAGCGAAGAAGGCGATTAAGAAGCTAGAGGAGCAGGGCTTTGATAAGTACCCAGTATGTATTGCGAAGACCCAATACTCGTTTACAGATAATGCGAAGGCGTATGGAGCACCATCTGACTTTGAGCTAACGGTTCAGGATGTCGTCGTCAATACAGGAGCTGAACTCATCGTGGTAATCATGGGTAGTATCATGCGTATGCCTGGTCTCCCTAAGGAACCAGCAGCGATGAAGATGGATATCGTGGATGGTATCATCGAGGGACTAAGCTAATCCTTATGCAAGATCTGCAAGACAAGAGGTCGGCAGTAGAGAGACTCCTTGAGGAGTTCGTCTCTACTGCCGACCTTTCTTATAGGGCTTTCAATATTAAACTCAAGGTTTCGTCAGACCCTGAGAGCATTCTCGGCATCCGCATGCCGGTGATACGCAAGAGCGCTAAACGAATAGCAAAGCTCCTTACCTACGATGATGCCATCGACCTATTGCTAGACAAAGCTAGGAGGCACTACGAGTACAAAATGCTCCTAGGGCTCGTACTTCAGGAAGTAACGGCTACCGAGGAAGTCCCTAAAGCGTTGTCGATTCTCTACGCCCTATGCGATGGCTGGGCGACAGCAGATCTATTCAAAGATGCTCTAGGACACTTTGCCCAACAGGGTGCGCTTGCAGAAGTGGAGGCATCTATTGAGCGCTACAGCCAAGACGTTAACCCCTTTGCACGCAGGCTCACTATTGTCGCTTTCCTTCCGCTAGTCAAGTACAAGCTGGTAGTGCCTGAAGTTGCACTCGCTCATATCACTAAGCTGCAGGCAGACCGAGACTACTACATAGAGATGGCTAATGCGTGGCTCTTGGCAGAGCTGAGCATCACCCACCCCGAAGTACCCCACTCTGTTACCAGTCCCACTCTATTACAGAAGTATCGCCAGAAGCTCCGCGACTCCTTCCGTCACCCTTGAGACAATAAACACAGAGGACTTAGAACTCACTAGTAAAGTGGAAAGTTATCTGAGGGAACTCCTCCTTTGCCATATTGAGGAGGTAACCACTATCAGCTAAGTACACGTCTCGTCCCTGAGTATCCACCGCCATGTACTGCATCTTACGGCGCTTAAACTCCTCTAGTACTGCGGGATCATCGCAAGATAGCCAGCAAGCCTTGTAAAGACTAATCGGCTCCCACCTACAGCTTGCTTGATACTCATGCAGTAGACGATACTGTATGACTTCGAACTGTAACTGGCCTACTGTACCCACTATACGACGACCGTTGAAAGAGTTGGTAAACATCTGCGCTACGCCCTCGTCCATGAGCTGATTGAGCCCTTTCTGCAGTTGCTTTTGCTTCTGTGGATCGGCGTTCTCAATATACTTAAACATCTCAGGAGAGAAGCTAGGAAGACCGCGGAAGTTGAGTACCTCGCCTGAGGTAAGGGTATCACCGATCTTGAAGTTCCCCGTATCGGGCAGACCGATTATATCTCCGGCATAAGCGTCATCCACTATCTCCTTCTTCTGAGCCATAAAGGCGGTGGGCGAACTAAACCTCATCTGCTTGCCGTGTCTTACATGGGTGTAATAGGTATTACGCTCAAACTTCCCAGAACATATCTTGAGGAAAGCAATACAGCTACGGTGGTTAGGATCCATATTGGCGTGTATCTTAAAGATGAAGCCAGTAAGTGGCTGCTCATAAGGATCCACTAGTCGCTCTTCTGCCTGTACGGAACGAGGCGATGGTGCAATCTTAACAAACGTATCGAGAAGTTCCTTCACTCCGAAGTTATTGAGTGCAGAGCCGAAGAAGACTGGAGCGAGCTCAGCTCTAAGGTAAGTAGGTACATCTAGTTCGGGATATACCCCTCCGATAAGTTCGAGATCGTCTTTGAGTCGTTTTGCTTGCGCTTCTGTCACATAATTCAGTAGCTCATCCGAATTAAGATCTACCTGAATACGCTCAGATATATGGCTTTTATCGGCACCCGAGAAGAGCTCCAACTCCTTATCATAGATATTATAAACCCCTTTGAAACGGTCACCTGAATCAATTGGCCAAGTAAGTGGAGTAGTCTTAATCTGTAGCTCCTCCTCCACCATATCGAGTAGGTCAAATGGGTCTTGCGACTCTCTATCCATCTTATTGACGAATACTATCACAGGCGTCTTGCGCATACGACACACCTCCATTAGCCTACGTGTCTGCTCTTCCACACCTCTTGCACCGTCTATTACGATAATAACCGAGTCCACCGCAGTAAGCGTACGATAAGTGTCTTCAGCGAAGTCCTGGTGACCTGGGGTATCTAGGATATTCACCTTGTAGCCCTCATAGTCGAACCCCATTACCGAAGTGGCTACGGAGATACCACGTTGCTTCTCTATCTCCATCCAGTCTGAAGTCGCAGACTTACGGATCTTATTACTCTTCACTGCCCCTGCCACATGGATCGCCCCTCCAAATAGGAGGAGCTTCTCAGTCAAAGTAGTCTTACCGGCATCAGGGTGGGCGATGACGGCAAAGGTACGGCGGCGGCTAATCTCTTCTACATTGTATTTCATTGCTTTGGATTATCGTAATGGTAGATCTCCCTAAGAGCTTCTTGCCATGGGCGTATCAGCGTAGGGAAATAGTGTTCTATCTTTTTCGTTTCTAACTTACTATACTGGGGGCGACGCGCTGGAAGGCTTAGCTCCTCCTGCAGGCACTCTTCTACCTTCAGGTGAGCAGTCCTAGGATCAAGCGCTACAATTGCCTCGGCAAAGGCATGTCGAGAGGCTTCTCCCTTATCACACACATGATATACTCCCACAGGGAGCTCCTCTTCGGAGCCATATAGAGTGGCGATACTGAGTATCACCCTAGCCAGAGTAAATACACTAGTAGGGGTGCTGATCTCATCAGTAACCACCCTTAGCGTACCTCCATGTACACCTTCCTCTAGTGCCTTACGGCGAATACTCTTGTAGAAGCTCTTATTCTTCCAGCTCTCAGGACCATAAAGCCAAGCGGTTCGGAGCAAATACAAGGGAACCTCGAACAGCCCTGTAGCATACTCTCCCAGGTACTTCGACAAGGCATAGGCATTAGCAGGGCTAGGCGTACCCTCCTCAGTGAAAGGCGTTCCTACTTGCCTTTTATCCCCACCAAAGACATGATCCGTACTCACATGGATAAGTGGCAGATGCTCCTGAGCAAGCATAGAACTAATCGTTGCTGGAATAGTTGCATTAGCTACTTTGGCTATCTCGTACTCCTTTTCAGCGCCATCCACATTGGTATAGGCGATGCAATTAACCGCTATATCGGGTCTATTCTCTCGAAAGAAAGCAGCTATTTCCACTGGACTAGTATAGTCCATATCCGCTCGAGTAGTCGGTAAAATCTCTAGCCAGGGGAATTCTCCCTTAGCTATCGACTGAATGGCTGTCCCAAGCTGACCCGCAGCCCCTGCCACCCACACCTTCTTACTCCTCGTCATCAGGAATAGAATTTAGCGTAAGCTCGCCCTCCTCCACCTCTCTAAACCGTGCGGCGAGCATAGCCAAGAAGGTACTAAACTGCTTTATTGCGCCCTCGGTAGCCTCAGTAACCTCTTCGCCTCTTGCCTTAAGAGTAAGGTAACCATAGATACCTACGAAACAACTCTCTATCTCGCCCATATTCTCACCTCCGCTCAATTCCCTCAGCTGGATAATGCTAGGCAGAGTCTGAAAGTATACAGACGAATAAAGCGTCTGGCTTGGCTCCCTCAGGAGCTTAGCCGATAGCTCTTGCAGCTCATCCATAAGTTCATTAAGCGCTCGCAGGTGTCCTACCTTGGTAATCCCTTGCTCCTTCATCTGGTCGGCAAGCGTTAGATACCAAAGCAGCACCTGATCCATCCGCTCTTGGTCTAGTTGATAACCTTGGCTCACATACTCCTTAATCTTAGCATCATCTAGCTCCAATGCACGGATGATATCCTCTATTTGCCACATATAGAGGATATACTCGGCTACGTTTTCTCTCCTCTTCGTTTCTGCTACTATCATAATATCTATAGTGTTACTACTGTAATACCTGCCCCTCCGAGGTCTACATGTTCATCCTCGAAGTGCTTAACCTGAGGGTTTCCTCTCAGGTAATCTCCAATGGCTTGCTTCAGTGCCCCAGTCCCTGTACCATGTAATATACGGACTGGAGAGTAACCGAAGTGATTAGCATCATCAATAAACTGAGTCACGCTACTCAGTGCTTCCTCCACCCTCATGCCACGACAATCGAGCTGAGGCTTGAAGTTGAGCCTCCTCTCATTGGCCTGCTCCGAAATCATCTGTGGTTTCCTAGCCACTACCTCCGTTGTCGCTCTCTGAGTAGGCAAGAGCTTATCCAACGCCACCGACATAGTGAGGTTCCCCAGTCGTACCCGCACCTTCTTGCCTTGGATCTCTACAACCTCACCTACCTCATTACCCCCCTCAAGGGTCACCCGACTACCTACTTCTATAGGCTGGTTCTTAGGTTTGGGCATAGCTATTGCCTTCTGCTTACGGTGTAGGTGCTCCTTTTTCTTCTCCAGCTTAGCACGAGCTTGCTGGGTCGCTTCCTTATCCGCCTTAGCCTCCTTTATCTCACGGATGGTTCGCTCAATAGTGGCATTGGCACTACTCACTATCTGTAGCGCTTCTTGCTCAGCTTTCGCTATCAATCCTTTGCGCTTCTGAGTAAGTTCCTCTAGGCGCTCATCGAGCTTCGCTTGCTTCTCCTGCAAGGAGCGCTCTGCTCGCTTTACCTCCTCTCGCTTACGCTTCCAGTACGCCTTATCACGGATGATATCTTGGAGGTACTTATCTTGCTGCAAGTAGTCCGAGCCCACCAAAGTACTCGCATAGTCGATAATCTCGGAGGGCATCCCTATCTTTCGTGCCACCTCCAGACCAAATGAGCTCCCTGGCTGTCCTATATACAGTTCGTAGAGAGGCTCTATCTTGCCCCTATCAAAGAGCATAGCGCCATTCACCACTCCGTCGTGAAGCTCGGCATAGGTCTTGAGGTTACCGTAATGGGTCGTAATCACCCCGAAACTCCCTCGTAGTCGGAACTGCTCTAGTACTGCCTCCGCTATAGCTCCACCTATCGTAGGCTCGGTACCCGAACCGAACTCATCAATCAGTATCAAGCTCTTGTCCGTCGCCTCGCGAAGTACACGCTTCATATTCTGCAAGTGACTGGAATAGGTACTAAGATCATTTTCCAACGATTGTGCATCACCGATGTCGATAAATACACTGTCGAAGAAGCGACATTCACTGTGCTCCATCATCGGCACCGCTAGCCCACACTGCAGCATATACTGGAGCAACCCCACCGTCTTGAGCGCAATAGACTTACCGCCCGCATTAGGTCCCGAGATGAGTAGTATCCTCTGCTCACCATCTAGCTTAAGCGTTAGGGGCACTAGCTTACGTCCTTGCTCCCTAAGGTGGCGTTCCAAAAGAGGATGCCTAGCCACCTGCCACTCCATACTGATACCATCATCCGCAATCGGTGGCACAATAGCTTCTAACCGCTCTGCAAGTCTAGCCTTCGCTCTATTAAAGTCGAAGATACCTATAAGCTGGCAATCCTGCTGTACCTGCCTCATATCCCTCCTCACGTACACGCTAAAGTCCTTTAGAAGTCGGACGATCTCCCTCAGCTCCTCGCTCTCTTTCTCTCGTATACGGTTGTTCATCACCACCATCTGCTCCGGCTCTAGATAGAGGGTACGCCCAGTAGACGACTCTTCATGCACTATGCCCCCTATCTCCCTCTTGGCAGAGGGTATGATAGGCAATAGCAAGCGTCCATCACGCACTGCTGGGGTAGCATCTTTCTCTACCCAACCTGCCGCCTGAGCTGAGCGCAGTATACCCTGCATGGTCTGCCCGAGCGAGCCTCGCAGCTGCCGAAGCTCCACTCTAATCTCCCTGAGGGTACGACTGGCAGTATCCTTGATTTCTCCCTCCTCATCAATCAAGTTGTGCAGACGCCTCCGTATATCCACTAGATCATCTAAGCGCTCAGCCAGCCGATACAGCTCAGGATAATCCTCCTCTCGCTCTTCCAGCATACGTTTGGTTTCCACTACAGACGCCAAGAGGTCGCGTAGAGGGCGAAGGGACTCTACTGGTAGATAGCTTCCCTCGGGGCGAAGCGACAACAACGCTTCCCTTATTGCGCCGAAACGAAAACTGGGCACCTCTGCTCCCGAGACCAAAAGTGTCATCATCTCGGACAGCTGATCCAATCTTCCTCTCAACTCTTTCCCATCGGGCAGGAATGCCATACGCTCCACGAGGAAGAGGCTAATCTCATTGTCGCAAAGGGTGCGAAGCTCCTGCCGAAGTTGTCCGAACTCCAGTTTCTGCTCCAGTACACCTAGACTATTGACTTGCTCCACTTCTAGAATAAGAACCTTATCACGTCATTGACATTAGCGTAGAGCACAAGTAGCAGCAGCAATATCATACCAATAATCTGAAAACGTGTCTGCCACTTAAGTGAAGGTGGGCGACCCGCTACAGCCTCATAGATAAGGAACATGATATGACCGCCATCCAATCCGGGGATAGGTAGTATATTCATCACCGCCAAGATGACCGACAAAAATGCCGTCATGCCCCAGAAGGCTCTCCAGTCGAAGGTAGAAGGGAATAGACTACCCATTGTACCAAGCCCACCAAGACTCTGAGCTCCTTCGGGCGTCGCCACATACTTCAATTGGTCGGCATAACTCACAACCTGCCTATAGGCTTCGCGAACACCTGCGGGGATAGATGCCAGCAGACCATACTCCTGGCGCTCCGTTATGAATATCTTATTGGGTGTGGCAAAAGCAATACCTATACCTTGCTCAGAGTCGGAATAGGTACGTATAGCAATCACCTCTCCCCCACGGAGGAGCGAAAGCGTAAGACTATCGCCCCTAAGCTCCTGTAGTTTAGTCATAATCTGGGAGAACTTATCCATCGGTGTACCATTGACCGCCACAATCTTATCCCCTTTCTCAATACCTGAAGATGCTCCTGCACCGCCTATCACTATAGAATCTACCAATGCCGGCATATCCATCCTGAAGAAGGTCTCTCCACTAGCCAGCACAGCGCGCATAAAGTCTACGGGGATTTCGATATCTACCTGAGCCCCATCACGAAGCACGGTAAGCTGCTCTCCATTGGCGATTTCCTGAAGCAGTGTACCCTCAAAGTACTTGAGCTCATTGCCGTCAACGGCTACAGGGAGATCACCATCCTCCAAACCCATCTCATGTCCTACAGATGAGTACACAAGATTGTCGCCTACATTCTTTAGCGGCAACTTCTCACTACCCCAGTAATAAGCAATACCACCATAGATAAGGGTTGCGAGTAGAACATTGAATAGGACACCGCCAATCATCACTAAGAAGCGCTGCCATATAGGACGGCTCCTAAACTGATGGGGCTCTGGTTCGCTCTCTAGCCCCTCCACTGCGAGCGACTCATCCACCATACCATCTATCTGACAATACCCTCCGAGTGGCAACCAACCTACACCATATTCCGTATCGCTCCCCTTAGGCTTATGGCGCCAAAGAGCCTTCCCTCCTAGGTCGAAGAAAAGGAAAAACTTATTTACCCTAATCCCGAACAGCCGAGCAAAAAAGAAGTGTCCCAGCTCGTGAATAAAGACGAGAATAGAGAGGGATAAGAGTAGTTGTATGACCTTTATCAGTATACCCATTGATTTATTTCTTAGTTATTTGATTCCACTGTACCACGCCTGCGCTATGCCTCTAGCCACCTCATCGGCATCCTGTAATACCGCAAGGTTAGACACGTTGCGCTCAGGAGCCTTATCCATCGTATAGCGCACAACCTTAGGAATATCTGTAAAGCCAATCTGCCCCTGTAAGAACCTCTGCACTGCCACCTCATTGGCAGCGTTCATCGTACAAGGGCTAGTGCCGCCTCTATGAAGCGCTTCATAGGCGAGGTCGAGACATGGGAAAGCATCTCGCCTTGGAGCTTCGAAAGTCAGTTTAGCCATATCCTCCACTTTTAGTAAAGGCTTGTGCCCCTCCAGCCTATGAGGATAAAGCAGGGCGTAAGCTATTGGATGCCGCATATCGGGATAAGACAACTGTGCTTTGATGCTACCATCACGATAGCCCACCATAGAGTGTACAATACTCTGGCGGTGTACCACAACCTCGATAGCCTCTGGGGCTACATTGAATAGGTGGTGTGCCTCAATCATCTCCAAACCCTTATTCATCAGCGTGGCAGAGTCTATCGTCACCTTTGGGCCCATAGACCAATTGGGATGCTTTAGGGCATCCTCAGCCCGCACCTGCGAAAGCTGCTCTATCGCCATATCCACAAAAGGACCACCAGATGCCGTTAGATAAATCTTCTCCACCTCTTTCATCTGCTCCCCCACTAGACACTGAAATATAGCTGAGTGCTCCGAATCTACGGGCAAAATCATAGATCCATGCGCTTTGCACAAGCGCTTGATAAGGTCTCCAGCCACCACTAGCGTCTCCTTATTTGCTAGAGCAATGATACGTCCCGACTCTATCGCACTAATTGTGGGTTCCAAACCCGCAAAGCCGACCATGGCAGTCAGCACTACATCAGCCTCTACCGAGGCAGAAAGCTCTATGATAGCCTGCCTTCCCGCCACCACCTCTATGGGTTCACCCTTCAGGGCGCGCTTCAGCTCTTTAACCAACTTATCATTACCTATAGCGACCACCTCGGGGTGGAACTTCCGAGCCTGTTCAACGAGCAGATCTATACTATTATTCGCCACTAGGGCATACACCCCGAGTTCTTCTGGGTGACGCTCTACCACTTGCAGTGCCTGGGTACCAATCGAACCAGTAGAGCCCAATATTGTTACTTTTCTCATCTCTCCGTATCTGTATATAGTAGGCGCAAATTTACCATTTTATTCGCCAACCGCATGATATCTATTCCATAAGCCTTTCACCTATCCACCCCAAGCCATCTCTATAGAGCACACGACCATTTAATATATACTAATCACTCCATTTGATATATATTAATTCACCCAATTAGTATATATTAAACTGATCAATTAGTATATATTAAATGGTCATGCGGTATACTGAGAGCGGTCAACGGGTAGCGGTGAAAGGTTTTTCTCCCCTACTATCTCTGTCTTTTCCTGAATTAATTGACCTTTTTCGGGGCAATTTAACTATCTAGTTGACCTTACGTGCCTGAGGTTTCATTGGTCTGTTGACTACTATTTCCTAATTTACTTGACTATGCGCACTAAGTGGTTGACTTTTTCAGAAGGAGAACAGAGCTAAAGATGACTTCATACAGGTCTAATTAACTCACCTAAACCATAACAAATCACTTCTGATATGCCCCTTAATTGTCATTACTAATGCGTTTTCCCTGATGCGAAGGTGGCTCGGCTTACGAAAAATAGTATCTTTGTGGCAAACGGTTTATTTTGTTGAACAAATAAAGAGGTTTATTATTTATGAAAAGAATGATTACTATGGTTGCGGTGGCTATCATCGCACTCGCTAGCACAATAAGTGCCAATGCCCAAGGTGGTTTCCGTTGGGGTATAATGGGCGGTGCCAACTTCAGTAAGTTTAGCACTAAGGCCGCAGACTACAAGAGTGACCTTTTTACCGCCTTTCACATTGGACCAATGGTAGAGTATGAGCTTCCTATCTTCCCTGTAGCTATAGAAGCAGGGCTTCTTTATAGTCAGAAGGGCTCTTCTATGGAGCAGGCTAGCAAGGAGATACTTAAGTTTAGGAGCAACCTTATCGAGGTGCCTGTCAATGTAAAGGGTTATGTATTCAGCATCCCAGCTGCTCGCTTCTTCGTGATTGCCGGTCCGAGCTTCAACTTCGCACTCAACACCAATGTGGAGGCGCTGAATATTGATGCTATCAAAGATGTGAAAGCTCAGAGATTCGGAGTGAACCTCAATGCTGGTATCGGTGTGGAGGTACTGAGGTATCTACAGCTCTCTGCTACCTTCAATGCCGCAATGACTGATAGTTATAAGTTCGAGAATGCTGGGAAAGTGATTAATGACTTCCTTTCCACACGAGAGAAAGGATTCTCTGTTACCGCCCGCCTACTCTTCTAAGAGCGGGTAATTAAGCAACGAGAGAGGTGTGTCCACATTTTGCAAAGCAAAATAGTTAGGGCGCACCTCTTTTCTGCATTAATCGCAAATAGGGTGTGTAAATGTGAAATTTACGCAACTTAGTGTGTTAAATATTTGGTGATATGCCGAAGTCTTTCTAATTTAGCACCCGAATAGAAGCATTACCGAATAATTATAATAAAAGGAGCATGGAAGAGCAGAAGCGCAAGGGACGTGAATGGGGAGGCTTTTTCCCACAAGTGATTCGGCTCTGGAAAGAGGGCTTGAAGTCTATGACATGGGGCAAACCACTATGGATACTCAATATCATCAAGCTATTGATTCTATTTGGGGTACTGAAGCTTTTCTTTTTCCCAAACTTCCTGAAACAAAAATCTGATACAGAGGAAGGGAAGCGCGACTATATTGTGAACGAACTGAAGCAGAGGAGTGCGGCGACTGATGGGCATGAGGTTTTTGCTCCAGAACAGCGACAAAAGTAAGAGACAATAATAACACAACTTAATAATCACGTAATCATCTATGTTACTAACGAGTACACTTATCGATTGGTCGCGCATGCAGTTTGCGATGACGGCGATGTACCACTGGCTATTTGTTCCCCTCACATTGGGAATGGGTATCGTGATGGCGCTTGCCGAAACGAAGTACTACCGCACGGGTGACGACTTCTGGAAAGAGGCTGCCAAGTTTTGGCAAAAGGTCTTCGGCATCAACTTCGCTGCCGGTATTGCTACTGGTTTGATACTAGAATTTCAGTTCGGTACCAACTGGTCTAACTACAGTTACTTCGTAGGAGATATCTTCGGAGCGCCGCTAGCGATTGAGGGCATGTTTGCTTTCTTTATGGAAGCCACCTTCTTTGCTATTATGTTCTTTGGCTGGGGCAAGGTCTCCAAGAAGTTCCACCTCACCGCTACTTGGCTCACTATCTTTGGAGCCACAATGTCGGCATGGTGGATTTTGGTAGCCAACGCTTGGATGCAGTACCCACAGGGTATGGTCTTCAATCCCGATACGGTTCGCCACGAGATGGTGAGCTTTGTGGATGTAGCCCTTTCTCCTGTAGCGGTGGTTAAGTTTTTCCACTCCGTTATCAGTAGTTGGATTCTTGGTTCGATTGTGGTGATGGGTATCAGTGCCTACTATCTACTAAGGAAGAAGAACCAAAGGTTTGCCATTGAGAGCATCCGCCTTGCAGCTTGGTTGGGGCTTATCTCGAGCGTCATCACCGCCTTCACAGGGCATCTCTCTGCCGGACAGGTAGCTAGTCACCAGCCTATGAAGCTGGCTGCGATGGAGAACATGTACGTAGGGCGCGCAGAAGCTCCGCTCAGTGCCTTTGGTATCGTAAACCCCGATAAGAAGAAGACCGACTGGGCGAGCGACAAACCAGACTACCTCGCAGGGCTCAATATAGAGCTACCTTATGGTCTCTCAATCCTTTCATACAACGACCCTAGTGCATTTGTCCCAGGTATCAAGGACATCCTAGAGGGTTACACGGCATACGATGGCACAGTAGTTCTACCTGCGAGTGAGCGAATAGAGAGAGGCAAGATGGCAATCCAAGCACTTGCCGACTACCGAGCAGCCAAGGAGATTGGCAATGAGGCTGAAGCTGAGATCCAAAGGGGCATCCTCGATGCCAATATGGAGCACTTCGGATACGGGTATATGTCGAGCGTAGAGGAGCTAATCCCTAATGTACCCATGCTCTACTACAGCTTCAGGACAATGGTAGGCTTGGGGATGCTCTTCATCCTCATCTGCCTATTGCCTATATTCTTCATTAAGAAAGACCGTGAGAAGTTTGCCAATATGCGCTGGTACTCATGGGTACTCATCCTGAGTGTACCGCTCGTATACATCGCAAGCCAATGTGGTTGGGTGGTAGCCGAGGTTGGACGTCAGCCATGGACCATACAGAATGCGCTACCAGTGCAGGCTGCTGTATCCAATATCGCCGCCGGTGCTGTGAAGACAACCTTTATACTCTTCCTTGTGCTCTTCTCGGTAATGCTCATTGCAGAGCTGAGTATCATGCTAAATGCTATCAAGAAAGGGCCTAATACAGAGGCAGAGAACATAACGAATGTAGAGCAATAATTGAGAAAGCGCTATGGATAAATTTATTATGCTACAAGACTACTGGTGGTTTGTGATATCCCTCCTCGGTGGTTTGCTTGTATTCCTGCTATTCGTGCAGGGTGGTCAGTCCTTTATATTCTCCCTCTCTAAGGACGCTCTCCAGCAGAGAATGCTGGTCAACTCTACTGGTCGCAAGTGGGAATTTACGTTCACCACGCTGGTAACCTTTGGTGGTGCGTTCTTTGCGGCTTTCCCATTATTCTACTCCACCAGCTTCTACGGAGCCTATTGGGTGTGGATGCTGATTCTTTTCTGCTTCGTAATACAAGCTGTATCCTTTGAGTTCCAGAACAAAAAGGGCAACGTTTGGGGCAAGAAGAGCTACCAATGGGCGCTATTTATAAATGGTGTATTCGGCCCTCTTCTGCTTGGTGCCGCTGTAGGTACGTTCTTCACAGGAGCCAACTTCGTCATCGACAGAAGCAACATCGCCAACCTCGGTGGCAATCTATCGGTATCTACCTGGATGCCTTTCGATGGGATGATGCTCCACGGGCTAGAGGCTGTGCTCAATCCTTGGAACCTTGTGCTTGGGCTAGCGGTACTTTTCTTGGCGCGCACCACTGGCTTGCTCTACTTTATCAATAACATCCGCGAGCCCGAGGTACGCGTGGCGGCTCGGAAGAGACTAGTGCCCAATGCTCTTATCTTCCTTGTATTCTTCCTCGCGTTCCTAGGTTATCTACTCACTGCCAATGGCTTTGCAGTAGACCCAGCCACTGGGTCGGTATCGATGGAGCAGTACAAGTACCTCCACAACCTTATAGAGCAACCGGTACTCTTGGTGCTCCTATTGCTCGGTGTGGTGGCTGTCCTCTATGGTATCGGCATGACCATCGTGAAGGATGGTTTCGTGAAGGGCATTTGGTATGAGGGCGTAGGCGTAGTAGTGGTAGTCACTATCCTATTCCTACTTGCAGGGTGGCACAATACCGCCTACTACCCATCCTTTGCCGACCTCCAGAGTTCACTCACCATCCGCAATAGTAGCTCCAGCACATACACCCTTGAGGTAATGGCGTATGCTTCGCTAGTGATTCCATTTGTGCTAGCTTATATCTTCTATGCATGGCGCAAACTAGACTTCCACAAACTGGATAAGGAGGAGCTAAAGAAGGGTAATCACTACTAACCCTTTTGGGTATTCGATAAAAAGGTCGACCCTTTCTCTAGAAAAGGTCGACCTTTTTCGCAGAAAGGGTCGACCTTTTTCACTGAAAGGGTCGACCCTTTTTTCTAGCTACGCAATCCCTCCTCTAGGAGCGCGTGCTGGCTCACTTCAAAATCTGCTCGATATAGGCTACTAGTTCCTCTCTTCCTGTGCCCTTTTCCGATGAGGTAACAAAGATAGGTGGCAACTCTTCCCAGCTCTCGCGAAGTACGTTTTGGTACGCCTCTACGTGCAGTTTGAGTGCCGACTTCGAGAGCTTGTCTGCCTTGGTAAAGACAATGGAAAAAGGAACACCTGCTTCGCCCATCTCATTGATAAAGTCTATATCTATCTTCATGGGATCATGGCGGACGTCTACGAGGATGAAGAGGTTCACCAACTGCTCACGACTCAGAATATAACCATAGATCATGCTCTTGAAACTACTTCTCATCCCCTTTGGAACCTTGGCATAACCATAGCCTGGGAGGTCGACAATGTAGAAGCTATCATTGACCAAAAAGTGATTAATCAGCTGGGTTTTACCCGGGGTAGACGAAGTCTTTGCCAAGCCTTTGGCGTTGGTGAGCATATTAATCAGAGACGATTTCCCGACATTAGACCTGCCGATAAAAGCGAGTTCCATGCGCCCATCGGTGGGGCACTCTTCTGTTTTGGAGCTGCTGGTTGCGAATGTTGCTTTTGTAATATCCATATTTCTTTACTTAAATAGGTCGGTCATATCCTCTGTTACTTCTTGAAAACTATTGGTAGCGTCCTTGAAGAAGTCAAAGACCGTCTTGGTTCTGTCTTTCTCCCCTCCATGGAGCACCCTCAGCGATGCGGGGATGACCTCTATCACCAAGTGATCGTTCTTGCTTTTGGGCTCACCATCGATGTGGTAATTGACGGGGCTATCCACCTTTATCTCTATCTTTTTCCCGCGGAAGAAGGAGGTGTAATCACTCTTAGCTAGCTCCTTGGAGAAGAGCTGGAGGACTATTTTTGCTGCTTCGCCTGTGGGGAAGTCCTTGAGAATGGTCACGTCGAGCTCGCCATCCTCCATGCTTGCTTTGGGTGCAATGAATGCGTTATTGCCGTACTGCGAGGCATTGGCGACCGCAATCACTAGTGCCTTAGCAGTGACTTCGTAGTCGTCGACAAATAGATGGTACTGGCGTGGCTTGTAACTGAAGTACTCCGAGATCACTTCACGCACATAGGTGGCGACACCTCGGATATCACTCTTGGCGAATTTCTTGGATACCTTGCCATCGAAACCTATGCCACAGGTGACGAAAAAGGGCTCATCATTGGCTCTACACGTATCTATCGTAGCCACTTCATGCCTGAGGAGCGTATCCACAGCCTTCATGGCATCCATCGGAATCATAAGCTCTCTGGCTAGCCCATTGCCGCTGCCATTGGGGATAATGCCCATGATTTTATCCGAATGCACTAGTGCATGGGCAACTTCATTCACTGTACCATCTCCCCCTACTGCCACTATTACATCGTAATCGGAGTGCAGAGCAGACTGTGCAATCTCGTAGCCGTGACCCTCTCTTTCGGTCACATGTAAGGTCACCACATGACCTTCGGCGGCAATCTTGGCGACAACTTTGCCCAGCAATGGCATGCTATCGCTCTTCGGTCCAGATACCGGATTGGCAATAAGTAGATACTTCATGGGACTATTAGTGGGAATAATGAGTCTGTAGGAGTAAGGTGGTAGGCACTTTATCTACAATATCGGGGTGTTTGCTCTTGAGGGTTATCCACAGTGGGTAAGGCATAATCAGGAGGTCATGGTCGGCAAAACTGTAATCTCCCTTCGCCATATCGGGATAGAAATAATGGTGTATTTCGGCATGGGAGTCGGCAAGGAGCTGCCCAGAGAGCAGTGTGAAGCCGCTCTTATGCTTATCGGATAGCACCGAAATGCTCCGTGCTGGCTCGGTCAACCCTCTGTCTATTACCACGCCTACAGCGCAGTTGGTGATACTAACGAAGTCGTTAGTCTTGTCTTTGAAAAGGTTGTGGACGTTGAATAGCTCTGTTGCCGACGCCAAAGTCCGACCAAAACGATTGACAAACCGTTCGCGCTTTGCCCGTATATCCTTATCCTCTGGATTAGTGGAGAGCTCCAGACTAGCACCTACGAGGAGTAGGTCGGTCTGCGTAACCTTCGTTGCTTTCACAATAGACTGAATGGGGTTATCGGTCACCTCATAATACTCTTCGACGTCGTACCCTTGGTTGTCGGCGTGCGACTGAATGGGTGCGAAGCTCTGAGCACGATAATGCTCTGCGTCTCCCCAACTGGTATCGCTACCAATGGTAAGGTGAAGCCCCACGAGGTTTATCTTCTGTTGGAGCTTGGGGAAGAAGCTCTCCACGATTCTCATCATGGTAATGCCCGTACGACTACGTCCAAAGGAGAAGAGAATGTGGAAGCCATCCTTCACCGCTTTCACTATCTTTGCCGGCCAAAGCTTATTCACTAGGTGGAGAATAGGCGTGGTCATAAAGGTGGTAACCAAGGTCATAATAACAAGTATCGCGTACATCACAGGAGAAAGGATTTCCAATTGCAAGCCCATGGATAGGATAACAAGCTCCATTAGTCCTCGTGTGTTCATCAAGACGCCCATGTATAGGCTGTCTCGCCTCGTTTCTCCCACTACACGACACGCACCGTATGTGCCACCTACCTTGCCAAGTATTGCCACAAGGGTGATGGCCAAGGTCACCCACCAATGAGCAGGTGTATTGAGTAGCCCTATCTGTGTGGAGAGACCACTAGAGACGAAGAACAAGGGAAGGAAGACGGCAAGGGAGACATCCTCAACCTTCTCGGTGAGCATGTGACGGAAGTTCAGATTGGTAGGCATCACCACTCCAGCTATAAACGCTCCGAAGAGGGCATGCAACCCAAGTATCTCGGTGACATAAGAGGAGATGAGTAGGACAACAAATGCAAGTGCCACGATACCTTTGCCCGCAACTTCTTTGGTATTGTAGGCGCTACCTATCACGGCAAATGCAGGGCGTACGATGAGGAACATCAACAGCATATACACCGCAGCGAAGAGCACTGTGAAGAGAGCGCTAAGTGGTGACCCCGCCTGAGCGATAGCCATTATCACCGCAAGCAAGCACCAAGCAGTAATGTCGCCATTGGCAGCACTCGCCATTGAGAGGACGCCAATGGGGTCTTTCATCTTGCCTTGTTCCTGAATAATCCTAGCGAGTACGGGAAAAGCGGTAACGCTAAGTGATATGCCTACGAAGAGAGCGAAGGTGAGGAGCGAACTTTTCTCCCCTCCATACGTATCATATAAGATAATGGACGCCATCACTCCTAGTATAAAAGGTGCCACGATGCCCGAATGTGCGATGACGAAACTCTTGCGAAGCTGCTTCCGTATCTCGTCGAGATCAAGCTCCATCCCTATGACAAACATAAAGAAGATAAGACCGAACTGACTCAGTAGGGAGATATTGTGCAGGCTCGCACTAGGGAAAAGGAACTGAAATCCCTCTGGCCATAGCCAGCCCATCACAGAAGGACCAAGGACAATTCCCGCTAATATCTCTCCGATAACGGAGGGTTGACCTAGCTTAGTGAAGAGCCAAGCTACTATTCTCGCAAAGATAAGGATGACTATTACTTGGAGTAATAGCAACCCAAACGGAGAAATTATATGCCCCTTGAACAAGTCTAGAAAGATCCCAAACGCTTCTCCGAGCGTACCATTTCCTCCTGTAGGCACCGCACTCGGGTCGGGAACTAGGGTAAGGAGGATAACCGCAACGACACCCACTATGAGCATAAGACCATAGTATATCAAGTCTCGGTTATTGCGCCACTTACTCATTATAATTACCTGAATTTGATTTTATCAATTATGTCTTTATAGGAAGGGAGTAACTCTAGAGACCTTCGCATCACTAGTTCGCGCGCACTCCTAAGGTCATTGGTAGCGCTCATCTCCTCTACCGATATGGGAGCGCCTACATATACATCTATATTAGTCCCCCTCTTGTTCGTGATCTCACGAGGCAGCAAGATAGAAGCTGGGAAGTAACCATATTTCTTAGCAAACCAATAGTAGCCACGAGAATTGTTCCCTTCAAACATTATAGGGAACATTGGCACGCCCGCCGACTTCATTATCTTCACGTTGTTCATCTGCCAAAGCTGTTCTACTGGACGTCCCAAGACATCATCAATATGAGGCACACCACCAGCAGGAAACATCCCCACGGGGTGATGCTCCTGTATCTGATGAGCTACCATACGTACTCCAGTAATATTCTTAGATGGGTCATGCACGTAATTCTTTTTATTTACTCTCGGCTGAACAGGTATCCAATAGTCCTTGAATGCAGTGATTCGATTAAGAAAACCATTGACCAATACTTTGAAATCATCACGGATATTGCCAATGATATCTATCAGTATGATGCCATCGAGTCCACCATAAGGATGATTTGAAATGGTAAAGAAACCACCAATATCCTTCATTAGCTCCAAGTTCTCTTCCCCATGGAGTGTGTAAGTAACATCAATACGAGCGTCCGCCAAAATCGCTTTGGTAACTTCTGTCCCATGAAGATGACAATATCTATCGTGAATCCTATTGAGATCCTTGACCTTCAATAGGCTCAGGAGCCCTTCACCCAGTAGTCTTCCAAAGGGCTTCTTAAATAGAGGGTGAAGGATATCTCCTAAATCATCTACTGTTACCAAGAAGTTGTCAGGATTTACTTGTCTCTTTTCACTCATGATTTAGCCACTCAAGATAAATCTTACACAAGGTCTCGTGCTGGGCACGAGAGACTAATAGTACAATATTCAGGAACAATATCTCATACACAAAGTAAAACCAAGGAAGCCCCACAAGAGCAGAGACGAAGAGCGCAAGTGTGCGACCATTGAAAGTCATTAGGTTGATGAGCTTCTGTATCAGCATACTCCCTTGTCTAAACCCTCGAGATTCCTCGTCCGTGAATGGACTGACCACCAATCGACTAGCCAGCCTCTGAAGTCTTGGACTGAGCTTAGCCTGCATTAGCGTGTAGTAAGAGTAGATGCGACTCAGGAGCTTAGAGAAACCTGCTGGCATCGCATCGACCTTCGCTTTCACCGTTTCATAGCTCTCAAACTCCTTGCCATTCCGACCACCAATCACCCAAAGGTGAAACGTCTTATAGAGATCAGTAAGTGCTGCTTGTGTCAAATGGCTCAACATTGATAGCCCAGCCACGACAAAGAACAGCCACTCCCCTGTCGTATCATACATACGTAGCGAAATGGCAATGTACAATGTGATAAACCATAAGTCACCAGCCATACCATCTAGGATGCGCCCTATCTTAGACTTGATGCCCGTAAGGCGAGCCAATTGCCCGTCTACACAATCAAGGATATTCGCTGCCACAAGCCCAGCAATGCCCAGAAGGGTCATCCCTATCGACTCGTAATAAAACAGCCAAGCGCCCATCATCCCCACCACAATACTAATTACCGTAATGGTATTAGGCGTAATGCCCGACCTTCTCAAAGACCATGCTATCCTAAAACCGACAGGACGGTAGAACACCCTGTCTATATAATTCTCTGTCTCCAAGGACTTCAGCGAGCTTAAGTACGCTTCACTCCTTTCTAGTCTATCTTTATTCATGAGTTCTCTCTTACTTATATGAATAACCGCCCGACAATGTGAGGATATCACCATTGAAGTAAGCGTTATCCAGTACGTAGGCAAATAGCGAGCCGACCTCTGCTGGTGTGGCGAAGCGGTGCAGCGCTACCTTCGCCTCAATATTTGCACGAATCTCTGCCGGTTTGGTCTTCTGCCATTCGGTATCTACAAACCCAGGGGCAATTCCCACCACTCTATGCCCATAAGGCTCTAGGTGCTTCACGAGATTAGTTACCAGTGCATGCACTGCACTCTTACTCACACCATATCCAAGCGACACCGAATGGGGTTGAATCGCCATCATCGAACCAGTGAAGAGGAACACCCCACCCTCTACCATCTTTAGGGCTAACCTCTTGGTCATCTCCACAGGGAAGTGAACATTGGCTTGAAATAGACGACGCCACTCCTCCATATCTAGCTCCTCTAGCGGAGACCTATTGGTCACATTGGCATTGAAGCACACCACGGTGGGCACGAAGTCGAGCTGCTCAAGGGCATCTTCTAGCGCCTCGCCCTCTTGTGCATCAGTCACATCCAGCTGACATAGGTGAAACGTCACATCATCATAGGTAGCCCCTAGCTGCTCCAGCACCTCCAATGCTCGCTCAGCATCGCTATTGTAGGTAAGAAAGATCTCCTCTACATCACCGCGCTTAGCCATTGCCTCGACAGCTGCTAGTCCGATACCCTTCGAACCACCAGTCACCAATACCTTATGTCCCATACGTACTACTTATTCTCCTTATCGCAGTTGTCATCAATCATCATACCAGGGCTAGGCTTCTCCCGCCTACGCTCGTGTAGATGCGCATTGTATGACTCCGCTGCAGCCTCCTTGATATTGCTACTAGTAACACCCACACCGTATGGGAAGTAAAATACCTGTACGCCCATCTTCTTGAGATAGTCGTACTTACCATACCAGTCATCCCCTACCACAAAGGCATCGATATTCAGTTTCTTTACCGTCTCCGTATGATCCAAAGTATGCTGAGGTATCACTAGGTCTGGGGTCTTCAATGCCTCAATAATCTGCATCCTCTGCTCAAATGGGATGATTGGTGCTGCCTTATAACTCTTCACCAATTCATCTGTACTCACCCCCACAATTAGAATATCAGCCAACGCTCTGGCGTAATTAATCATTCGAAGATGGTTGTAATGAAACATATCAAATGTTCCAGAAGTGTAGACTATAACTTTATCATTAAACATAACACTAGCATTAAATTAATCGATTATAACTCATCATCACTCTTGGAGAGATCCAGACGCACATTGTCTTTTCCTCTCTCTACATACTGCTTCTGCAGTGGATGGGCAGTAGTCTCTCGATAACGCACCCTATTTCTGTGAATATCTATCGCTCGGTAGATTGCGTTTCTAAACGACACTTCCTTTGCTATTCCTTTACCAGAGATATCAAAAGCCGTACCATGATCTGGCGAAGTACGAATGATAGGAAGCCCACATGTAATATTGACACCCTCATCCATAGCGAGCAACTTAAACGGAAGTAGACCTTGATCGTGATACATAGAGAGTACTACATCGAACTGTCTATAATTACCGCTACCCCAGAACCCATCTGCTGCAAATGGACCGAAGACATGGTAGCCCGATGTCCAAGCCTCACTTACGGCTGGTGCTATTACATCTACCTCCTCATGACCTAATAGTCCATTTTCTCCTGCATGAGGATTGAGCCCCAATACCGCTATCCTTGGCTTCTCCACTCCGAAGTCCTGCTGCATAGTATGCTCCACGGCAGAAATGGCACTCAACACCCTCTCTTTGGTAACATATTGTGGCACCTCTCTTAGAGGCATGTGTATTGTCATCAATGCTACTTTAACCTCATCAGCAGCGAAGAGCATCATAGGTTCAGCACTCCCCCTAAATGGCTCTGCGAAGAAGTCGGTATGCCCCACAAAAGGGAATCCCTGCTGTCCCATTACCTCCTTATTAATAGGAGCCGTTACCACAGCATCGATAGTGCCCCTCAACAAGTCCTCCCGAGCAGCCACCAATGCACGCTCTGCCAGCTTGCCTGCCAAAGCGCTCTGCGCACCATGCGATACGTTCACCTCTCCCCCATCGGTATTCACTTCCACGATATTGAGCTCACCCTCCACCGCATCAGCAGCACTCTTCACGATATTGTTACGGAGCGTAACATTAATCCCCAGCCCTTTCTTGTAATAGCTCAGCGCTTGGCTCGAGCAATACAATACTGGGGTAAAAAGCTCGACACAGCGATCATCCACAAGTGTCTTGAGGATCACCTCATATCCTATACCATTAAAATCACCGTGGGTGATTCCAATTTTTATCTTACTCATTCCTTATTACTTCCAATACAAAAGGCAATCATCAATATCTATTATTGCCCTGCCTTCCATCTATTCTCTAATTATTCCGTTACCGGACGCAAGGTGTACAGCTGAGACTCAGCATACACCATCAGACTTTTCTTCTTTCCCCCAGGGTTAAATATAGACATCTCTGCCACAACCACACGTCCATTTGCTACATCTGGCACCGCGTGCAGTACAAATGGACCACCCATCATATCGCCAACCATAGCCCAAAGACCACGAAGTTCTACACGCTGAGTACCATTGTATTCAAACTTCTTTACCTTCGGAGGGATTCTCTTCTCCGTCGTCATATAGGAGTCCTCATATTGTCCCTTCACATTCCGCTGCAATACACTATCACGCATCGCAATAATATGGCTTGGTTCGAGGCTCCCCACAGTCTCCAATGGATAAGTATAAATCATCAAGTCGGTACGACCCTTCTGCCCTTGGTCTGAAGCCCACACAAAGTCATCAGCCGTATTGGTAAACTTCAAAAGATTAGTAGCGTTGATAGTCCAACCTCCGATAGAATCCTGTATCAACTTCGCTAAGGCGCTTGAATAAGTAGTTTCAAAACTCATACTCATTCGCTTCATCTCTTCGCTATGGATTATGTCTGTAAGATATCCCCCCCTCTGCCTGAGCAATTTATAGAAGTCCTCTACGCTTCCTGCCTTCGCATGGATAATCAATTGCCCACTCGCATACTGATCATGTGCAAGACCCACAGAAGGTCGAGTATACATTTCAGGATCTATAGAGATATAGAGCACATTACGCATCGTTTTGAACATCTGAGTAAAGTTTTTCTCAGTTGTCGTCATGACAGTCACCATAGGCTCTGCCTGTGGTAATATAGGCATTGGTCTGCCGAAAGTTGCCTTGATGCTATCCCTCAGTGCCGGGGTATCATATTCCAATGGCACCACAGCCACCATCTCCATTGGTGTACCACTTGCACCAAATAGTCCTCCACTAGTTGATTGCTTTTGCTTGCCACAACTGCTTAGAAATAGGCTACCAAATAGCAATACTGCCACCACATAAAAATAACTATGCCCCTTATGATCCATCATCACGCATCCATTAATATTACACAATACGGGCAACGCCCCTTCACTCCCACAAATGTACCAAAAAAAGGTAGAAGAGCGCACGAGGGCACTAGACCATTCTCCCAGATACGATTCATCCTGAAATAGTAGACTACAACTACTATCTCAGGATGAAATCATCAATCGATATTTGCACAATAGAGCAAACAAACGATATCTCTTATTATTACAAATTACTCATCAAGTACTATAATACGATCGGCGAAGTAGCCTGGCTTTAGCTTAGCGGCCTCGGTCACTTTCTTGCTATCATACTCGAACTTGTAGAACTTAGTCTGCTCTTTATCACTGATACCGAGTAGAGCATAGTCCTTCTCCACCACGATAAGTTGGGTATAGTTACCACCTTGGCTAAATGGAATACCTTCAATACGGTACTGCTCTTTAGTCTCCAAATCCACTACAGCCCAGAAGAAACGGATAGGCTCTTTCCACCCCTTAGGAGCTTTAGTATATTCGGGATTCTCCAGATATACAATTAACTTGCTGCCCTTCATGTGGTGCATTGTGATGATCTTACTATGCTCCATGATATCAATCTTAAAGTTAGGATCTGCCTTATACTCCCCTGCCTTGATACGCAAGATATGACCATGCTGATGGCTTGAAGAAGTTGCCCCCTTATTGGTCGTGTTACAAAGCATATAATAGTCCCCCTTGGCATCAAAGAAACCATGGTCTTGCCTTAGAGAACCAAAAGAGACGAATCCAGGACGGTGTGCCCTAGTCTCCTTCTCTACATGCTTAACTGCCATTGTTGCGAGGTCAATAGTAGCGGTAAAGAAATATCCATGGCTATCTGGCTTCTTTTCCGACTTATCCTTGTTCCTATCCTCAAGCCTATAGTTGTACAATAGCACATTGTCTGCCCTTCTGAGTGCCATCAAACCACATGAGGAGTACATATCCTTTTCGCCAAGCTCTTCAGGGAATTTCAAAGTACCTTTCGCTATGACCTCCATCTTTTCGGCATCCACCTTCACCCAGTTCACAGATAGCTTATCCTCAGGCGCGCCCACCATGATCAATGTCTTATCATCCAGCCACGCATGTGCAAATCGTCTATCGCTCAGTTCATTAAGTGGGAACTGCTTAACAATCGCAACATTCCTGTGAGAGATCTTGTACTTCCCAAAGTTATAATCCCTATTCAGGCTATAATAGTAACCTTTATGATAGATTACAAAAGGCGTAATCTTCGATTCTGCAGTCTCAGCTCCTTTATTACGAATGTCATACTCCCCCTCTAGGAGGGTTGGCATCTTTTTCACTACGTGAGGGTCTTGTTTTGGGGTTGAAGAAGTACCCTCCCCTATAGCTAGCCACAAGTCGTACTTAGCTGGGAGAGCATCCTCGAAGTCATCTGGTGCTTCCTTTTTGCCACAGCTAGTAGTCATGGCAACCATCAATATTGCCACGAAAGAAATTAAAAACTTACACTTCATAAAATGTATACTCAATTAGTTTATAAATGTTGTGAGCTTAACAAATATCGAACGACCAGGCTTTTGCAGTTTGTAGTTGTCGTAATTAATCTCATCAAAGAGGTTATTACAATTGACAGAAATAGTTTGCCTACGGTTATTAAATGCCCAAGTCGCACCTACGTTAGTCGTCGTCTGAGTGGGTATCAGTGCTTTAGACTCCTTAGCCCCAAAGGCGGCCCAAGTAAGATAGAACCAATGCACATATCCAAATGAGGCATTCAACCTCAACTGGCTACGCTGTACTCCAAAAGGATGCTCCAAAGAAACACCCATACTCGCATTGGCATAGAAGAATGGCTTATTAGGGATACGGTTGTTATAGGTAATATCGAGTCGACCATCCGAAAGCCTCTCACTCCTATTACGTTCATCCGTATACGTTGCATTGACACCGAAGTCCAAGAGGTGCTTATACCGGTACTGCACATCTACCTCACCTCCCAGCACCCGAGCAGCGCCGACATTCTCATAAGTACTTATATCATCACTCGTAATCTTACGTCGTATGTAATTGGTCACATCGCGCATAAATAACGCTGCCTCATAACTCATTTGGTGCGCCTCACTTATCTGAATATTGCCATAGAGTGCGACATTCAGGTTGTGTGCCTGCTCTGGCTTTAGCTTGAAATTAGGGTAAATACTTGCGCCATTGCCCAGAAATTCGCGCGCAGTAGGAAGCCTTGTAGCACGCTCATAGGAAGCCTTTAGAGCCACCTCCTTTGCGAAGGTCACCCTAGTGCCCAGACCAAAACCTATTTGGTTACGCGTGAGATTAGGTTCCACATCCTTTGCCCCAGTAATCCAAGACATATCCTTTTGTTCCATCCTGGCTCGGAATATGTAGTCCTTTAGGAACAAAGTAGAATTGATCCTATCACCCCAAAAGTATCGACTGTACGAAAGCCCCAAAATATGGCGTGCGAGGAAGTCATTGGTCGGCACAAAGGTCTTATCGTAGTCATCGCTTCGCTTATTTTGATTGGCCGTTAGCGTATAATTAAAGTTGAGTGAACTAATTGGCGTCAGATGATATGCCAAATTAGCTCTTAGGATAGTAGTGGGGCGCTTAGTATGCCTGAGTATCTTATTGCCCCGCCCCATCACTTCGTTTCTATACACCTCTTCGTACGAGCCATCCCAACGGTACTGCCTAAACGTAGTATCAGCATACAAGACATGCTCCCAAGTATGAGAGGCAAAGAGCTTAGCGGTAAGCCCTTTTACCAACCAGTCCTTCTTACTATAGTTTAGGGAGAGACGAAGAGCATCCCTATGCCTCTCGGCGGCACCAATCACCCTTTGTTGGCTAAAACCAGTCTGTATCTCACTACGGCTCTTAGCATAGTAGACTCCTACGAGAGCTTCATCCGCCCATTTTGTCTGCGTAAATCCTACCTGTAGTTCTCCATTTATAGAGCGATAGCCATCGTGGAAGCGACGATAGTCTCCTTTCTGAAACTCATTTTTATCAGCATTCCAGACCTCCACACCTTTCATCATATAATCATTACGGGAGCTTGTATAGCTAGCGTCTCCTCGGACAGTAAAGCCATTATCGTTGTGCCTATACGAGCCATTGATATCGGCACCATAGGTATGAAACGAACCTCCATTGACAGAGACATCCAAGAAGTTTTTGCTTTCCTTACGGGTAACAATATTCACAGCACCACCTAGCGCATCAAGCCCCAGTTCTGGAGGGACAACCCCCTTGTACACCTCTACTCTATCCACAATATTAATAGGCAGATTGGCAATATTCGCCCCGCTCCCTAGAGACGTAAGAGGTACACCATCAATAAAGTACCGTATCGCATTACCCCCTAACCCACCTAGCGAGAGATCGAAGCTCGAGCCAATACCGCCATCTTCCCTGATACGCACACCACTCGTGTACGACATGAGCTGATTAAGACTACTATTGGACGCCACATATGGGCGGATACTCAAACTCTTAGCTGCATACACCCCCTCCTGCATCTGCTGAGTGTGGTCTGGGCCTACCACGAGCACCTCGCCGAGGAGCTTATAATCTTCCTTGAGGCTAAACGTAATATTGGTATCCTTATCCAACTGCACCTTCTGAACCTCTGTCTTATAGCCAAGTAGAGCAATCTCAAGCGTATATCTGCCTGGGGTTAACTGCATACTGAATGCGCCCTTGGCATCCGTTGCACACACTTTCCCTCTGCCCTCGATAGAGACAATAGCATAAGGGAGTGGTTGGTGTCTTTTATCATCTACCACCCTACCGCTTAGCACAAAAGACTGTGCCAAAGCTCCAATAGAGTAGATGAGACTAAGGGCTAACGATAATGCCAGTCTATTACTCATCGGCATGGAGTTTTTCGCCTGTAACCTCATAGACCTTCTTCTTCTCTCCAATCAACACTCGTCGATGATTGGAGTAGAAGTCAATCTTATCATTAATAACCTTCAGTATCTGTGGCAATTCTCCTAAGCCCTGAATAGTTGCTTCCACTTCGTAACCCTCCTTCGTTAATAGCTCCTGCCACTCTCCAGCAATATCCTCCTTTGCATGCTCTCCGGCTACAATCATAAGAGGTCTGAGCAGTACTTTTTTGAGCCCTGAAGCCTTAAGCCTCTGTAATGCTTGTTCGAAATGAGGATACCCCTCTACACATCCTATCATAATATTAGTATATCCTCCAATTTGAAGCATGTGATCGAGCATCGCATACTGTGCTGTAGCGACATCATAAGTACCATGACCTACCCATATCGTAGCCACATCTGGTTGCGCACCCTCTGTCATTACCTTTAGCATCTCGGAGTAGTCCGACTCATGATAGAGCAGCGGGGTTGCTACCCTTAGCCTTTTGAAGAGACCTTCTACCTGTTCTGCCTCTTGCCTTACCGATACCATCTCTACGCCATTAGTCAGCGAAGTAGAGATGATAAGTACATGGGTATAACCATCCTCATGTAGTTTATTGAGCGCCTGAGAAGGATTCAGCTTAATAATACCCTTGTGGTCGGCAAGTCTTTTAATAATAATCCTAGAGGTATAAGCCTCACGGACCTCAAGGTTGGAGTGCTGTAGTTTCACAGCTGCATTGATGGCATCTAGGGTAAGCGCCCTAGTATCATCGTGTGTCGTACCAAAGTGCACCATCAGTATGGCACCCTTGTCTCCTTGTTCGAGGTTTTCAAATAGGGGGTCACGCTCAAAGACTTTGTTCTGAGCATAGAGATCTTGATTACATAGCATAGCCACAACGACACAAACTGCCGTCAGTAGAAAACTTCTCATGGGTTGAAAAAAAATCCTCAAAATAATACCAGCACTCTGCTCCCCGAAGTGCAATAATACTCATTGGACATGGCAGGTCTCCTGGCTTGCTTACCTCGGACGACCTTCCCATCTTTATTCAAGACAGTGGTTGAATAGATTATCCGAAGGCATAATAATAGCTTACAGTAGCGGGCACTGCTCCAGAGTTCCACTGGATTCCCTCTTATGCACCATATAAACAAAGCGAATGCTTCTGTGCATCACCATCTCCACGAGTGCAAATGTAATAGTTTTTTTTGATGATTCTGAATTTTTCTCAATATGATTTAGTGAATGAACGATGTGTTAACACCCTAATTCGATTGTGGACACCAACTATTATCCAATCGAACAATCCTATTAACTACCATAATTGTCAACCACTTAATACAGACAGAACACACAATCGTAAGAGTGGATACACATACGACTCATAACGAAGACGTATCTCATCAAAAATAGCTCGCGCAATCACCAAAATTTATTCCTACCTAGATTCCGCAAAGTGTGCTTTAGCCCCTGATTATTAGTAGGTGGCGCTATTGATAATTAAAGCCCTGTATTCAAGGAGAATACAGGGCTTATGTCCCTAATTTTTTGTATCTTTACGTTGCAAAAAAAAGTTGCAAAAAATTATAGAGGACTTGTTATGGCAAAGGTACAATTTATTAGCACAAATCGCAAGACTGCGATAGGGGGAGCTCAATTTTTCATCTCATATTGGGAGAAAATAGGCATGTCGGG
>NZ_KB904204.1 GCF_000379925.1 Porphyromonas levii DSM 23370 | reverse complement strand
CTGCTTGTTAATCAGTCCCGACATGCCTATTTTCTCCCAATATGAGATGAAAAATTGAGCTCCCCCGATTGCAGTCTTGCGATTTGTGCTAATAAATTGTACCTTTGCCATAACAAGTCCTCTATAATTTTTTGTAATATCTATACGAACATAAAGATACAAAAAAATCTGGACATAAGCCCTGTATTCTCCTTGAATACAGGGCTTTAATTATCAATAGCGCCACCTACTAATAATCAGGGGCTAACGCATACTTTGCGGAATCTAGGACCCTATATCAGTGAAATTTATTCCTAGGAATAAATTTATTTATCTGTACAAATAAAAATAATTATTCCTAGGAATAAATTTCGCTGATATAGGGTATCGCAAACGGGTTATAGCGCTAATGGTTCTCCCTATAACCAGTACGACAATAATAGAGTACATTAGTGCGGTTTTCGTTAGCCACGGTTGAGGGCGCAGCCCGAGGTCGTGGATAGGGGAGCCCCCCAGTCTCCTAAAGGGGGAGCCCATAGGCAAGGTGGAGGGAGGGGGCTCATCTTATCCACGCCCTCCTTCAGCCCCCAAACCCCCTAAAGGGGGCTTTGGCTCCATTCCTCAGTTCAAGCGTGGCTAACGAAAACTGCACTAATGTTTCGCCCTATAAACAGTTCTAAATAGAGGGACATTAGCACCGTGGAGAGGGAGCTACGATAAGCCCTATTTCTTCCCACTCCTTCGCCCGCCGAGGGCTAGTGCATATAGGTTGTGGGATTACTTCTTATGAACCTCCACAACCTCGCCGAGGTGGATGGCAAATGTCCAATTGGTTTCCGGACCATCAGCTTTATAGAGCATGTCTTGCACGGCATTTGCTCCTTTCTTGAATGCCTCTTGCCATTGCTCATCGGTGAAGCTATCGTCTTCCATGTCGGTGCGCCATACTCCGCCCTTGTGGTATCTTTCAGGAATAAAGCCGAACCCCTTTATTCTCACCGTGGCTGTATCTCTATCCTTCCTGTAGCCCACACCCAGAGACAGATACTCATAATAGCGGGGGACATAGCTAAATATGCCCTCATTGTAAGCCTCTGGGTAGATTCCCGATTCCTCGGGGAGGTTTTGGTTCGTGATAATATACCCATCGCTCGATTCCCTTAGATCTAGGTACTTACTTATCGTTGTTGGCTTAATCTCGCGGTACTCCACCGTTTTCTCCCCAGATATAATCTTATCGAACCATGCTTGTGTAATGGTCAGATACAGACTATTATCCTTTGTGCTCTCCTTGCCCGTAGGAATCACCTCAAAATAGTTCGGGCTCTCCACCAATTGCTTCGTTGCTTGTAGCTCTTCTGCATCGTGGTGCTCAAAAGGTTGCCCATCCCATTCTACGAACTTAAAGTGGGCACTCATTTCCTCCTGTAACTGCTCCACGTTTTGTTTCACCTTCTTGTAGGGTGACTGGTTGTTCTCAGCTGCCATACTCTTATGCTCATTTTGGTTAATACTATAGTCCCTTATCTCAGGAACCTCTAGAGTCTTCTCCTCTTCCTCCTCATAGCCCACAGGCTTCCACCCCATAGCGCAGTCATACAGTCTATCCTGATAATGCTCCAGATAGCCGTGTAGTTCTTCTGGGTAGTTATCACTATTCGTACGCCTAAATCGCCTTATCAGGCGGCCAAATTCTGCTCTCTTCTTTTCGTCAGGAAAGAAACCACCCTCCGTGTGGATCATATTCTGAAACTTACTATCCGTCTCCACATACTTCAAGAAGTCCTGCTCCAGTTGGTGACCAGCATCGATAAGCTCTCGATCCATCTCCTCTTCTAGATTGAGTCTTTTCACGAACTCCTCCACAGAGTCTACCTTTGCCGCCCCACCGTTGGCGGGCTTTTTATTGGCATCTGGTGCCTTAGGCAAAGCGGTCTCCCCCTTATCCTCTGGATATACTGTGGCAGTTATCTCCAGCGAAGTGGCAGGCAAAAAGCCCGCATCATCGAGCTGAACCCCAATCTCGCTCTTACTACTAGGGTTGCGGGTGATGGTATTGTATATCCGCTTGTAGTGCTCCCAGAATCCCATAAAGTAAGGCTCCCTCAGCTCTTGGTCTATCTCAATGATACCATTGAAGTTGAAGATCGTAATCAGGTACTCCTGTACGCTCTTCTTCAGTTGCTTGGCACGGTCTACGAAGCCCTTATCATCGGCCCCCTCTGTTGTTTCCTTGCCTGCCGCCATGCGCTTCTGGGCTTCCATCATCTCCCGCCTTATCCACTCCTCTATCTTGAGTAGCACCTCATTGAGTGCCGTAGTCCGCTCCGTTGGCTCCAGTTTGTGCAGTTCCACAAACCGCCTGAAGTAAAGGCAGTAGAGCTCCTCGCCCATCAGTTCCTCCCTTATCTTATGGAGCTTATCCAGCGCTTGCAGAGGCTCCAAGATGGTAAAGGTAAGGTCGCTATACTTTGCCAGGGCTTCTTTCAGGTGGTGGATATTCACATTCTTGTGCGAGATATCTATCACATGGCAGTCTACCTTATGCTTATTCTTCGTCGTGCGGTTCACACGGCAAATGGTCTGAATCGCATTGATGCCCGATATCTCCTTATCCAAGAATAAGGTATGTAGTAGCTTCTCATCAAACCCTGTCTGTAGCTTGTCCACCACAATGATGAGCCCATTCTTACCCTTCTGGAAAGCTTCGATCACCTCGGCTTCACTCTTCCCCTCATTGTAGGTAGAGGCAGATGGCATATCTTGGCGGTCGCTATAGACGATATACACCTTGGCGTCATTGAACCTCGGCATTGTCCCTCTTCTGGCGATCTCCTTGCGTATCTCCGTCACGTACTTGATCGCCGACTCTATAGAGCTTGTGGCGAGCATCGCTTTGCCATAACCCCTGATACTAGGGTATACCGTGGTGTAGAGGCGCTCCACAATCTTTTGCGCTATATTTCTGATCCTAGCGTCGTTATTGTAGATCTGTTTCTTGCGTAGAGCGTACTGCTCCTCCTCATTGCTCATCCCTGCGGGCACGGTGTACTCCATAGCCACCACCCACTTGTAGATATGTGCAGCGGGGTTGAGCACATACCCCTCCTCTATCGCCTCTTTCATGGTATAGGAGTCGAAGGGTACCCATATTGGTCGGGTATCTTCTGTCTTCAGGAATTCCCCAAACCTAGCCAGCACTGTATCGCTTGGCGTAGCCGTGAGACCAATGATCACATTCTTCTTCCTGCTCTTTCCTGCCTCGCCCTCTATATAGGGGCGCTCTAGAGCATCTTGGAGCGATTCAAAGCTCGAGCGCATCTCATCATGTAGTTTGCCACTATTGGTGCGGTGGATCTCATCGATGATAAAAGCCACCCTCATCTGCTTAGTCCCCAAGCCACGCTCCGCTATTACTTGCTCAAAGTCATTGAACTTCTGGATATTTACCACTGCCACCCGCACATTATCATCGTTCATAGCGTTGATAAGCTCGCGCCTATTGGTGACGTCGGTAAAGTTCACCCTACTGAGGTTCATATTGTGCATCATCTCATTGAGCTGATTGCGTAGCTGTATGCGGTCTACCACTATGAGTATCTTATCGAATACCAGTGTCCCCTCTTCCCTCATATCGCTCATCATAGAGGCGAGCCAGCCGATGATGTTGCTCTTGCCGAACCCAGCGGCATACTGTAGGAGTAGCGAATACACATACTTATTATTGAGTATCTTATTCCGCTCCTCTAGGATCTGCTCTATCCGTTCTGGGCTCAGCTTCTGCGCTTCCAGCTGCTTACGCAGTTGCTCTATATAGTAGTTGGGCTCTCCCTCGTGCTTAAGGAATTCCCGAAGCCTGGTGAGCACCTTATCCACGCCAAACTTCTGCTTGGGGCGAGGACTAATTAGGGTACCCGTATTGCCCGAACGCAAAAGTGTACCGCTCTTCTCCTTATTATTATAGGTGTACTCTAGGAAGTTGTAATACCTTATCTCCTTCTCCACTTCTTCTCGGGCATAGAAGCGCGCAAAGGTCTCCTTAAATACTGCCACAGGGTCGAGTGTCCCCTCTGCCCCTTTAGGGTACTCCTTGATCTCTGCTGCCACTTGGTCTACAGCATCTGTACGGTATATCTCATTATTGACAAACTGGGTTTTGAGCCCTTTGGTAAGAGTAGAGAGGGTACGCACCACATAGAGCGAACTGAGGTCGCAAGTGGTGACATGGATGGCTTTCTCAAATACATGGAGCATCCTACGCCGTAAAGTCTCCGTTACATCATTGGTATACGCTAGTCGGGCATACTGCTCCACCATCTCCACATAGTCGTTGGCTATCTTGCGTCGCCCCTCTTTCTCTGCGGTCTGACCATCGATGGTACTCTTCAGTTCGCAGTAGCCGAAGTACACGCCATTGACAAAGAAAGCGAGGTCGGGACGGAAGCTAAAGACCTGCTTCCCCTCGTGCTCGAAACGATAAGCTAGCTCGGGAACTACGGAAAAGATATTCTTATCGAAGTCGCGCACCTGACCGCCAATACTACTTCCCGAAGCGAAGAAGAGGAAAAAGGGCTCGCCCTGAAAGGTAAAGCTATTGAGCTTCTGTTTGAAGAACGTAGCTACATTCTGACTACTTAGAATATCCTCATACAGCTGAGCCTCGATAGCCTCGGTCATCTCCTCATCGCTGGAGAAGTGCTTACGTACCTTCTTCCAAGAGGCTGGTGAACTCTCTTTGAGGAAACACTGAAGGTCTGAAGTGAGGAATAGGCGTGGCGATACCATGCCATGCACCTCCTGCTTGTAGCCCAAGCCATTGACCCCATCACAAATATACTCCAGTACAATATCCTTCTGTAGTGCTAATTCGCTCATATTCCGCTCCTTTCTCTCTGCTTAGTTGGTTATCCTGCGTTGCCCCGTTACCACTTCCTCTATCAAACTCTTCTTTAGTGATCCTAGTAGCTCTATCTTGCGGTCAATCGCCTCTACTAGTCTATCCAACCGCTTACACCGCTCATCCAAATACGCCACTATCTCCTGCTGCTCCTCTAGTGGAGGTAGTGGAAGGGATTGGCTTAAATAAGTATTAAGGCTTAGGTTTTGTATTCCTGTGGTTTGCTTAATATGCAATCTTACAATATCCATAGTATGTAATATTGTAAGCAAGTGCATGAGATACATCGGTATTACTTCATTTCTTTTTGTTCGTAAGACCTGAATAAAATTAGCACATAGACAAGGGCTATACTCTTTTGCTCTATCCCAAAGTACCACACGCGCAACTGGAACTAATTCTCCTCCACCAGACTTTTCAAGAAGTATATCTCCGTTGTGAATTTGCTTTGAATCAATACTATTAATAGGATATGATCTATATGTAGGAGTATCCTTGAAGACTACTTTTCCAGTCCTATTATCAAAATCTGCAATTCTTACACAAACATAAGAGTTATTTTCTATTGGTTCATCTCCCCAGTCTCCAGAAAATACGGAAGATAGAATATCTTTTATACGACGTACCTCCCAGTGCTCGGGTATAGTATCGAGCCAAGGGAGATTGGCTTCCTTCATAGTGTAATTGTGGTGGGGGAGACCATGAGTGACGACTTCGGAGATAAGGGAGCGCTTCAGCTGAGCATAGCATTCTCTTTGCTTGGTCAGTAGCTCTACAATACGATCAATCCGCACTGTCTCCCTATCCAAATACTCAGCTATCGCCTGCTGCTCCTCTAGTGGAGGTAAATAGATAGGCATAGACATAAAGGAAATCATGGGAATAACTTTCCTTAGTCCTCGATATAATGGTTTCAAAGACTTCTCATTATCTAAGGCAATAAAGTAATAATAAACATAGAGAGTGTTTGCATTACTAACAGAAAAGACATCGTAGGCTCCAGTCAACATTCCTGTCTGCTGTACATACCCAACCGTTCTTGGTGTTTCATCAACATCAAAAAGGCAAAATACAAGATTAGTGGGGTTCACTATCTTATAGCTGTCAAACTCTTTTGGAAATTTCCCTTTTCCTGACACTATATCACGTTCAATTACGCCTTGAGTAGATAGAGATAGGAGTGTATAGTCATCACTTCTTTCTCCCACAACCTCCTTAATCTCTGTGAAGATATCCTTAATGCGTTTCACCTCCCAGTGCTCGGGTATAGTTCGGAGCCAAGGGAGTTCACTTTCTTTGTATGCTTTGTAGCGCTCCATCATAGCCCGAGTTCGTTGTAGAGTTGTGTTAGCTCTGTATCTATTGCCTTGATTTCGGAGAGTAGGCTTGCTACCGAGGGCAGTTCGGTGGGCTGGTAGAAGACTTTATTGAAGTTGATTTCCACACCTACTTTATTGTCTCCGAGGGTGTAGGGGCGCCCGTGTAGGTGCTCCTCTAGGAAGCGGGTGATGCCCTGTTTATTCTCCTCTTCATCGGGAAGGTAGGGGATAATCTCGTAGTCCTTCACCTTCTTTCCCCCCTTGAGGGGTTTGCCGTTGTCGTCGAGTGGTGCTAGGTTGACCGCCTGATAATTGTAGTAGAAGTGGTACTTGCTGAAGATCTTGGCGTTTTCCGTCTCTTCATAGTGCGCCAATAGCTCCACAATCTTTGCCCTTTGTGCCGCATCTACCTCTACCCTCTTCTTGCCCTTACTCTTGCGTAGGAGCGTATAGTCTGCCGAAGCATCGATAAGCATCACCTTGTCTTTGCGCTCGGGTGCCTTCGCTTTATTGAGCACCCAGAGGTAGGTGGTGATACCGGTATTGAAGAATTCATCGCCTGGTAGCTGTATGAGTGCCTCCACCCAGTCTTGGTCGAGGAAATGCTTGCGGATATTGCTCTCACCACTGCCTGCACCGCCACTAAAGAGGGTGGAACCATTGTGTACCACTACGGCAATGCCATTGGGGTTCATCTGGTTGGTGATATGCTGGGTAAAGAGGAGCTGACCATCGCTCACGCTGGGCTTGAAAGGGTACCATCCATTCGCCAGACTATTGATCTCCTTTTGGTAGCCCTTCCAATTGACACCATAGGGAGGGTTGGCTACTACCACGTCGAACACTTTATCATGATAAGGGTTCTTCACGAGTGTATTGGCATGCTGTATCTCCGACTCCTCGCGAAAACGGCTCTCGATAGAGGCGAGCGCATAGAGGGCATCGTTCCAGTCCACGCCCTTTGTGACCACGGTCTTGTGTGTAACATTGCGTGAGATAGCATCTGCCACACCAAAGAGGAGGTTGCCGCCACCACAAGTGGGGTCGTAGAGCGAGGTAAAGCCCATGGGCTTATTTTCTATCTTGCTGCATACGATCTCGCCAATCAGCTGTATGATATCATCGGGGGTGTATTGTTCTCCTGCCGTGGTGGCAGAGATATCTGCCCACTTCCGCTTTATGTGCTCCTCTAGGGTGGTGATCTCGGAGTTGTTGTAGGCGCTGAGGTCTACTCTGGACCAAAGAGCTACGGTAGGGTAGAGGATGCCTTTCTTGAGTAGCTGGGCGCTGATGCCAGAGATGTCGAGGAACTTCTCATCGCTACTCCCTCGATTGTAGCCGAGTAGCTTTTGTATCTCGGGATCGAAGCCCGCTAGGTACTGCTCCCAGTCGCGTAGGAAGGTGGCTTCGCTCTTCACTAGGTCGCTCACCGTTACGCCACTCTTCACGATGATAGGGTTGTAGCCTATGCTACTTTGCTTAAACTCCCACTCGATATCTTGCTCGTCGGTAATCTCTTCCTTCAGTAGCATGTTTTTGTAGCGAAGCATGCGGCTCTCCAGCATCATAAGTGCTAGGTACGGCATCATAAAGGCAGGGAAGTCGCTCTGCTTAATTCCTGCCCCAATCAATAGGTCGGCACAGCTCCAAACGAGCGGCTCATAGGTCATTATATTGGGTCTATCCATCTCTCAAACTATTCTAAACGCCCTCCAGCCCAAAATTACCTAAAATTGGGCAAAGGCGAGTGCTTTGGTAGGTATTATTATTGTGAGGGCTAATAAGAAAGGAGGATGTGCTGATGGTTACTGGCCATCGGCACACCCTCCTAGGGATATATTACGTGTGGGCTAGTGGATTAGCCGTTAACCTTGTGCATAGTAGCGATGAGGTCGAGTACACGGTTAGAGTAACCGATCTCATTGTCGTACCAAGATACGAGCTTTACGAAAGTATCTGTAAGAGCAATACCTGCCTCCTTATCGAAGATAGAAGAGTGGGTGTCGCCAAGGAAGTCGCTAGAAACTACTGCGTCCTCAGTGTAAGCAAGGATACCCTTGAGGTTAGTCTCAGATGCCTTCTTGATTACAGCGCAGATCTCATCGTAGCTAGCTGGCTTCTCTAGGTTTACAGTAAGGTCTACTACTGAAACATCGAGGGTAGGTACGCGGAATGACATACCAGTGAGCTTGCCATTGAGTGATGGGATTACCTTACCTACAGCCTTTGCAGCACCGGTAGAAGAAGGGATAATGTTACCAGCAGCAGCACGACCACCTCTCCAGTCCTTTAGTGATGGACCGTCTACAGTCTTCTGGGTAGCAGTGGTAGCGTGTACGGTAGTCATAAGACCGTCCTTGATACCAAAGTTATCATTGATGATCTTAGCTAGTGGTGCAAGGCAGTTGGTAGTACAGCTAGCGTTACTTACAATCTGTGTGCCCTTCTGGTACTCGTTCTCATTAACACCGACTACAAACATAGGCGTTGCATCCTTAGAAGGAGCAGACATAACTACGTACTTAGCACCAGCCTCGATGTGTGCCTGTGACTTCTCAGCGGTGAGGAATAGACCGGTAGACTCTACTACGTACTCTGCGCCAATCTCGTTCCACTTTAGCTCCTTAGGATCACGCTCCTGGGTGCAACGGATAGTATTGCCATTTACGGTGATAGTGCTCTTCTCTAGGTCGTAAGATACCTCGCCGTCGAACCTGCCGTGCATGGTATCATACTGTAGCATGTATGCCAAGTAGTCTACAGGAAGAAGGTCGTTGATACCTACTACTACGATGTCGTCTCTCTTTACTGATGCACGGAATACGAAACGTCCGATGCGGCCGAAGCCATTAATACCAATCTTGATCATGTCAGTATTGTTGTAAAAAAATATTAGTGTATTATTATTGTTACCGTCTAAAAGTACCTTCCCGAGGGAAAGCTAACCCTCCATCTTTCGTCTGCAAAGATAATGAATTTATTTCGTTTATTAAAGGAAAAAGGAGGTTCAGTGAATTAAGTGCATCTCTATGCGCCTTACTTCTTTTTTCTCCCGAAGCCAAATAGCCTTTTGAGACCGGCTTGGGCTAATGAGCGAGTGCCTTTTAGGCTGTACGACATGAGCTTCATGCTGCCTAGGGTGTATAGGGTAGGGAGTATCGTAGCCTTAAGCCCTTCGAGAGAGAATGGGTTGGCATTGGTAGTCGTCTGCCGGTTGCCGTAGTTGCTAGGCGCTCCTATGGTTCTGCCGAAAAGACCTTTCTTTGGTTCTGGGGTATCCTTTTTGTTGCCAGTGAGGTAATTGATTACCTTGGCAATGACTGGGCTTTGGGGAGCTACATTATCTGCTACATCCTTGCCTATGAGTCTGATACCATCGGTGCGGAGGTAGTCCATGTTGGTTTTGACTTGCTCCAGATGCCAATCGGCACGTGCTTGGAGCTTCTGTTCTCTTGCCGCTAGTCTTAGTTGGGTCGTCTCTCTCTTATTCATAGGCTTTCCTCCTCTCTATTAGTTGGTGCAATATCCTCCGGTCTCTGGCGTAGTTCCGATGGGTCTGCAAGCTGCTTATCGGCTATTGCGCTAAGCTCTTTGGCATTGAGGCTACGCTCTTGCTGCTCCTGCTGGTCTATCACCTTATTGATCATGCCTAGCTCTATGCTGCTGAGGAAACTGCTCTTTACGGCGAGTAGGATAAGGATGATAAGTAGGAAGAGTCCGAGGAGGCAGAGTGCACCAAAGGTGAGTGCCCTTACGGTGATGAACGGATCTGTGTCGCTCTCTATGAAAAGGAGGGCGATGGCAAAGATAGCTGTGATGAGTGCAATAGAGCCAGCAAAGATACCGAGCACAGCTAGTATGGATGTATAAATGGTCTTGGCGACTATGAGCGAACCCTTTTCGGCTGCTTTGAGCTTTAGGATATCGCCTTTGACTTGAAGGTAATCCGTGAGGTCTTGTTTGATCTCGTCGAAAACCTCTTTAATATTGGTCAATGGCATAACTATATCTTGTGTTTTGTCTCTGAGTGGATAAAAAAGGTGGGCGACTCTGCAACTCCGTATTGCTACAGAGCTCCTCGAGCCACCCACCTTGAACATTAGTTGTGTGTGACATCGGGTGCTATAAGACCTCGGTCACAATCATTGGCTAGTTAGTTGCGTGCTAGCTTCTCAGCCTCCTCGCGTGCAGCATCCTTAAGGTCTGCAAGCTCCTCCTCTGTGAGGTCTACAAGCTCCTCTACGCTATTCTTGGCTTTCTTGCCAAGTCCTTTAGCCGAACTGAGCATGTCATCGTAGAGCGTACCAGCTTCGTCTTTGACATCAGCCATGTACCTAGAGAGGTCACGCTTAGCCTTACGAGCGCGAATCTTGCCATCGTAGTAGGCATCCTTGACATTGCTCTTCATCTTCCCACCGTAGTCTGAAACGTCGTCGATAAACTGATTGCGCTTCTGGCTATCTGAAAAATAGGCGAGTGCTGCACCAATTGCTGCACCGATTGCTATGCCTACAAGTACTTTTACTCCATCATTACTTCTCATAATCTTTTCTGCTTTTGTCTGTATTATACACTAGTCATAACCCCTCCCACACCACAAATGTACACTAATTAGGTGAGACTAGTGGAGAAATAGTTTGGAAAAAAGGTTAAACTTCTCTTGCCTGTCGGCACCTCTCGCCTGATAATGGTCTTGGATAGTGAAGGGGGATTCATCTGTCTCGAGGAAGTAATCGTGTAGGGGTGGAGTGGGGGCTAATGGGTGGAGACTAAGGAAGATGCCTGCGTCTGCAAGCTGCTGAGCAAGCTGCGGTTTGCCCCTAAAGCCGTGAACGCACCAAGGGGTGGTGGCTGCTCTGTGCTTACGCAATAGGTGATGCCAGCCCCCAACGATATGAAAAACGATAGGGAGATGGCGTGCTTGGGAGAGCACTATGTGGAAGTCCACGAGTAGGTCTTGCTGCTTGAGCGATAGTGGGGCACGATGATCCCATCCACATTCGCCAAGGGCGATGATGGGGGTAGGGCTACTCTCTATGCGGTCTTGCCACTCTTGGAGTAGCGCTTGGGGCTCGGCTTGATACCTCTGTAGTACATCGGACGCTCCTGGTAGCATAGGGTGTACGCCTAGGGTAGCATAGTCGGCACGGGGGTGTAGGGGTTCCAGTAGGTGTAGGGACTGTACGACAAGTACCGTACTATCGTCTGTATATTTTTCACAGCCCGAGGCATGGGTATGAAAGTCTAGGTACTTCATCAGGGTACAGGGTCATAGCCACTGCCGCCCCATGGGTTGCAGCGAAGGATACGCCAAATAGCTAGGAGTAGCCCCTTGATAGGGCCGTGCTTCTTGAGTGACTCCACAGCGTAGGTACTGCAGGTAGGCGTGAAACGGCAAGAGGGGGGGAGCATGGGCGAGATATACTTCTGGTAGAGGTATATCGGCTGTAGTAGGAGCCACACGATTAGCCCTTTAATCCACTTGAGCACCTTCATCGTACAGTTTGGATAACTTGGTGAGGGCTTCGGTTACACCTCGTGTTACCGACTTGTGCCCTTTCACGCCCTCGCCGACATAGATGTATCCGATGAGTAGGGTGTGCTCGGCAGGTAGATGGTCTAGCAACTCCTCTTTATGGAGACGAAAAGCCTCACGGGTTAGTCGCTTGATTCGATTACGATCGACCGCTCTTTTAAGTCGCCTCTTGGGTACAGAGACCATCATCTTGAGGTGCTCTTCTTGGCGGGTTAGCTGGTGGTAGATGACTCGGAAGGGGTAACAAACGAAGCTACCTCTCGAAGCGAATAGCTGCTGCAATTCGCTCCGGAGGTAGATTCTTTCCTCTTTACCGAGTGTATGCCTAAGCATAGCTCTAGACGTGTTTCTTGAGCCTCGACTTCACCAAGTGGTCGAGCGCAGCATTGATACTGGTAAAGTCCTTATTTGGTACCGCCATAACGACCTTGATGTTGGCCTCCTCAAGTGACCTGAGAGTGCCTTCACCCAGACAGCCTACTAGCTGGTCGCCTTGGGTGTAGTCGGGGATGCTCGCAAATAGAGACTGTACGCCATTGGGGCTAAAGAAGATGAGCAAGTCGTAGCTATCTATCTCTTCTTTGGTCACAGGCGTGTACACAATCCTACTCATCACTGCGGAGGTGAAGTTGATGCTCTGCTCATCGAGGTCGGATAGGTGTTGTTCGCTAACGCCCTCTATCGTGGGAATGAAGTAGCGCTCCTTATTATATTTGTGGATAAGGGCAGCTAGATCAGGAATATTGCCACTCTTCTCAGGGAAGAATACCTTGCGCTTCCTCACGGTGATGTGCTTCTGGAGGTAGGTGGCGATGACCTCTGAGCTACAGAAGTACTTGTAGTCTTCAGGAAGTTCCACTCTAAGCTCCTTTACCAATTGGAAGAAGTGGTCTGCTATAGTGCGCGAGTTGAGGACTACTCCCGTGTGTCCGAGAATGTCTACCTTCTGATCGCGAAACTCGCGAGCACTTACAGGGACTATGCTAAAGAGTTGTTTGAAGTCAATCTCGACTCCCGTTTCTTCAGCCAACTGAAAATAGGGAGACTTCGAATTAGCTGGCTTGGGTTGAGATACCAATATCCGCTTAATTGTTTTAGACATCTTAAATATATCTACTAAATATCAGTTACACTAGGAGAAATAGCAGTGGAGCTATTTCGCAGGTGCAAAGATACAAAATAATATGCAAAGGGTATTTGCGTAGCTTCGGAAAAGTAGTCAGACTAATGACGAGTAGGGTAACTCTAAAGAGTAAATAGATGATGGCAAATAGCACAAAAAAGAGCGACTCGAACTCTGAAAGGTTGATGGAGATAATTAATGGGAGGATTAGGGCAAAGCCGAGGACGCTCCAGATAGTAAAGTACTTCCCAAACCATTGAGTGATATATTCTTTGGTACCGAAGGTATACCACGAGATGCCGTAGAGGAGTGTATTGAACGTGAAGTAGCTTAAGCCCAAGAGTAGACCCTCGCCTGCCGCTCGCCAATAGGCGTCACTAGTGCCGAGCGTATTGGCATAGATCAGTCCTATAACGACGATGGACTGAAGCACGGCATAGACACTGAATACACCTCTTGTGGCTGATACTTGTTTGTGGATATATCGCTTCCGAAGCCCCCAGAATATAGCGCCAATGAGGAGCATTACTAAGAGGAGGGCTACCAAGGTGTCCTGGTAGCCCGGTGCTTGGGGAAGGGTTTCGGGGGCATAGCGCTGCTCAAAGAGCGGCCAGTTATTCATACTCTGTTGCCGAGGTTACTTACGCCACACTTCAGATAGGTCGGCAGGAAGCATGGCTAGGGCATTCTCCTCTGCGGCACGCATCTCAGCTTCTTGCTCCTCCGTCTGATCATCAAATTGGCACATGTGGAGCACGCCATGGATAATCACTCTCAGAAGCTCGCGCTCGAAAGGTTCGCCTAGCTCCTTAGCATTATCCTCGACCATCTCTAGGCTAATCACGATGTCGGCAAAGAGGAGGTTATCTCTCGTCTGGTCGAAGGTGATAATATCCGTGTAGTAGTCGTGCAGAAGGTACTGCTTATTGATCTCCAGAATACGCTCGTTATTACAGAATTGATAGGTTATATCGCCTACCTCGTAGCCATACACAGCAGCTACATCCTTTATCCAAGCGTTTACTGCTCTCCTCCTAAACTGAGGAATCGTCACACCATCTGAGTAGTAATTAATAGCCATATATCTCTTCTCTTTTAGGAATATATTCCGAATAATCTTCTCCAAAGGCAGCAAGCTCACGTACGAGAGAGCTGCTTACGTAGCTGTATTTGCTCTCCGAGAAGAGGCAAAAGGTCTCCACTCCGAAGCGCTCTTTATTGACCTCAGCCATAGCTCGTTCGCTCTCTAGGTCTGCTACGTTGCGTAGCCCTCGTATGAGTATGGCATCATGTTGGCTGGCATACTGGGCAATAATCCCTTGGTGCGACACCACCACGATACGAGGGTTGTCGGCATAAAGCCCTCTGATATCCTCCAACCTATCATCTACAGTGTGGAAGGAGTGCTTCTGTATATTATGCCCCAACACGATATGAAGTTCGTCCACCACCTCTAGTGCCCGCCGAACAATATTGGCGTGCCCAATCGTGAAGGGGTCGAAGCTCCCCGCATATACACCTATTCGTCGCTCTTTCATACTTCCTCTGGCTCTAGGTTCTGTACAATGAATTCCTGACGGTCGGGGGTATTACTACCCATGTAGAACTTTAGGAGTTCCTGTACGTTGTCCTCCTTCTTCATGGTTACAGGGTCGAGGCGGATATTATCACCGATAAACTCCTTGAACTCCTCGGGTCGGATCTCTCCAAGACCTTTGAAGCGTGTGACCGTACAGCCCTTCCCGAGCTTCTTCATGGCGCTGTCTCGCTCTGCTTCGTCGTAACAGTAGATGGTAGTGGCATCCTTCTTATCGCGTACTCTGAATAGAGGGGTCTGGAGGATGAATACATGGTTTTGTCTTACGAGGTCGGGGAAGAACCTCAGGAAGAATGTAATAATAAGAAGCCTAATGTGCATGCCATCGACATCGGCATCGGTAGCCACAATTACCTTGTGGTACCTGAGGTTGTCCATACCGTCCTCAATATTGAGCGCTGCTTGAAGGAGGTTGAACTCCTCATTTTCGTAGACCACTTCCTTCTTTAGCCCATAGCAATTGAGGGGTTTTCCTCGGAGCGAAAAGACCGCTTGGTAGTCTGCGTTGCGGCTTTGGGTAATACTTCCACTCGCCGATAGACCCTCGGTAATAAATATCTGGGTCTGCTCCGCAAGCTCGGCCTTGGGGTCATTGTAGTGCTGTGAACAATCGCGCAGCTTCTTATTGTGTATCGATGCCTTCTTTGCCCGCTCCTTTGCCGCTTTGGATACTCCCGCAAGCGCTTTCCGCTCCCGTTCATTCTCCTGCACCTTTTTCAGTAGTGCCTCGGCTGTCTCTGCGTGGATATGCAGATAGTCGTCTAGGTTGCTCTTGAGGAAATCACCAACAAACTTTTGGATGGTGGTACCACCTTCCTCTATCTCCTTCGACCCTAGCTTGGTCTTGGTTTGGCTCTCGAAGAGCGGCTCTTGTATCCTTATACTGATGGCAGCAGTGATACCAGAGCGGATATCATTGTAGTCGAAGTTCTTCTGAAAGAAGTCTCGAACCACCCTTCCTATTGCCTCTTTGTAGGCGGAGAGGTGGGTACCGCCATGGATGGTATTCTGACCATTGACAAAGGAGTAATACTCCTCACCGTACTGAGTAGAGTGGGTAATCGCCACCTCTATATCCTTGCCGGTAAAGTGTATGATAGGGTAGAGGGGCTCACTTGTCATGTTCTCCTCCAAGAGATCCATCAAGCCATTTTTGGAGACATAGCTCTTGCCATTTAGGGTCAGCTTCAGTCCTGGCTGTAGGTAGGCATACATGCGGAGCATTTCCTGTATGTACTCCATCTGATAGCGGTAGTTGCGGAAGAGGAGCTCATCGGGCAGGAAGTCTACCTTCGTGCCATCTTTCTCCTCGGTATCGAATAGCTCGGCATCCTCCACCAGCTTGCCTCGCTCAAAGACGACTCTCTTGCCCTTTCCCTCCCTGTAGGAGGTCACCTCCATGCGTACGCTCAGTGCATTTACAGCCTTGAGTCCTACGCCATTGAGCCCTACTACCTTTTTGAATACCTCGCTATCGTACTTGGCGCCAGTATTCATCGTGCCCACTGCTTTTACTAGCGAGCCTTGTGGAATACCCCTACCGAAGTCGCGCACCACCACGTGGCGCATCTCCTCTTCGTCTATTGTGATCTGTATCTGGCGACCGAAGCCCATCGTGTACTCGTCGATAGAGTTGTCGACTACCTCTTTGAGGAGGACGTAGATACCGTCGTCCTTCGAGGTGCCATCGCCCAGCTTGCCTATGTACATACCCGGTCTGAGCCTGATATGCTCCATAGGGTCGAGGGTGACCACCTTTTCATCTTTATAGACGGTTTGGGTCGCCTCCTCCTCTGGGTTCCTTACTAGTTCGTCGTCACTATTTATCGCCATATACTCCTTATCCTATAGCACGAGGTGTGGATAGTGCCCACACCTCTATCTATTATTGTTTTACAATTCCTTTACGTAAGCCCTACGCCTCTTGTGGTGTACCTTCTTGAAGTAGTTCCACTGGAGCATCACGCTGAGGTTGGTCTCCAGCTCGGGGTTGCTTTCAGCATACTTCACTTGGTACTTGTTCATAACCTTGATGAGGTCCTCAAATATCAGAGCATTGACCCCTTTATTCTGATACTCAGGCTTCACCCCAATGAGTAACAGCTCCACCACTTCGGTGCGCTTGGCTTTGAGCGCTTTGAGGAGGTGTACAAAGCCTGTAGGGAAGAGCTTGCCACCTGTCTTTTGTAGCGCTTTGGCAATACTTGGCAGGGTGATACCGAAACCAACGACCTCGCCCTGCTCTGTTACCACTAGGTTGATAAAGTCGAGATTGATCAGCGGTAGGTATTGCTTGATTGCCATATCTATCTGCTCGGAATTGAGCGGAGAGAATCCATAGAGCTTGGCATAGGCTTCGTTGTACAATTGGAAGATAGCCTTGCCGTACTGCTGTACGAGGACATCTCTATCGTCAAACTTGAGTAGCCTAAGGCCATACCTATCCTGGACAATTTGACTCATGCGCGCATGCTTTTCGGGTACCAGTTTGGGAATGTATATCTTGTACTCCATCCAATCGGTATCCTTGGTATAGCCTCTGCGCTCTACTTGGCGTGGGTAGTAGGGATAGTTGTAAATGGTTGTCATTGTCCCCATCTGGTCAAAACCCTCTATCAACATCCCCTCCTTGTCGAGGTCGGTAAAGCCCATAGGTCCGTGTATTTCTGTGCATCCCCGCATACGTGCCCACTCCTCTGCGGCATCGAAGAGCATATCTACCACTTGGTTATCATCGATAAACTCTACCCAGCCAAAGCGAGCTCTATTCTCGTTCCACGCCTTATTGGCTCTGTGGTTAATAATCGCTGCAATACGCCCAACTACCTCTAGCCCTCTGTAGACCATGAATAGCTCCGCCTCGCAAAACTCAAATGCGGGATTGCCTTCTTTGGAGAGCGCACTTATTTCGTCGTTGGTGAGGTCAGGGACGAAGTAGGGATTATCTTTGTAAAGATCTAGTTTGAATTGTATAAACTCCTTCAGCTGGTCTTTCGTAGTTACACGTACCAGCTTAAGTCCTTGGTCTGAGTCGTCACTATCGAAGTAACGAGCTACTCTCCTCACCTTCTTTTTGATATCCCAAATCATGAGTCTAATATCTTCGTCTTAGTTCATACCTCCTTTACCAAAGGCATCACCCGCAAATATACACATATTTTGTGGAGTGCGTGTGTGCCGGTCGCTCATCTCGCTGTGGAGAAAGGCTATCAGTGCAGGTAATAGGCAGCAAGATTATATCTGGTGCACCCCCGCTATGAGCGGCTATTCAATAGGTAGAGGGTAAGCGAAGCGATGCCTTGTGTACAATGTATGGCCCTACACCCCCTGCGACCTCGCGGGCGTCGGACTTGTGTAGCCCATATAACGCTTAAAGCCCCCTTTAGGGGGTTGGGGGCTTATTGAATAGTCAACTACTTAGTGCGCATAGTCAAGTAAATTAGGACGTGGTAGTCAACGCATCAGTAAACCCTTTGAGCATAAGGGGAAGTAGATAGTTGGTTCGCCTCGAAAAAAGGTCAACTTAATCTAGGAAAAAACGATGCTAGTAGTGGAGATAAATCTTTCAGCCCTACTCGTTGACCGCTCTCACTATACCCCATGACCATTTAATATATACTAATCACCCCATTTAATATATACTAATTGGGTGAATTAATATATATCAAATGGAGTGGTTAGTATATATTAAATGGTCATGCCCTGTATAGAGGAAGGTCAACCGCTTTTGCTATTGCGATCAAGCGGAACGCATTCAGAAATCATATAGTGTTATGGGAAATAATTTGTGGCTTTATCTCAAGAGATTGCTATTATAGCATATCTGTATTGGATAAAATAGGTTGCAATGACGAGTAGAGTTGTAATTTATGGTAGTTTGTTTTGCAAACTACTAAATTGTTTGTATCTTGCCATCGAAAAGGGGTAGGGAACTATTCCGAATTAGGCATTAGAGTAATAACAATAAGGAACAATAGCGTATGCAGGAATCATTGGAAAAAATCAAATCGCAGATGCGTAAAGGGATTATGGAGTATGCCATTCTCCTAGTGCTACGTCATCGTGAGGCGTACAGCGTGGATCTGATAGAGATTCTCAAGCAAAATGATCTGATTGTGGTGGAGGGTACGATATATCCGCTGCTTACCCGACTGAGAAAGGAGGGGCTGATTAAGTATACTTGGGTGGAGAGCACGCAAGGACCTCCTCGTAAGTATTATGTGATTACAGATACGGGTAGGAGCTATCTAGACGAATTGCGAAAGCTATGGGTAGCGATGCGTGACTCTGTGGATCTGCTGGATAGCGATACTCCTGAGTGGGGAGTGGGGAGTTCTAGGACTGGTCTAGAGGTGGCTGAGGGGGAATACATTATCTCCAACCAAGATGATGAGCGAATGATTGTGGATGTTAATGATGAATCAGAAGAGTAACACAGGATTATGAAAAAGACGATAAGCGTGAATCTTGCTAACCGCAACTTCTACATAGAGGAGGATGCGTTCAATGTACTGGATCAGTACATCAAGGGTATTCGTGAATACTATAAGGCGGACGACCCAGAGGGAGAGATAGCGGGCGATTTTGAGATGCGTATGGGAGAGCTTTTCTCGGAGAAAATGCGCCTTGGCCATGAGGTAATTACGCTAGAGATTACTACCGAGGTAATTAAGCAGATGGGGCGAATAGAGGATCTTGATGATCCTGAGGTGAGCAGCGAGGAGCCTGAGTCTGACCAGACAAGTACGGAACGGAGCAACTGGTCTCAGGTTACGGAGAGTTTTTCTGAGAAGTTGGAGAAGAAGCTCTATCGCGACCCGAAGAATAAGTGGCTGGGCGGAGTGATAGCTGGTTTGGCAGTTAATTTCAATACCGAGGTGGCTTTGCTTCGACTCATAGCTGTATTGCTTCTCTTTACTCCACTTACTTGGTTGGTGGTGATTCTATATGTAGCCGGCTGGATTTTCCTACCTGCAGCGGAGACTGCATCGGACAGGCTGAAGATGGAAGGTAAGCCTTTGAATAGTGAAAACCTATGGCATACTATTTCTAAGGAGACGCCTGAAATCAATAAAGGTGAGAAGGTAGAAGAGGAGAGCACAAAGCCAAAGAAAAGCAACGCTATTTGGTGGGTTGTGACCGTGCTATTAATACTCGGTATCATTGGGATGATCGCTTGGGCTATTTCCTCTCTTATTGGTGGGTTTGTAGCGGATCCTGACTATTGGATGGATGGAGACTTTTTGAATCAGGATGGCTGGAGTCTCTTTCTCCTACTAGTGATTGCATTGGTTGTGGTGCTATTCGTCATCTTATTTGGGGTAGGGATTATTGCCCTGATATATATTGTGCCTATAGGATTGATATTGAGGAGCAACTCTCTGAATGCTGTGGCTAAGGCGTTGCTGATTGTGCTTTGGCTCTTCCTTACAGGAGGATGGTTTATCTTGGCCAATATAATGTAGCATAGACTATTGAATATCTTGCCACTTGTGCGAGAGGTGAGCTATAGTAGAGTGATATTGTAAGTTTTCGATTAGTGAGAAGAGGCTACGCAAGACCGGGAATAGGTCTTACGTAGCCTCTTGCTATGATAGGACTATAGGTCTGAGCCCTGATATCAATTGTTCTTCAGGTAGCGATCCATCCAATCGAACCATGTGCGATAGAATAGGACGCCATTCTGTGGGCGGAGAATCCAGTGGTTCTCGTCTGGATAGAATAGGATGCGTGCGGGGATGCCACGGAGCTTAGCAGCATCGAAGGCCATGAAACCTTGGCTCGCTAGGATACGGTAGTCCTTATCTCCGTGAATAACGAGGATAGGGGTGTCCCACTTATCTACGAACTTGTGAGGAGAGTTAGCGTAGATGTGGCGAGTGGTAGCATTGTCTTCCCAGTAGGCACCTCCCATATCCCAATTGACGAAGAACTTCTCTTCGGTCTCGAGGTACTGTGATTCGAAGTTGAAGATACCCGCGTGCGCTGCAAGCGCCTTGAAGCGACCTTCGTGGTGCCCAGCCATCCAGTAGGTAGTATAGCCACCGTAGCTAGCGCCAGTACATCCGAGACGATTCTCATCTACATAAGGCTCCTTTGCTACCTCGTCGATAGCGGCGAGGAGATCCTTCATATTCTGTCCACCCCAGTCTCCGGAGATTTGCTCGTTCCACTCCTTACCGAATCCAGGTACGCCACGGCGGTTAGGTGCTACAATGATGTAACCACCTGATGCGAAGGTGCGGAGATTCCAGCGGTAGCTCCAGAATTGGCTTACAGTGTTCTGTGGTCCACCCTGGCAGTATAGGATAGCGGGGTACTTCTTATTGGCATCGAAGTTAGGAGGGAGTACGACCCAAGTGAGCATCTTCTTGCCATCTGTAGTCGTAATCCAGCGCTTCTGAATCTCGATATTTGGGATATCCTTGAGGAGCGCATCGTTTTCAGTGGTCAGCTTAGTAATGGTTGGCTGTCCTTTCTTGCCCTTAGGTGCCACAAATGAGTAGATATCATTAGGCGTCTTCATAGAGTGAAGGACGAAGAGGAAGTTCTTACCCGAGCCAGTGAAGCCAGCGACATCGGCCATGTCGTAGTTGGTAATCTTGGTAGCGGTCTTACTCTTTAGGTTGATCTCAAAGAGGTTACCTAGTCCTTGGTCGTTGGTAAGGAAACGGATGTTCTTACTATCATCTAGCCACTCGTACTGGTCGAACCAGAGTTCGTAACGCTCGCTTAGGAAAGTCTTCTGTCCCGTAGCAAGGTCTAGGATAAATAGGCGCTTGAGGTCTGCCTCATAGCCATCACGCTCCATGCTTGTCCATGCTAGGTATTTGCCATCGGGAGAGAACTTAGGGGTATCATCGTAGCCCATCATCCCTTCGGATAGGTTGGTGGTGGTGCCAGTAGTGAGGTCGAGCAAGTAGATATCTGTATTGGTAGAGCGTGCGTAGTCGATACCCTTGAGCTTCTTGCAGCTGTAGGCGATTGCCTTGGAGTCGTTGCGCCAAGCAAGCTGGTCGATACCACCGAATGGCTCTATAGGTAGCTCGAAGGTTTCACCCTCGGGTAGGATGTTGGTCACCTCCTTAGAGATGGTGAGGTCTTCAGCGACATTAGCATAATAGCTCTGAGGGTATTCGAGAGTCCAGTGATCCCAGTGTTTGTACATGAGGTCGTCATAGATGCGACCGCTAATCTTATCTAAGTCGGGGTTTTCTTGCTGAGCTATCTGTGGCGTAGTGACCATGCGGGTGATGATGATCTTGGAACGGTCGGGCGAGAATAGGAACTCCGAGATATCGAAGTCGAAGTCTGAGAGCACCCTCTTGTTGCTACCATCAACGCCGATGAGCGCAATCTGGGTGTGCTCGCCTTCAGAGGAGATGTATGCAATAGTGTTATTGTCTAGGAATGTAGGGGCATAACCCTTCACCTCGAGCGCTTTGCCCTTGCCTGCCTCCCCAAATGGCGCGAGGACAATCTCCGTTCGGCTGTTGTTCTCAGCGAGATTAGGAAGGCTACGGGTGTAGACGTAGTTTTTGCCATCAGGCGAAAGGGTAGGTGTATTGATGCGCCAAAGCTTCATCATTACCTCGGGTGTAAAGGTGTTGGCAGGGGTTTCAGCTTGTGCCCCAGCCATTCCAAAAGTAGTCATACTACTGAATAGCAGTGCCGATGATACGGCTGTTATAAAAGTTTTCTTCATCGTAAAAAATGATAATAGATACAAATATCTCGTTTCAAGGTGCTAAATTACAAAATAAAAGTCTAACTTTGTGGGAAATGTGGTACGAACCCCATTTTTATTGAGTCGTAGAACAATTAATAATACATATAGTAATAGAACGGTATGAAGAAAGTAGTTTACGTAGCAATGGCTCTACTATTAGCAGGTGCGTTTACCTCTTGTAAGCCTAAGCAGATCGCCTATAAGGCAGTAATGGAACGCGCTCAGCAGCGTGAGATTGCTAATGCAGCAAATGAGACTCCTAAGGACGACATCACGCCTGTAACGGTAGACGACGCTGATGTTCGCCCAGAGAGGGTGACTGCAGCCCAAGGTGAGAATGCCAATAACCTAAAGCGCTTTAGCGTAGTTATCGGTAGTTTCCAAAACGAGACCAATGCCCGCTCTCTGAGAAATCGTATGTCTGACCAAGGCTATAACGCTATCCTCGCTCAGAACGAGCAGGGTATGTATCGCGTGATCGTGACTAGCTTCGACGATAAGAATGAAGCTGTTCGTAGCCGTGAGTCTATCAAGAGTATGTTCGCACCACAGTTCCAAGACGCTTGGATCCTTGAGCGCACTTATTGATAAGTAAAAGAGCATGATCATTCTATGTAGAGACGTAAGAGATTACGTCTCTACTAGTTTTGAAAGCTATGGGTCGGAAGGAAATACGAAAAGAAAGTTTGCAAAAGGCAATAGAGCTATACCAGTCGGGCGAGATAGCTAATATCCCGGTGGGTACTGTGGAGGGGCTATGCGCTATCCATAGAGCTCTATTTGGTGGGCTTTACTCTTTCGCAGGGGAGATAAGGAAGATGAATATCTCGAAGGAGAGGTGCCGCTTTGCTAACGCTATATACCTAGATGCCATACTCCCAATCATAGAGGCAATGCCCGAGGATACAATGGCGAATGTGGTGGCTAAGTACGTGGAGATGAACTATGCGAGCCCTTTTATGGAGGGCAACGGAAGGGCGATGAGGATTTGGCTAAACCAGATTCTCCGGCGGTCGATAGGACAGGTTGTGGACTGGAGTAAGATAGACAAGACTGGCTATGATCTTGCAATAGAGCGTAGCGGAGCTAATGACACTGAACTTAGGGTATTGCTAGAGTCTGCACTTACTGATGATGTCGATAATCTAGAGCTTGCACTGAGGGGGATAGAGCAATCTTTTAGTTACTAAAGGGTATGGCACGTAAGAGGAGAAAGGGGACACCACAAAAGCATTGGCGCTTCGACCAGAAGCAGGTAGAGAATATGGAGAAAGCGTATTACTCGATTGCGGAGGTGGCAAAGATGTTCGATGTGGAGGAAACTCAGTTGCGCTACTGGGAGAAACATACTTCTCTTAATCCTCAAAGAGCGAGTGGTTCGGGTGCTAGATTATATGATAAGGATGACCTAGAGACGGTCGGGCAGATAAAATATCTGCTGCAGGAGAAAGGATTGGCATTATCAGCCGTCCAAGCAAAGCTAGATGCGGAGGGCGTACATGCTGAACTAGAGATTCGGGGGAAACTCTTTGAAATACGAGACAAGGTGGAGCAACTGAGGGAGATGGTACAGAAACAACTGGGAAGCAATTAAAGATGGCTGAGTGTAATTATGGTGATGGAATGTATCTCAAGGTGCTAGGTTGTGGCTCGGCTATGCCCAAGCCATTGCACCAGCATAGCGCACAGATGCTACGACTGAGGGACAAACACTTCTTGATAGACTGTGGAGAGGGAACACAGATGCAGCTCCTAAGGTTTGGTTCCTCTTGGGCAAACCTCCATCGTATATTCATCTCACACATGCATGGTGACCACTGTCTCGGACTGCCAGGGCTACTCAGCAGTATGTCCATGAGCGGACTGGATCATCCCGTGCATATATATGGGCCGGCGGGCATAGATGAGTACGTCGCCTTTATCCTCAAGACCTTCTGTAGGGAAGATGCCGATAGAATCTTCGCTCATGTGATAGACCACACTCAGAGGTCGGTAGTCTACGAGGATCACTCTATCTCTGTCACTGCATTCCCTCTGAAGCATCGTGTTGCGACTGTAGGGTACCGCTTCGATGAGAAGCCTAAGCAACGCCACCTCAATAGAGAGATGGCGGACTTCTACGGTGTACCTATGGCCTACTTCGGATTGATAAAGCAGGGGCAAGACTATGAAAAGGAGGATGGCACCATTATCAAGAACGAAATGATTACTATCGCACCCCGTGCACCCTACAGTTATGCCTACTGTAGCGATACTGCCTATCTGAGTAGTGTTGCTGAGGCAGTGAAGGGGGTTGACCTCCTATATCACGAGACGACATTCGGCGCAGAGATGATCAGTAGAGCCAATGAGACCCTACACAGCAGATCTGTAGATGCGGCTCGTGTTGCTACTGAAGCAGAGGTGGGGCACTTGCTGATAGGGCACTATAGTGCTCGATATTTAAGCCGAGCAATGGTACAAGAGCTATTACAGGAAGCGCAGGCCGTATTCCCCCGCACTATAGCTGCGGAAGATGGGTTGACGCTAGATTTTCAGACATTGAGAGAACAAGGACTATGAGGATATCGGTTTGCAGCTCAATGCACCAGAGGAGTTCGGAAGAGAGTTTTCGCACACTTATCGAGGCCATATTAGCGCTCAGCTCCGAGCATCATGTAGAGATTGAACAGCGTTTGTATAGCTTCCTACTGTCATCGGGATATAATCTGGGAGGGACCTCTATGCTAGTGCCTAAGGGCGTGATAGATACAGATGTGCTATTGAGTATTGGGGGTGATGGCACTTTCTTGCGTACCTCCAAACTGATTGCTGGTACCAAGGCAGGTATCGTAGGTATCAACTCAGGTCATCTTGGTTTCCTAGCTAGTTTGCAACCCGAGGACTTCCCCGCTTTTTGGGCTGAGTATGAAGCTGGGCAAGGGACTACAGAGGAGCGCCAGATGGTAGAGTGCTTTGTGGTGAAGGAGGATGGCAGTGAGGTGTCTCGAGGTTGGGCACTCAATGAGGTCGCAGTCTCTAAGCGCGATACCGCAAGTATGATCTCTGTGGCGACCTATGTCAATGGCGAACTCATCTCCAATACCGATGGCGATGGTCTACTCATCTCTACACCTACGGGTTCGACCGCCTATGCTCTGAGTGTCAATGGTCCAGTCATTCAGCCTCAGAGCCCAGTATTGCTCATCAGTTATATCTCCCCACATACGCTGAACATGCGTCCGATAGTGCTGCCTAATAATGTAGAAATCGAGCTCCATATAGAGAGCCGTAGTGGGAGCTTCCTACTTGCTATGGATGGAAAGAGTACGCCAGAATCTGTGGGTACCATTATCCGTATCCGAAGAGCGCAAAAACACGTGAAGGTATTACACCCTAGTAGCTATTCCTTTTACCAGACACTGAGGAAGAAGTTGATGTGGGGGCAAGACCCACGCCTCTGAAGCCTTAGTCTAGTTCTGCCAGGGCTGAGAAGTAGTCGGTAAGTACCCAGTGCGAAGCACTGTCCTTACGTGTAAACGTGTACTCTTCTAGCATCTCAGAGCCTAGCCACCCGTGGCAGAACGATGCCTCATTAGGTGCAATGTTGCTCCAAGCTCCGAAGAAGTTGGTGCTATCAGGCTCGGCAATCACCAGCGAAAGCGAACTGAAGTCGGGGCGCATACCACCCTCCGAAATCTTTGTACGATTGGCTTGGAACTGGCTATCTCTCGAAAATTGCTCTACAAAGGCTTGCAGAGCTTCCGTGCCTTTGTTGCAGGGCGCCTCTTTATCCAGAAAGACCATGTTGTTGTCGTTGTAGAAACGATAAAGATCGTAAAGCGGATTCTCGCCAGTAGCCTCGGCCATGAGCGCTGTAGCCTCGTCTACAGAGATATCTGTAGCAGGCTGGCTTTCTGGGCGAAATATCTGAGCAGAGGCTGTAGCTGTCTCGTTTTTCCCCCTTCCTCTAGTAAATGCACTATAAGCCATTATGCCCCCAGCTATGACTATTATGACGCTGCCACCTATCAGTAACCCTTTTTGCTTGTTCATACACTTTTGGATGTTTTTTGATTAACGCACCAAAGATACAAAAAAAGTGAATAGAGTAGTAGTATAAGGGTATTATTTTAAGTACCATAGCCGTTTATTGCTAGCTTTAGGTATAATATATAATGTATATTAGTATAGTTAGACCTTCCGGAGTGTCGTTTGCGTAATCCTACTCCTCCGATAATTATTATCCTCTTTAAGCATCATCTGCCCAAGCGATTCTACTTGATCAATGGGTGCTCCCTATGTGGTGCCAATGTTGTCGTAACGGTAGCGCTTGGGTGTAGTCCCAACTTTCCCAACATTTTCCAATAGTGGAAAGCAATCGTTCCAAGGCTGGAAACTTATCTTTCCAAGGCTGGAAACTTATCTTTCCACCCTTGGAAAAATTAGTCACTATGGTGGGTCGCATGAAATAGTAGGCACTTCCGCTAGTGTTGCGCTCTGTATGGGGCAGTGAGACGTACGATACTAATTGGAAACTGTAGCCCAAAAGCCAACCACGCTGTAGCTGTTGGCATTTGGGCTTGGTCACGTACCCGAGTACGCTTCCGTCATCCTCATCCTCAGCGCCTTGTATTTCGTCTCCGTGCATAGTCTCAGTCGATTGGCGAGCAAATGGGTGAGAATGTCTTGCGAAGTAACAACCTCTATTGGCATTTTTTATTTACTTTTGTAGCTAGAAAGGCGAGTTGTACCTTTTTTTAAGAATTGAAAGTATGAGACAGACTGTATATATATGGAGTGCGCTCCTCTTATTCCTTTCGGCACTGCCACTCAGGGCTCAGATAGTGTCTGGAGGTGAGAGACGTGCAGAGGGCGGTGAAGTGCGTACCTCGGAATTGCTACAATTACCTACACTTAGGTTGCCAGTTTTTGACCAAGATTCAGCGCTTATGGCTATGGAGCAGGCTTCGGCAGAGCTTCGTACCTACGTCTTTGCCCACACCCTTCCCGCAGGAGTAGATATTATTCAGCAGGCGGAGAAGAGTGTGTGGTCGGATGGCACACAGGTCTGGCGCTACAGAGTACGTTCGGCAGGTGCTAAGAGTCTAGGTTTTTTCTTTAGTACTTTTGATATCCCTGAGGGTGCTTATCTCTATGTGTATAGTACACTCGATAATAAAAATGTCATCGGAGGCTTTGGTTCGGAGAATAACAATGCCCAGCATTCGTTGCCCGTTCAGCCTATCTTTGCCGATGATGTCATTATTGAGCTACAGGCTCCTAAAGGTAGCCCTTCCCCTCGTCTCTATCTACAAGAGGTACACCATGGTGTGCGTAGTCTCAAGGTGCCCCCACGTCTTGGTAATCCGAAGAGCTTATTATGCACTCCAGAGCTCGCTTGCTATCCGGAATATAGCGAGGTAGGCAAGAGTGTTGTGCTGATTATGGTCGACGGAAAAGCACTCGGAACAGGTGTGATGGTTAATAATAGTTCAGGGGATGGGCGTCCATTGATTCTTACTGCCGCACACGTTATCAGTTGGAATTTTTCGAAAGTCGATGTAACAGCTTTCTCTAGCAAGTTCCTTTACTTCTTCGGGTATCAAACCCCTATGTGCGACGGGTCTATACAACCTAGCTTCAGTCATTCGATAGCTGGATCTAGTCTGCTGGCGTACCATCCTTATACAGATACGGGTCTGATAGAGTTGAACCAGCGCCCACCAGTGGCGTATCCTGCCTACTACTCGGGGTGGAATGCTAAGCCCAATCTCCAAGAGACTTATTTCAATATCCATCACCCATATGGATTTACCAAGAGGGTTAATCTCTATCTGGATCATCTAACGTATGGTTCGTTCCCAGGAAATATTAACCCTGCAACAGGCAAACCATACCCTTTTGGTCGTGATCAGCACCTATTTGTTAAGCAATGGACTATAGGGACTACAGCTTCTTGTTCATCGGGTTCGCCTCTTTTCGACTCGGGTCACAGAGTTATCGGAGTGCTTACTGGAGGACAATCCTCTTGTGCACAGAGATATTCCGATCAGTTTGCTTCTCTAGAGCGTGTATGGGCTTCCTCCGACGACGAAGCGCGTAAACTCGTGCAGGCTCTTGACCCCTCGGGGAAGGGACAGACCACAAGTACTCCTGGGCGCACTAGTGGTAACAGTAGCCAGCAAGCGCCTGTACGGGTTACCAATATGTCTATCCCACCGAGCACCAAGCCCGTTTTGGAGATTCTACCACAGCTAGGGAGAGCAGAGGTGGTAGGCGCAGCACAGAGTGCTACAGTGGTAGCAGAGCGCTATCGTGTGGCGGCTGGCTCTAAAATTTATGGAGCCTATCTGATGCTTCATGGCAAAGCTAATAATACTGATCGCTTGCAGCTCAACCTCTATTTCGATGGTTCGACGACTCCTGCTCAGACTTTTCAGTTGCCACTGAGCGAGCTAGGCTTGAATCTCAATGATGGTAGACCACGTGAGGTGTATCTCTCCTTCGAGAAACCTATCACGGTGAGTAGTGAGCAGACCATTCACTTTGGGCTTGCGCTCAACCAGCTGCCAGCCGAACTGAGTATTGTCCACCAGCAGCACGAGGATGCTTCACGAGGTACAGCTCAATGGTTGGTGGGTAGCCAGTGGGTACCAGCAACTGTGGGAGGAAGTAATAGAGGACTTTCCTTGTGGATAGATCCGCTATTGAGCAATGCCCAACTAAAGCCGCAAGATGTAGCTGCACCTCATCTTCGACTCACCCCAGCGCTGGATGGTCAGATGCTCCTAACGCTTGGAGAGGTTGCAGCGGAGAGTGTTAAGAATATCAATGTATACACCCTTCAGGGACAGAGACTATTTTCCGACACACGGGTAGGCGTGCATTTCTTCATCCCACGGAACCTACTCGAAGGGGTAGGGGTGGTTATCATCCATGTAGAGACACCCGAGTGGTCAGACCGTGTGAAGGCATACTTCCCAAAGAATTGAAATACAGAGACAATAGATATATGAAGAGAATTAGTAGCATCATCGTCGCTCTTATCAGCATCTTTATCGTAAGTAGCTGTAATAGTGGCAAGGAATTTAGGGTCGCCGGGACTATAGCAGGTGCCGATAATCAGACTATTTACTTAGAGTACTTAGGATTGGCTGGGACGGAGGTCGTTGACTCCGTAGCACTTGGTCGCGACGGGAAGTATAGCTTCAGTCATGAATTGCCAGAGTATCCCGATTTCTATCGCTTGCGCTTAGGCAAGCAGGTTATTCCTTTTGTGGTGGATACCTTGCCTACCGACCTTACGATTACCTCCGATGTACAGAGTTTTGCCACCAGCTATTCTATTAGCGGCGATCAAGCTTCGGCTCAGATGCGAGAAGTATGGTTGGCATTGCTCGATGCCAATGTAGCTCTCTCCAAGCTCGTGAACGTTCCATCGGACAGTCTCTACACAGTGCGTCGTGATAGCATTATTGGTGGGTATAAGAGTGTGGCAGAGCGTTTCATATTTAGCAACCCACAATCTCCCGTTGCCTACTTTGCACTCTTCCAGCAGGTAGATGGCAATCTGGTATTCAACCTATACGACGAGAAGGACTCTAAGGCCTTTGCCGCCATTGCCAACGTATATCAGGCATTTCAGGCAGAGAATCCTCGCACCAAGCACCTCTATGATTTGGCGCTTCGCTCTATCGCTGTAGTGCGCGAACAGAAGAGGATGGCTCAGGCTGCTACTATGCCACAGGATAGTACCCTATTGGCTGCGGCAGCTAAGCCCATTGGTTATATCGACTTCTCTCTTCCCGATACAGAGGGTAACCAGGTAAGTCTCTCTGCCATCGTTGCTCAGGGCAATAGCCTGCTACTTGCCTTCTCTACGATGCAAGCCAATTGGAGCCAAGAATTCAATGCTGCACTAGCTCAGCTCTATAGTAGGTATAGTGCAAAGGGGCTAAAGATAGTTCAGGTATCGCTAGATACAGACCCGCATATTTGGATTACCTCAGCTAAAGATCTGCCATGGACTAGTCTCATCGATAGAGATGGAGCTTATTCGCGCCTCGTAGGGTTGTACAACCTCCCCTCTCTCCCTTCACTATTCCTTATTAAGAATAACGGGGACGAGCTTCATAGGATAGGTTCGCTAGAGCAGATCTCCTCACTTCTCTAATAGAGGTCTAATGGAAGGGGGGTATTCTTCTCCATTGTAGGTGGTCTCCCTATAGATGCCTGATAAGGTTTCTATAGGGAGACCATTTATAATTAATACTACTTAACTTAATATTGAGGCGCAGTTCGGGCTAACTTCACTTATTGTTGCTACCTTTGATGAGCAATATGAGAGAGATAAATAAAGTCAATATTTAACTACTACAATAGGTAAAAGAATGAAGGGTTCAAGAGCATTGCCTTTGGTTATTATCGCTTTCGCCATGGGATTTTCTTTTTGTTCGAGCAAAAAGGAGGTGGAGGCTCACAATGGGAATATGGAGTTAGGGCTTACCACTTCTATGCTAGGGGAATCGTCTGTAGTGATTCAGCCTGGTAGTCTAGGTGAATCTTGGGCGAGTGATGACGCTATCGGGGTATTCTCTACTACACTAAAGGCGAATAATGTACGGTATGTGGCAAATGGGCAGGGCAATGGTACTCGTTTTACAGGAGGTGTGATTACGATTCCATTCGGTATCGAAGCACATGCTGTTCGGGCTTATGCTCCATACAATCCCTCGGCTACAGATGGGGCTGTGAGGGTAGACCTTTCTAAGGAAAACAACCAACCATTGCTTTGGGCTAAGGGTACGGTTACCAATGCAGAGCCTAATCTGGCGCTCAACTTTACACATAAGCTAGGGCAGCTCCGTATCTCACTCGATACCTCTAAGACTTCTGCCCCTAGCACCTCAGCAAAGGTAAGCGTGCTAGATGTCCTTACCACAGGTGTACTAGACGTGACGAGTGGTCGCTTCACTACAGATTCGGAGGTTGCCTCCCTCTCTTTGGTGCACCGTGGTAGCGAGTACCATACTTATTTGATGCCAGGACAGAGACTTGATGGCATGAGGATTCTGATAGAGCACGATGGTAACCAATACGATGCTAAGTTGTCTTCTTCTAAGTCTGTGGAAGGAGGGAAGTATTATGGCTATACGGTATCGCTAGAGAATGGTGCCGCTGTAGTCCAAGCGGGAGCATTGGTCTACAGTACTTCGTATATGGAGCAGGTGTTGGTGCAGAATGGTTCTATGACAGATATGTATGTGGTACAGCACAATGCTCCCGATGCTTGGTTCGGTGGTGGGTCTACTTTAGGAGGTGTTCGGCGCAACTATACGGTTTACTTTAGTCAGGATAAGTTCCAACCCTATATTGTTGCCTATCCACTATATCATGATTGTGTAGGTAACTCAGGTAGGGCTGATAAAGTGATAGGAAACGATGCTTGGGTGTATGACCCCGATGTCCCCAAGAGGTATCAAATGAATTTATCCAGGAGCTATCGCCCTAGGGAGCTAGACTTTAGTCGTGGGCACATGTTGGCAAGTAACCAACGGACTGCTTCAATAGAGTTGAATAAGACGACCTTCTACTACTCCAATATGGTACCACAGAAGCAATCTCAGAATAGTGGTATCTGGAATGTGCTAGAGAATAAGGAGAATAGCTGGGCAAAGCGGGCAAATCCGACCGATACGATGTATGTAGCATGTGGCCCTATATTCTCCCATAATAATGGTACCGTTACCGATAGGGATGGAGATAAGCAGTGCCCTATCCCTACCCATACTTGGAAGGTGCTCCTAAAGAAGAAAGGGGGTAAATGGATATCTATAGGGGTTAAGATGCCTAATATCGATACAAAGAGCAAGTGGTCAGACTTTACTTGTACAGTGCAGCAACTAGAGAAAGAGTTGGGCGTGAAGTTCTTCCCCCATCTCCCCGAGTCGGAAGCTGCGCATGTGAAGAGTCTCAATAATAGTCGCGACTGGTAGACTTGGGAGTTCGGTATACATCAGTTGAAGATAACATAGTTAACAGAATAATAATTTACTAATTAGAAAAGAAAGAGAAATGCAAAGGCTTTATAGACTTATGGCTATGGTCTGCACGCTGCTGTCGGTCTCTCTACTCTCTGCTAGCGCACAGTCGGGCACATCGCTCCGGGGTGTAGTGAAGGATAGTGGTACAGAGCATCCGATAGGCGGGATAGTGGTAACACTGCTGAATAATAATCAGCGGACTACCACGGGAGCGGATGGTAGCTTTGTATTCTACAACGTCGAGGGCGGAAAGGATAAGCTAGTCCTCACCTCTACGCTCCACGCTACAGTCGAACGAGAAGTGGAGATCTCGGCGAATCGTACAAATGATGTGGGTACCATTGTGATGGTACAGAATGTGATGAAGGATAATGCACACTTCGTGGGTATTGTAGACAATATCGACCTTGATCAGATAGATGATGAGGGTCAGGGGCAGAGCGCCAATACAATGGTTATCTTCTCCAACGATGTCTACTTACAGAATGCGGGCTTCCAATTTTCACAGTTCCGCCATCGTACACGTGGTTATGATAGCCAATACGAGCAGAGGTATATCAATGGAATCAACTTCAATGAGGGTGTCCGCGGGGTATTCAACTACTCCTCTGTAGGAGCACTCAATGATATGACGCGCAATGGGAACCGCATTAATTATATGGGTGCTTCCCCATTCTCCTTCGGTGATATAGGTGGTTCGGAGAATATCAATATGCGCCCAGCCAACTATACCCGAGGTGGTAAGTTTACCGTCTCTGGTACCAACCGCAATTATTACCTCCGTTCTATCCTAAGCTACAATACCGGATTGATGGATAATGGTTGGGCAATCTCTGGTGCTATCGGCGGAAGATATGCACACGAAGGCGCAATCCCAGGTGTATTCTACAAGAACATCTCCTATATGTTGGGCGTAGAAAAGGTGTGGGACAATGGCAGACACAGTCTTAGTTTTATCACTTTCGGTTCGCCAGTAGAGCGCGGTCAACAGGGCTCGTCGGTCAATGAGGCAGTAAAGCTCGTGGGTGATAATCTATACAATCCCAACTGGGGATGGCAGAATGGCAAGAAGCGCAATGCCCGAGTGGTGAAGAGCTGGGACCCTACAGCAATCCTCTCTCATGTATGGAAGCCCGATTATCGGACTACTCTTACTTCAGGTATAGCTGCCCACTACAATAGGTATGGTCGTAGTTCGCTCAACTGGTACAACGGTAGCGACCCTCGCCCTGATTACTACCGCTATCTCCCTAGTTACTTCGATGGTGCTCCAGTAGTACAGCACTACTATGAGTCTCTATGGAAGAGCGGTGAGATCTCTCAGATTAATTGGGATCGTCTCTATGAAGTGAACCACCTCAATAATCTCCAAGGTAATGGCTCGGCTATCTATATGGTAGAGGAGCAGAGGAGTGACTTAGGCGAGATAGCCCTTAGTAGCACCCTCAATAGGCAGATCTCTCAGTCCTTGTCGTTTGATGGTGGACTAGAGTTTAGGTACTCACAGTCTAAGCGTTTCAAGACCGTAGATGACCTCTTGGGCGCAGACTACTTGTTGGATAACGACAAGTATGCCGAGAGAGACTTTGCGGGGAACCACGAAGTGCGCCAAAACGACCTCAATAGACCTGATCGCCGTGTCTCCAAGGGCGATGTGTTTGGTTATGATTACCGCTACCATATCTATAACGCAGGTATATGGGCGCAGAACCAACATAAGTACGATAAGGTAGACTTCTACTACGGAGCCAAACTAGCCCTCAATACTATCAGAAGAGAGGGTATGATGAAGAATGGTCGTTATCCCGATAATTCCTTTGGTAAGGGCAAGCTACACGCCTTTATCAATTTCGATGTCAAGGCAGGAGTAGTTTACAAGATTAATGGTCGTCACTTCATTACTGCCAATGCATCCTACCTCAATCGCCCTCAGCTAGAGCGTGAGATGTACATCTCTCCTGATATTACAGACGAAGTAGTGCCAGTACTCAAGAGCAAGCAGATAGCTAACTTCGACCTTAATTATATCTTCTCTGTGCCTAAGTTTAGAGGGCGTATCTCAGCATTCTATACCGGCTTCTGGGATGATATGAAGAAGGTAGCATACTATAATGATAGCGAGCGTACCTTCACCCTCCATACGCTATACGGTATGAATAAGGTGCACCAAGGATTGGAGCTAGGACTAGAGTATCGTCCTACCGATGCACTTACCCTTGAGTTTATCGGTACTGCCGCTCAGTACTACTATAGCAATGATCCAATGGGTGTGCTCAATAGTACCAATGGTCGTATCAAAAACCAAGAAGAAAAGGTATATTTGAAGAACCTATACATTGGTGGTGTACCACAGGTGCTAGGTACCTTCGGTGTTGGTTACTTCTATAAGTACTGGTTCTTCAATGTCAACTTCAATGGTTTTGGATACAATCATATCGACGTTGCTCATATTCGTAGGATGGCTTCCAACTATACTTCGGTAGTAGCTCCAGGTCAGCCAGGTCACGATCCTAAGCTATATGACTCCTTTGTACAGACGACTACTCAGGAGCGTTTTGCAGCGGGCTTTACCATGGATCTAAGTATCGGTAAAATTCTCTACCTAAAGAATAGAGACCGTATCAACTTCAACTTCTCAGTATCCAACCTTCTCAATAATAAGAACGTACGCGTAGGAGGTTTCGAGCAAGGGCGTATCAACCTAGATCATCCCGAGAGGTTTACAAATAAGCACTACTATATGCAGGGGATCAACTTCTTCCTCAATGCAAGCTATAATTGGTAATATAAAAATTAAGAATACAAATACGAATATGAAACTAAGTAGATTGTCACTTATTTCGCTCGCTGCCCTGCTAGGGTTAGGTTTCGCATCTTGCGAGCGTAAATACGATGCGCCACTGCTAGCTGATCCTACAGTGACACCTGGTGATGAGAAAGTGATCACTATTGCTGAGTACAAGGATAAGTTCAAGAAAGTACCTAAGGAAGGTCAGATAATCGAGGACAACTTGGCCATCCGCGCTGTTGTAGTGGGCAATGATGTATCTGGTAATATCTATAAGCAGATCTACGTACAGGATGCTACAGGTGGTATCTCCATCGGTATCGACCAGAATAATATTTCCAACGACTACCAAGTAGGTCAGGAGGTATTCATCAAGCTACAAGGTCTTGCTGCTACGAGCTATGGCGGCGTGACTCAGATAGGAATGAAAGATACCCAAAGTAATCGCATCCCCTATGAGGTTGTGAAGAAGCAGATCCTACGAGATAAGCGACCAGATGCTGAGAAGGCTAAGCCCAAGACGACAACTATCGCTCAGTTCTCCGATAATATGGTGGGTACGCTTATCAAGTTGGAGAATGTGTATTTCGAGCTAGGTGGTACTGCTACTTATGGTGATCAAGCTCAGAACGCTGTCAACCGTACGCTCAAGGATACCACTGGCAAGAAACTCATTGTGCGTAATAGTAAATATGCTAGCTTCGCCAACGATGTTTTGCCTAAGGGCAACGGTACTGTCGTAGGTATTCTCTCTAAGTTCAACAAAGATTATCAGCTCTTTATTCGTACCGCTGATGATTGTTCTGGCTTCACCGGTAAGGATCCTATCACAGGCGGAGAAGTAAACCCTAATCCTCCTGCCGGTAATGTTATCTATGCCGAGACCTTCGCTGCAGATATGGGCAAGATGACTGCTGTTAGTATCCTGGGTAATGAAGTATGGAAGGTTGATACTAAGTACAAGAATGTTAGTATGTCTGGTTTCAATGGCGGTAAAAACAACCCTAATGAAGACTGGCTTATTTCACCTGCATTCGATCTTACTAGTGCTAAGAGTATATCTTTGTCATTCCAACACACCATCAATAAAGGTGATGTAAGTAAGATGAAGCAGGAACAGACTCTTTGGGTCTCTACTAACTATACAGGAAAGGTTGCTGATGCTACTTGGACACAGGTAGAAATTCCAGTATATCCAGCAGGCAACAATTGGACGATTGTAATGAGTGGAGATATCGTGCTCCCAGCATCAGTTCTCGGACAGTCTAAAGTCGTTTTTGCATATAAGTACGTTTGTACCGATGCTAGTTCTGGTCAGTGGCAGATTAAGAACCTAAAGGTCACCAGTGAAGGTGGTAAGCTCGCTGCTGGTGGTACTGAGCCTGCTCCACAGCCAAAGCCAGATCCACAACCAGATCCAACCCCTGGTGCTCTGCTCTTCCCAGGTTCTGACTTTAATGATTGGAATGCTTTCCTCGGTAGTCTAAATACTTATGGATTGAAGTTTGGGAAGCAGTCCGCTACAGGTGGAATAGATGGCTCAGGAGCACTTCAGTTGTCAGGTACAACTGATACGCAGAATGGCTATATCTTTACTGCCAAAGTACCTAAAGGTATTGATATGAAAAAGGTTAAGAAGATTACTTTCTATATCAAGGGTAAGTCTGACAAGTCTCTATCTATCAATGTCTTTAATACGAATCCTAAGATTACCTACTATGACAGTAAGACTAAAGAAAGAAAGCCAGCAGGATATGTAAATTATAACTTAGGAGATGTAAATGGAGCTAAGCAGATAACTGGTGTTACAAAGAACGACTACAAAGGCACTATAAATGTTGGTAATTGGACCAAGATTACGCTAGATCTTACAGCTCTTATCAACGGTCAGTTAATGACACTTCCAACAGAGGTGGGTAAAGACCTGATTTCCTTCAAGTACGGTAGCAAGTCCGCTTACGATCTTTACATTGATAATATCAGTTTTGAGTAAGTAAGGGTATGAGGAAGACACTGTACACGTGGCGTGCCATTATCGTTGTTATTACGGCGCTTGTCTTGGGGAGCTGTGGCTCCACCAAGCAAGTTGCCCGTAATAGTGACGGCAAGCAGTACAACGCCTACGCAGTAGGATTTTACAATCTAGAGAATCTCTTTGATTGCGACGATGATCCCAATAATACGGGGGATGACGACTTTCTACCCACTGGGTCCTATCGCTGGACTCAGATTCAGTATGAGCGTAAGCTCGATAATCTGGCTCGCGTTCTCGGCTCTCTAGGGAAGGAGGTAACACCATACGGTGCTGCTTTTATAGGTGTTGCTGAGGTCGAAAATAGGAGAGTCCTTGAGGATCTTACACAACGGGAAGCGGTAAAAGGTATGGAGCTCAAGGTGGTGCACGAAGATGGTCCCGACCGTAGAGGTATTGATGTAGGTGCATTGTATAATCCTAATATCTTTACCCTTGAGGGTTATGAGTACCATACTCTTAAGTGGGAAGAACAGCCCGATTTCGTTACCCGTGATCAGCTTCATGCGTATGGCTACATTGCTGGTGAGAAGGTGCACTTCATTGTAGTCCACTGGCCTAGTCGCTATGGTGGTGGCGCTTCTGAGCCCCTTCGCTTAGCTGCGGCACGCCTCTCTAAGCAGATTATGGATAAGATATACCAAGAAGAGCCCAATGCAAAGATTATCATGATGGGTGACTTCAATGATGACCCTACCAATAGGAGCGTGACAGAGGTTCTCAATGCCAAGAAGTTGAGGAGCGAGGTCGGTGCCCAAGGACTTTACAATCCCGCAGCATCGCTATTGGAGAAGGGTATTGGTACGCTGGTCTATCAAGACAGCTGGAACTTCTTCGACCAGATGATAGTATCTAAGGGGTTACTTACCGATGATCAAAAACTGAGGCTTTGGAAGATGGAAGTGTTTAACCGTGATTTCCTAGTTACACAGGAGGGCAAACGTAAAGGTTATCCACATCGTACCTTTCAGGACAATTCTTTTATCGATGGTTATAGTGACCACTTCCCTGTGGTTGTATACCTAGTGCAACAGCGCTAATTTTCGGTAACCAATAGCAGAGCTACGGCGGGGCATTTCCTGTCGTAGCTCTGTTTTCACATACTCTTCTAGGAAACTGTTGCTTAGTGATCTAGTGGATAATTCTTCCTTGTCTCTTTTTTTGCCCTATATGTCGTCATAGTATTCTCTCACCCTAGTGGCTAGAGTTTCTCCCGCTATAAACTCCAGTTTCTCCCGCGAGAGACTCTAGTTTTTCCCGGGAGGAACTCCAGTCCCTCCCGGGAGAGACTGAAGCCGCTCGGTAGAGTACCAATAGCTAATCTCGGGCAAACGGTTCCTTGGTAGGGGTTGTACATAGGATTGCCCTGGATTGCTTTCCAAATGCGCCCTCTATGTGGGGGATTTTAGCTACCTTTGTGAGGTTTATACTGACGGTAATATGACTATGGAAAAGGATAAGAGTATATTGAGGATGCCTGGTGTCCTGGACTTCGTGCAAGTGGCAGCAGCCTACTGTGCACTCGTGGAGCCAGCGACTACTCCTAGATGGGATAGAGATACAGTAGAGAGCTGCAGACGCCTTCTTGCTGATATCTATGCATTTGGCTTGGCACTTCCTACGCTTACATTGGATCCTTTTACCGTACTAGAGCGCCAAGTAAGGGAGGAAGACTATGAGGCTGTCCAAAATCGCTTGGAGCGAGTATTGGGAGAGCATGATCGTTTTCTCAATGCTCAGATGGAGGAAATGAAGTACTCCGATAGACCTGTTAGCGTAAGTGTGGCTGAAGTGCTAGCCGATATCTACCAAGCACTAGCGGACTTCTTGTGGATTATGAGGAGTGTGCATGAGCAGAATATGTATCAAGCCGTGGCTGAGGTACGCTATACGATGATGGAGCGGTGGGGGACGCTCCTATTGGCAGCACTCCGACAGTTACATGACTTATTGAATGATCCCGACTTCGAGCTTGCTGAGGATGGGGAACATGAGGATTGGATGTGATGGCAGAGTATAAGACAAATATCACAAAAGAGGAGCTGCAGAAACTGGAGCCTGAGACCCTACCTATCGGTGTGGTGGTGCTGTCTCATACCAGTTCTATAGAGCAGGTGGAGGAGGCTTGTAATCGTCTGAAGGAGGGTAATAAGGTACTTGGCTTTGATACCGAGACCAAGCCTTCTTTCCGCAAAGGCAAGAGCTATAAGGTCTCTCTCCTACAATTGTCGAGTCCCGACTTTGTGGTGCTTTTTCGTCTATTGCCCTCGTGGGACAAGAAGCTACTGGAGCCGCTGCAGAAGATACTCAAGAGTAAGCGTATCGCTAAGGTCGGTGTAGCTATTGGTGATGATGCCAAAGGGTTGTGGGCGGATCACCAGTTGATAACGAATAGGATGGTAGACCTTCGTACGCTTGCGAAAGGTGCAGGAGTGGAGGTGCTCTCTCTGACTCGGCTTTATGCTGTGCTATATAATAAGCGTATTAGCAAGGGGCAAAGACTCTCCGATTGGGAGCGTGAGGAGCTTACGGAGGGGCAAGTAGACTATGCTGCACTCGATGCCTATGCAGGACTTAGGATATTCGAAGGCTTTAAGAAGGTACTCAATAGGAGTATGTATTTTAATTTGGATGTACAGCAACCTAAGAAAAGGGTGCTGAAGAAGAAAGATAGTAAGCAAAGTAAGCAATGAAGCGTGTGCAACTAAATTCGGGGCGTATCGCCTCTCTAGACCGTAGGCATCCTTGGATATTCTCTAGGGCTTTGGTTAGTGTCAAGGGGATAGAGATAGGAGATATTGTGGATGTAGTAGGCGAGGGGGATCGGTTTCTTGCCCGTGGCTACTATGAGGAGGGGAGTATAGCTGTACGCTTGCTTACTTTTGATGAGGAGGAAAGCATAGACGCCGACTTTTGGGTACGCCGACTGAGGGAGTCTCTAGATATGAGGAGAGTACTTGGTCTTCTGGAGTCACCTAATGAGGCTTATAGACTAGTTCACGGTGAGGGGGATAGGTTGCCTGGACTTATCATAGATATCTATGGGAATGTGGCTGTCATCCAAGCGCATACCCTAACCATGCATATTCGGCAGAAGGAGATAGTGGAGGCGCTGAAAGCTCTCTATGGTCAGCATCTTAGTGCCATCTACTATAAGTCGAGCGACACACTGCCCATAGAGGAACCCGTACTTGATCAATTGCTATGGGGTGAAAGGCATGATATCGAGACGATAGTGGCTGAGGAAAATGGGCTGAGGTTTGCTCCTGATATCCTGAAGGGGCAAAAGACAGGTTTCTTTCTGGATCAGCGACTAAGCCGACAGAGGGTAGGAGAATTGGCTAAGGACAAAAAGGTACTCAATATGTTTAGCTATACGGGTGGCTTTTCGCTCTATGCCCTGAGGGGTGGTGCCCGTCAGGTAGTCTCCCTCGATAGTTCTGCCAAAGCTATTGATATGCTGGAGTCGAATATGAGGCTTAACTTTTCGGAGCCAGAGCTAGAGAAGCATAGTTCTGTGGTGGAGGATGCCTTCAAGTACCTATACGATATGAAAGAGGGCGCATTCGACCTTATTGTACTAGACCCGCCAGCCTTTGCTAAGAGACGTGAAGTGCTTAAAAATGGACTACAAGGGTACCGTAAACTCAATACCGAGGCGATGCGCAAGATAGCTTCTGGGGGTTTGCTCTTTACCTTCTCATGCTCGCAAGTAGTGAGCGTGGAGGACTTCCGTCAGGCGCTCTTCACTAGTGCTCTGCATGCTGGCAGAGAGATAAGGGTACTGCAGCAGTTCGGTCAGTTCGCCGATCATCCTGTGAGTATCTATCACCCCGAGGGTGAGTACCTCAAGGGCTTTTTACTTTACGTAGTATGAAGAATAGAATACTCTTATTGATACCCTTCCTCTTACTCTTGGTCGCCTGTGATGACACAACAGAGACTACCGAGAGTGAGAGGATTTTTTTTCGCTCGTGGGCAGAGATAGAGGAGTCGGATACGCTTAGGATTGCGACAATGACTTCGCCACAGGATTTCTACCTATACCGAGGGGAGACTATGGGTCAAGAGTACCAAAAGGTTGTCGACTTTGCTCAAGCACACCAGTTGGCTCTAGATATTCATATTGCGAAAAGTACCGATAGCCTTCTCAATTGGGTATCTGAGGGTAAAGTAGATTTGTGTATTACCCCTATTCCTATGACCAAAGCCAATACGGAGGCTTTTGACTTCGGCGGTATTGTAGATACTACTTCGCTTGTATTGGTGCAGAAGAAGGGGTCTGTGGTTCATTCCCTCTCTGAGATTGCTGGGAAAGATGTGTGGACAGAGTATGGTAGCGCAGGGGAGCTAGATAGAAGAGGAGATAGGGTACCCAATAAATATAACTATTCCAGACACCCTCAGTATAGAGGAAATACTCTTGAAGATGGCTCAGGTGGATAGCATAAAGTATGCGATAGCAGGCAAAGAGCTAGCTAGTAGCATGAAGCTCTTCTACCCTAGTCTGGATAATAGTCTCTTGGTGAGCGCTCCTATCCGTTATAGTTGGGCTGTTGCTAAGGGCAATAGCGAAATGGTAGAGCGACTAGATACCTATCTCTTGGCTCCCGAGAAGATTCGCCATTACTCAGAGCTAAAGGAGCAGAATAGCCATTTGAGGCAATTTATCATAGGCAATACTAAGAAGCCCCTTAAGGTAGCTTTGGAGCGCGGAGCTATCTCGGTCTATGATAATATATTTAAGTCTGAAGCCAAGCGTACACCATGGGCATGGACTTTGCTTGCGGCTATTGCCTATCAAGAGAGTACGTTCAGGAGCAACGTTGTCGGTTGGAGTGGGGCAAGAGGACTAATGGGCATTATGCCGAGTACTGGACGCTCTCATGGTGCTAGCAAGGCACAGTTGTTACAGCCAGAAGTGTCGGTACGTGTCTCTGTGGATGTGCTGATGGATACCTATAGGTATTTTTCGGAAGTGAAGGATCCATTACAGAGGCTTTACTTCACCTTGGCAGGATACAATGCTGGTGCAGGGCATGTCTTAGATGCGATGCGGTTGGCACGCAAACACAATGCCCCAGATACCATTTGGAACGGAGGGGTGAGGCAATTTATTATTCTGAAGAGCAACCCAGAGTACTACAATGATGCGGTTGTCCGTAATGGCTACCTGAGGGGTAGAGAGACCACCAAGTATGTAGAGCAAGTGCTGGAGCGCAAAGCGGCATACGATGCCTTACTGAGTAGAAAATAATACTAAACAAATGATATAAAGAAGTATGAAAGTTATCAATCTTTCGGAGCAAAACTCGATTCTTAATCGCTTTATCGCTGAGCTCCGCGATGTGAATATTCAAGGTGATCGCATGCGCTTCAAGCGTAACATAGAGCGTATCGGCGAGGTGCTAGCTTATGAAATGAGTAAGACCTTTGAATACAAGGCGACTGATGTGCAGACCCCTTTGGCTGTCTCTACCGATATGTTGGATCAAAACCAAGTAGTAGTGGCAACTATCCTCCGCGCTGGATTACCTTTACACCAGGGCTTTGTGAATTACTTCGATAGAGCTGAGAATTGTTTTGTATCGGCATACCGTAGGTACAAGGATCGTCTCAATTTTGAAGTGATGATAGAGTACCTCTCTTCTCCTTCTATTGAAGGTAAGACCTTGATTCTTGTAGATCCGATGCTGGCTACAGGTAGCTCCATGGAGTTGGCATACAAGGCTATCCTTACCAAGGGTACTCCTAAGGAGCTTCATATAGCCTCAGTTATCTCTAGCCAGCCTGCACTAGACTATTTGTCTAAGGTAATGCCTGAGGATTGTACGCTATGGACAGCGGTCAATGACCCTGAGATTGATGACCATTCCTATATTATTCCTGGTCTTGGCGATGCTGGTGACTTAGCTTTCGGAACTAAGCTAGACGACTAAGCCAATAGGTGATAGTAAAACACGGGGTAGACTCATCGCTAGAGTCTACCCCGTGTTTTACTATCTCTTGGCTGTAGCCTATTTGGTTTCAGAACCATCGAGAAGGACTGCGGTAAACATCCATTTATTCGGCGCGTACCAGATGCCGGAGTTGAAGGACGGGATAGGGGCTTTAACTAGAATAGTATTCATACCCTTCTTCAAATGTACTTTGTGTGGAGTACGCATGATATAGTTTTCATCCTCATAGGGGTACTCGTTATCGCCTCCCTTCTGTCCTGCTCTGAGCCACTTAGGTGGGTGTATCTCTTCGCCATTGATCCATATCTTGGCATCATAGTTATTCCAAGTGTCAAGCGCAGGGGTAGGGGTTGCCTGGGAGCGAGAGAAGTCATAGAAGCCTATCCACATGTCTGCTATCTTATCGGTGTCGCTCCACACTTGGCGGGAGGCATAATAAGTGGTATTGGGTTTCGCATCTTGGAAGTGCCCATGGACTGCAGGGTGCCACCAGTGGCGCAGGATAATTGTGCCACCTACTAATGTGGTATCGGGCTGAAGCGTCTCCACACCTTCTATCTCGGGAGCAAAGGCACGAGAGGTCTCTCCTTCGTTGTTGTAGGGACCGTAGATATTCCATCGGATATTAGTCTGCGGAACGTATTGGAAGGGAAGATAAGGGAAGAGGTCTTGGTGTAGAGCTATTATTCGATGCTCTAGGTCGGCGAGTTCTTGCAGGGTTTTCTCCTGAATCCCTACATAGGAGTAGGCGTCGCCACCTCCTACCCAAGTCCTTTCGGCAAAGGCGAATAGGGAAGGGTACACTGCGTTGTGGGCGAAGTTATCTTCTCCTCTCCGAAGTCGACGGTCGTTCCACAGGCAGAGCGTAGCACCGATAGCACGGTCGGATGCCTTGTCTTGCCCGCCTATCTTGTGATTGAATATCAATGGTACGCCCTCCAAAGCGTCGTGGTGATTAATGTAGAGGTTGCGAGAGTCAATATAGACTAGGTCGGAACCCTCTGATAGAGTGCTAGAGTCTTCACCCCATAGCTGTCTGATAACACTATTGGTGAGGTTGCCACCAGGTTGCCATCCCATTACTTTGATACCTTTGCTCTCTAGGATGTGTATCATTGTAGGTAGAAACTTCGTGTCTGTAATCTTGACCTCGTCGCCACCGATATGGATGATATCGAAGTTGTAGGTCTCTGTCACCTCCTTTAGGATATTGGCAACAGCCTGAGTGCCCTCAGGGGTTTGCATCTCGAAGCCCATGGCTCTGACGAATGCTTTGGAGTGCCCTGGCATATCTATCTCGGGCATAAAGGTGATGTGCCTATCTTCGCAGTACTTCTGTAGCTCCTTGATGTCTGCCTCGGTATAGAATAGACCGTGGTCACGGGTCATGGACTCGGGGCTAGTGAGCTGTGGGTACTGCTTAATCTCTAAGCGCCATGCCACATCCTCAGTTAGATGGAAATGGAACACATTGAGCTTGAGTGTTGCCATCACGTCTATCTGCTGCTTGAGCAGGGAGATACTCTGGTAGTTGCGCCCTACATCTACCATATAGCCACGGAACGGGAAGGCAGGAGCATCGTATATCTTGACCATTTGGAAAGCCTCTGTCTCCTTGTTGTAGAGCTGGCGAAGCGTCTGGATAGCGTAGAATATGCCAGTGGGGGTAACTGCGCTTACTTCGATTCCCTTTTGTGTAATAGAGAGTCGATAAGCTTCTTTATTGCTGTCCTTTAGATTGAGCTGGAGCTGTATGCCCCCTCGCTTGCCTTTCCCTTCTAGCGAGAATGTACTTCCGATAAGTTGGGCATATTCCGAAAGGGAGGCGTCTGAGTAAGTGACAGCGCCTAGGTCTTTCGCTTTTGTTTCTCCTCTGAGCCATTCTACTTGCTGTGGCTTCGGTAGCAGTGGCACCTGAGCTAGGCAACTAAGGGTAAATAGAGGGAGGAGAAGGGAGAGCAACAACTTCTTCATATCTTGGCTTTTACGTTGTGTGCAATGAGTGTTTCCTGATTGTATCTATCTATTCGAGTAATAGTGAAAGCCACTCGTTCCTTCCCATTAATATAGGGGAGTACGTAGAAAGGCTCTTGGGTAGTCGCTAATAGATTATCCTCAGAGGTCGCCTTGGAGAGCTTCTCTCCTGGTTTATGGATATAGATAACGTAGTACTTAGTCTCCAATCCAGAGGGATACGGCATATCTGGTTCCCAGAAGAGAGTGAGTTTGCCTTCATGACTCACGATAGAGGTCTCTCGCTTCGGTTCATTGAACCTACGGATACTACTTGGATAGGCAGAAGCTGGTACGAGTGCGGGCTTTGTCCAGTACCGAGTGCGCATAGTTGTGGTGACTCCCTTATAGTTTGAGAATAGCTCATCGGCAGGCCACATTACGACACCCAGTGCTGTGCGATTGGCTATATTGAGTTTGGAGTGTAGCTCATCATGATCCATAGTTCGCTTAACATCCTGACCTATATAGTATTGGGCTAGATGTATATGCTGGCTCCACCACCGAGCGAGCTCAGTATGTTCGGCAGTCTTGTGCCCAATTTCCCAGTATATTTGGGGTACAATATAGTCCACCCATCCCATCACGTCCCATAGGAGAATGTCTGCATAGAGGTCGTCGTAGTTTTGGAGCCCCTTGGTCTTGCTTCCCCTTTCAGGGTCGCTTTTCTCATTACGATAGATACCAAAGGGGCTGATACCAAAGCGGACATGAGGTTTGCGCGCCTTAATCGTAGCCGATAATTGGCTGATGAGTTGGTTCACATTGTCTCTTCTCCAGTCTCCGATATTAGCAAATCCACGAGGGCTCGCTTGGTAGTCTGCAATATCCGGAATCACTTCCCCGGCTATCGGGTATGGGTAGAAGTAGTCGTCAATATGTATAGCATCGATATCGTATCGCTCCACAATGTCGTCGACTACTTGGCAAGTATAGCGCTGTACTGCAGGGAGAGCGGGATTGAAGTAGAGCTGATTGCCGTACTTGAAAAACCACTCAGGGTGCCTATGGTAGGGGTGATTAGGAGCGAGGGTAGTATTTACGTTCGTAGCCGCTCTATAGGGGTTAATCCAAGCATGTAGCTCCATTCCTCTAGCGTGGCACTCTTTTACCATGAAGTCGAGCGGATCCCACATGGGCGCAGGAGCAACACCTTGGGTGCCAGTTAGCGTACGGCTCCATGGCTCATACGGACTATAGTACCAAGCATCTGCCTCCGAGCGAACCTGGAATATTATTACATTGAAGCCCGTCCTCTGTAGTAGGTCGAGCCGATCTCTCAGACTCTTCTGTATGTATGCACTACTCCTACCCATGTACTCTCCTCTCCAAGCATTTGGAATCCATGCTGCTCTAAACTCTCGCTTCTGAGGCTGGTACACCTCTTTCTGAGCCTTATTAGCGTACTGGTCGTTAGTAAGTGCCTTCTTGCTCTTACACGAAGAAAGCCCTATGAGTAATAGGAGGGCGAATAGAATGTATTTTCTCATCCTAATTTAGTTGAAGTAATTGAATAGGAAGTTGGTAACGTTCATGTATATGAACATACCTATAAGGTCGTTCATAATGGTGATGAAAGGACCTGTAGCTCGAGCCGGATCCATCTTGAGGCGCTCCAAGGTAAGCGGAACAATGGTTCCCGATAAGCTAGCGAAGAGTACTACTGTGAAAATACTGATAGAGACCGAGGACATCACAACGATATCCTTGAGGTAGAAGTAATTGTATATGAAGAGAACCAAGCTAAGGATACCACCATTCATCAGCGCTATTGCAAGTTCCTTAAGTAGGAGTGACCCTACCTTTCCAGGCTTGATAGAACCCGTGGCGAGGTCTTGTACGATGATTGCTGACGATTGCATCCCTACGTTTCCTCCTGTTCCACCCATCAAAGGGATAAATAGCGAGATAGCTGGCACAGCAGCAAATACATTGTCGTACCCTCCGAGGATAACACTATTGAGCATTCCTCCTACCATTCCAAGTAGTAGCCAAGGGAGCCGCGCCCCTATCTGTCTTACAACAGTATCGGAGCTCTCAATATCGGAGGAAAGACCAGATGCCAACTGGTAGTCCTTCTCATGCAGCTCACGCATCTGATCCACTACGTCGTCCACAGTAATAACACCAACTAGTCGTCCAATACTATCTACCACCGGTATGGCAACTAGGTCGTAGCGCTCAAAGGTGCGTACCACCTCCTCTGCAGTGTCATTCTCATGAACAACGATAGGGTCGCGTAGTATTACGTGCTTTATCTTGGACACATTGGGGCTGGTCAGTACCTTCTTAATAGGCAGAATACCTTGAAGTCGCTCCTCATCGTCAATCACATAGATGTAGTAGACATCCTCCATCTCTGCCGCCTGTATACGGAGCTCCTCCATACAGCGGGGCATAGACCAGTTCTCGTTGACGACCATCATCTCCTTCCGCATGATACCTCCTGCGGTATCCTCCCCGTACTTTAGAAGGTCTATGATCTCTCCCGCCTGTTCAATATCCTCTACGTGGGCGAGGATAGCATCCTGTTTGTCTTCGTCAAGCTCTTGGAGTAGGTCGGCAGCGTCGTCCGAATCCATGTGGGTCAAGAACGTGTCGGCAATCTCTTCGTCCGTGAGTAGGTCGAGGACTTCCTTACGCTCCACCTCATCCATCTCCATCAGCACATCGGCTGCTACCGTACCTGGGAGCAGGCGGTAGAAGAAGAGGGTCTCCTCTGCTGGGAGCTCCTCCAATAGCTCGGCAATGTCGGCTGGATAGAGCTGCTCAACTAATGACTTTAGCTCCTCTTCCTTCCGTTCTTCTATGAGGCTCGTAATATACTTTGCCTCCTCATTACTCATCTCTATCATCGGAGTACTTCTGCTATATCGTTGGTAAGGGCAATGAAGTCATCTACCCCTAGTTGTTCGGGTCGCTTTTGGAGAAGCGGATACCCCTCTGGTAGATGGCGCTCTCCTAATAGTGGCTGGAGCGAATTGCGCAGCATCTTACGTCGGCGGTTGAAAGTCGTCTTCACCACATTCTTGAAGAGCTGTTCATCGCACCCTAGTTCCTTACGGTTATTACGTACCATTCGTATCACACCACTCTGCACTTTTGGTGGTGGGTCGAAGTTCCCTGGTGCCACACTAAATAGATACTCAATATCATACCATGCTTGGAGGAGCACACTGAGGATGCCGTAGTCTTTCGACCCAGGACCGCTCGCCAATCTCTGCGCAACCTCTTTCTGGAGCATCCCCGATGCTGCCGGAATTAGCTCCCTATACTCTAGCATGTGGAAAAATATCTGGCTACTGATGTTGTAGGGGTAATTGCCAATCAAGACAAATGGTTGCCCATTAAATACTCGATCGAGGGGTAGGGAGAGGAAGTCTGCCTCTATAATATTAGGAATTAGTGATGGGAAAGCGACTCTTAGGTAGCTGATTGATTCAGTATCTATCTCCACCACTTTCGTCTCTTGATACTTAGGGATTAGGTACTGAGTCAGCACCCCCATGCCTGGTCCTACTTCGAGAATGGGTAACTTGTGCTTTACAAGGGTGTCGGCAATCCGCTCTGCAATATCTTGATTGCGGAGGAAGTGTTGCCCCAGTGCTTTCTTTGCTCGTACCTTTTGCATCTCTTTTATTCTAAATATTGCCGAAGAAATGGTAATTTTGCGAAACCATCCTCGCGTTGCTATGCAAAGATACAAAAAAGTGATGAGGGGTGGCGATGAGACAATGAATAAGGGACTTAAGACTACACTAAAGGTGCTGGTGCCGTTGGCCTTCGGAGTATTAATCCTGTGGCTGCTGTACCGCAATATGGATGTGGAGACTCTATTAGAGACGCTTCGTGGTGATGCCAACTTTGGTATCATCATCTTCGCATCCCTATTTGGTACCCTAGGGAATACATTTAGGGGTTTTAGGTGGCACTTGCTCAATAAACGTCTCGACCCTAATGTCCGTGCAGTAAATTCTCTACTTACTACGCACGGAAATTATGTAGTCAATATGGCTCTACCCCGTCTGGGCGAGGTGTGGCGTGTGGGTGCTATGTCGCACTATTCGGGCATCAGTATATCCAAGCTAGTAGGTACCCTCTTCATTGATCGTATCTACGATGTCGTGGCTGTCTCTGTCCTGATTTTGTTAGGGCTGTTGCTCAATACCCCTTTCTTTACTAGTTTCTTTGAAAACAACCCCGATGCACTCCTCAAGCTCCAAGGGGTCATGCGCTCTCCTTGGCTCTATATAGTGCTACTTCTCCTTATTGTATTAGTGCTTGTGGCAATGCATTGGGTTCGGAAGAGCGAAAGGACAATGCATAGTTTCCGAAATGTGAGAGAGGGGCTTCGTACTATACGGACGATGGATAAGAAGTGGCTATTCCACCTCTACACGGTGGGGATATGGGCAAGCTACTTCCTGCAGTTTTATATCACCTTTTATGCCTTTAGCTTCACATCGGATCTAGGACCAGCCGTAGGGCTTCTCTCCTTTGTAATGGGGAGTGTGGCTATTGTCGCTCCTGTCCAAGGCGGTATGGGAGCTTGGCACTTTATGGTGATATATTCCCTAATGGCATTTGGGGTAGAGACCTCCAATGCTCAGAACTTTGCACTTATTGTGCATACCTTCCAAGTATTTATCTGGACTAATATGGTGGGGCTGATAGCACTAGGCTTGCTCCCGCTAGTTAATCGACATACGAAAATAGATAACAAATAAGAGATATGAAAGAGAAGATTCAATTACTCTCCCAAGAGGTTAAAGCTCTAGTCGCTCCCCATAATGAAGAGGAGCTAGAGGCTTTGAGACTAAAGTACCTAAGTAAAAAGGGGCTCCTCAATCAGCTGATGGCAGACTTCAAGAATGTGCCAGCCGAGGAGAAGCGTGAGGTAGGTATGCTCATCAATGAGCTAAAGACGGATGTTACTAATAGGATAGAGGAGTTTAAGCAAAACCTAGCTGCAGAAAGGCACTCAGAGGAGCTTCAAGGGCTAGACCTATCGCGTACAGCGTATCCACTGCCTCTAGGCACACGTCATCCGCTTAGCCTCGTGAGGGAGGAGATTATCGATATCTTTAGTCGTCTAGGCTTCAATGTAGCTGAGGGACCAGAGATAGAGGATGATTGGCATGTATTTGAGAGCCTTAATTTCGCAGAGGATCACCCCGCACGCGATATGCAGGACACATTCTTCGTATCCCACCATCCCGAGGTACTGCTCCGTACACATACGTCATCGGTACAGACTAGAGTGATGACTAGTACGCAGCCCCCTATCCGTATCATCTGCCCAGGACGTGTATACCGCAATGAGGCGGTATCGGCACGTGCACACTGCTTCTTCCATCAGGTAGAAGCCCTCTATATTGCAGAAAAAGAGAAGGTGAGCTTCGCAGACCTCCGTCAGGTATTGATGCACTTCTCTAGGGAGATGTTCGGTGAGCATACCAAGATTCGCCTACGTCCTAGTTACTTCCCATTTACTGAGCCTAGTGCCGAGATGGATATTTCTTGTAACATCTGTGGCGGTGCAGGGTGTAACCTTTGTAAGCACACTGGCTGGGTGGAAATCCTTGGTTGTGGTATGGTGGATAGCGCTGTGCTTGAGGCTTGTGGTATCGATAGTACCAAGTACGCTGGCTATGCCCTAGGTATGGGTGTAGAGCGTATTGCCAACCTGAAGTATAGCGTGAGTGACCTTCGGCTCTTCTCCGAAAATGACCTCCGCTTCCTAGAGCAGTTCGAGGGCGCACGATGAAACTTGCTGAGCGATATCAGGCTGTTCTCGACTGGTTTGCGGAGCATGTGCCAGTAGCGGAGACCGAACTAGACTACCAAAGCCCCTTCCAACTTTTGGTAGCGGTAGTACTCTCTGCTCAGTGCACCGATAAGAGGGTGAACATGATTACTCCGGCTCTTTTTGAAGCATACCCTACTGCCGAAGCTATGTCACATGCTACGGCTGAGGAGCTATTTGAGTATGTGCGCAGCTGCTCTTACCCCAATAGCAAAGCTAAGCATCTCGAAGGATTGTCGCGTATGCTCTCAGAGGAGTTTGGTGGAGTGATTCCCCAAGACCCTAAGGAGCTTGTGAAGCTACCTGGGGTAGGACGTAAGACTGCCAACGTAGTCCTTAGCGTACTCTACGATCAACCCCGTATAGCTGTGGATACACATGTCTACCGTGTCGCTCGCCGTTTAGGGCTAGCCCCACAGACCGCCAATACACCACTTAAGGTGGAGGAGCAACTCGTGAAGCATATCCCCGAGGCACAGAGAGCAATATCGCATCATTGGCTCATCTTACATGGTCGGTACACTTGCCTAGCACGTAGCCCTAAGTGTGCTAACTGCGGGCTAGCTCCCTTCTGTAGGTATTACGCCAAGAAAGGTATTATTCTGCCTGAGAAGTAGGTTGCTAGAAGAATATTGTATAGATATAGGGACTGTCGCAGAGGTGGCAGTCCCTTTTTTTAGTAGCGAAAAGAAGAAGAGGAAATTTGGTAGATTTGTTACATGATTGTACTTAGAGAATTGAAGACTATGGCGCCTGTAGAGCGTTTTTATCTCGAAGCATTCCCTCGGGAAGAGCGTCGAGAGGTGGAGGAAATATCTAGATTGCTTTCGGATGAACCGAGGTATCACCTCTTGGGGATTGAGGATGAAGGGATAGTCGTAGGATTACTTACCTATTGGGAGTTGGGCGAGTGGTATTATGGAGAGCACTTTGCGATTGACTCTTCTTGCCGAGGACATGGGGTGGGCGCCGAAGTGATGAAGTCTTTCCTATTAGGAAAGCGGCAGATTATCTTCGAGGTAGAGCTTCCGGAGGAGGAGATGGCATGCCGTCGGATAGGCTTCTATGAGCGGTTGGGCTTTAAGCTCTGGGATATGCCCTACCTGCAGCCTCCTTATAGAGTAGGGGATGCGCCATTGCCTCTTCGCCTAATGACGAATGGGATGGAGCCGACCGAAGCCATCGTAAAGGCAATACATACATCAGTGTATGGTGTGGATTAATAGTATTCATCATATTATCTGTGTGTGTGGAAATATTCATATCCCATAATAATAATTAGGCGAGTGCCTGTTGTGGATAGCGCTAGGGGAGAAATTTATTCCTAGGAATAAATAAAATTATCTCTAGGAATAAAAATATTTATTTGTACAGATAAATAAATTTATTCCTAGAGATAAATTTGTATACTTTGGCTAATTCTATTGAATAAGAGCGCTAGCCAGACATTGTTGTAGCGATAACGGCTTTTAATTGAACCGCTTATGCTTCTGGTGCAATGGTCTTGAGGAATAGCTCATCGAGCTGATCAGGATCGAGCTGAGAAGGGGCATCGATCATTACATCACGACCAGAGTTATTCTTAGGGAATGCGATGGTATCTCGAATGCTATTGAGCTGTGCAAAGAGGGATACCCAGCGGTCGAAACCATAAGCGATACCTCCATGAGGTGGTGCGCCGAACTTGAAGGCATTCATGAGGAAGCCAAACTGCTCTTCTGCCTTCTCTTCGGTAAATCCAAGTACCTCGAACATCTTTTTCTGTAGCTTGCTATCGTGGATACGGATAGAACCACCTCCTACTTCTACGCCATTGATGACCATGTCATAGGCATTGGCGCGTACTGCTCCTGGGTTGGTCTCGAGTAGATCGATATCCTCAGGCTTGGGCGCAGTGAATGGGTGGTGCATAGCGTAGTAGCGCTGTGTCTCTTCGTCCCACTCTAGAAGTGGGAAGTCTACTACCCATAGGCATGAGAAGTTGCTTGGATCCATCAGCCCTTGCTCTTCGGCTACGTGAAGACGTAGAGTGCCGAGTTGTTTGCGGGTCTTCATGGTATCATCGCCACTGAGGATGAGGATAAGGTCACCTGCCTGAGCTTCCATGACTTTGGCCAGTTGCTGAAGGGTCTCTTGGGTATAGAACTTATCTACACTACTCTTCACATTGCCACTCTCCTCTACTCGAGCATAGACCATACCCTTGGCGCCCACCTGTGGTTTCTTCACAAACTCTGTAAGTTGGTCTAGTTGTTTGCGGGTGTAAACCGCTGCACCTTTGACGCAGATTCCGCCGATATACTTGGCGTCATCGAATACAGAGAAACCGTGCCCCTGAAGGGTATCCATAAGCTCTACAAAACGCATCCCGAAGCGGGTATCTGGCTTATCGCTACCGTAATACTTCATAGCGTCGTGCCAAGAGATACGTGGATAAGACTCGGTTTGATCAATGCCTAGAATGGTCTTGAATAGGTGTTTTGATAGACCTTCAAAGGTATTGAGGATATCCTCCTGCTCTACGAAGGACATCTCACAATCGATCTGGGTAAACTCCGGCTGGCGATCGGCACGAAGGTCTTCGTCACGGAAACACTTCACAATCTGGAAGTAGCGGTCGAATCCTGCTACCATGAGTAGCTGTTTGAAGGTCTGTGGTGACTGTGGTAGAGCATAAAACTCGCCTGGATTCATGCGGCTAGGTACCACGAAGTCGCGTGCACCCTCAGGGGTCGACTTAATAAGGACGGGTGTCTCCACCTCCAAGAAATTGAGCCCATCGAGATATTGGCGAATCTCGATACCCATCTTGTGACGCAGTTCGAGGTTGCGACGGACAACGGAGCGACGGAGATCAAGATAGCGGTACTTCATACGTAGTTCATCGCCTCCGTCTGATTGGTCTTCAATAGTAAATGGAGGGGTCTGAGAGCAATTGAGTACCTCCAAGCGCTCCACGATTACTTCGATTTCTCCTGTAGCAATCTTATCGTTTTTCGCTGAGCGCTCAGCTACCTTACCCGTTACTTGAATGACATATTCACGACCTAGGTGCGCAGCTTTCTCTGCTAGCTCTGCATCGTGCTCCTCTGTGAATACTAGCTGAGTGATGCCATAGCGGTCACGGAGGTCGATAAAGCTCATGCCTCCCATCTTTCGATTGCGCTGTACCCATCCTGCTAGGGTTACCTCTTCTCCAATGTTGGACGCACGGAGTGCGCCACAAGTAGTTGTCCTATACATACTCTCTATATATGTTCAATTTTCCTTAGTCTTACTAGTGTTATCTTATTGCCCGTAGCCCTCATTACTTGTACTTGGAAGAAGGGTGGGATATTGAATTCTTCTCCTGCATGGGGTATCTCCTGACTATGGTGTAGGATAAATCCGGCTAGGGTCTGATATTCTTCGTCTTCAGGAATCTCGAGATCAAACTCTTCATTGAGGGTGTCGACCTCGGCGCGTCCCGATATGATGTATTCGTTATCACCTACTTTGCGCATAGCAATACGCTTGGTGTCGTGCTCATCTTCAATGTCTCCAAAGATTTCCTCCACGATGTCCTCAAGGGTGAGCATCCCAGCTGTACCTCCTAGCTCATCTACTACGATGGCTACACTCCGTTTCTTTTGCATGAGTTGTTTTAGTGCGTTCTCGGCAGGAAGAGACTCAGGGATAAATATAGTAGGTAGGATGCGACCTTTCCAGTCGTCCTCGCTACCTAGGCGAAACATTTCGATACTGTGGATATAACCGATAATATCATCTATGTCTTCTTTGTATACTGGGAGTTTGGAGAAGCCTGTGCGGTCGAATAGTTCTGTCAGTTCTTCACGCGGAATATCGTAGTCTACTGCAACTATCTCATTACGTGGCACCAAGCAGTCGCGTACTTTAATGTCGGCAAACTCGAGTGCATTTTGTAGTATTCTAGCCTCTTCCGACTTGCTGTCTTGTGTTACATTACTCTCAATAAAGTAGTCTAGGTCTATCTTGGAGAGAGGTTGTACTGTGTCGTCTTCGTTCTTTACGCCAAAGAGCTTAAAAATTAGTTTACTTATCCAAGATACCAGAAGAGTAATCGGAAATAGTAAGATGTAGATGATGAAGAAGGGAAAAGTGATGATGCGAACAGTTATATTGGGTTTCATCTGACCTATGGCCTTTGGTATATACTCTGAGAATACGATGACTAGTGCGGTAGAGATAATGGTTTGTATCAAGACCACAAGGAAGTCGCTATGTAGGAAAGCCTTCAGCGGATTCTCTAGTAACATGGCTACGAGTAGTCCATAGACCACATTCACGATATTATTCCCGACGAGGGCAGTGGTGATGAAGCGACCACCGTTCTTATAGAAGTGTGTTGCGATGCGAGAGAGTGCATTGCCTCTATTTTTATCGAGCTCCACTTGCAGGCGGTCGGCAGATACGAAGCTAATCTCCGACATACTAAAGAAGCCAGAGAGCAGGATACAGATGAGTATTCCGAGGTATATCATAGGGTATTATTAAATGGCAGCTGGGGCTAAGCTAAGAGTGTCGGGCGCTGTCCCAGATGCCGTTGAGGTGGAGTCGGCTGGTGCCATTGGGTGGTCTTCGACATCCACATGACCGAATGACGAATAGAGCTCGTATCGGGTCATAGATTGATTGCTACGGAAGCCGTACTTGCTCTCTATAAGCTGTCCTGGCTTCGGTATGATAAGGGTGTGTTCGTGCGAATATACTTCCTGTAGTTGTTCGTCCCAATAGAGAGAATTGCCAAAGAAGCGACCTCCTTCTCTATTGAGTACTTCTACGTTGCCGACCAATTGCCAGAGCTTCTTTGCCTGGTAATAATAGGCTGTATCGGCTTTGATAGAGGCTTGTGTCGTAAATAGGGTGTCGAACTGCTCTACGTACATCCCTTCTGGGAAATACCAATAGGGTTCTGGATTATCGTAAGTATACCAGATGGGCGCCTCGAGTTTATACTTGGTGATGCCGCTATCGGATATTAGAGAGGAGACATCACGAGTAATCGAGGAGTAGGAAAGGGAGTCAACATCTGCGAGAATGGTGTCGCTCTTTTTACCACCACAAGCCGATAGTGCAGCTGTGATATACAAAAAGATGCCAGCACAGACCCACAAAGTGGGCTGTGCTAGCATCTTACTTATTATATGTCGTGACGATTTATCACTCATATCCTTCACCCCGCATAGGGGGAAAGAGTAATTAGTTAATCTAACTTACTTAGTCCGGATAGTAGTAGCTTCTCCAATCCATCCACCTACGGTGAAGGATGCTCCCTCTGAAAGATCTGGGTGCATAAATACATCCTCCTTTGCTGGGTAGTACTGGCTGAAGCTATTGATCAATTGATTGGCCTGACCAGCTACGCTGCTATCAATAGCCTTAGCACGTTGTGCCTTATCTACTGCTAGGCAGTACACAATTCTCTGCTTGATAGGGTCATCAGGGTAGATGCTCTTTGCAGATGAAGCGTACATACTGGCAATAAGAAGCATTGGCGCACCGAAGTTGCTTTTGAGGCTCATAGCCTGGTTAGCGTAGTTGCGTGCAGTGCCGAAGCTACCCTGCTTCTGGCTCATTACTGCTAGCATGTAGTAGATTTCTCCCTTCTTATTGTTGTCGGTGCTCAGGTCAATAGCCTTCTCGTAGTACTCGCGAGCACGGCTATAATTGCCTTCCTTGTATGCCTTATTCGCAATACCTGTAGCAGCATCTGCAGTAGGCTCAAGGTTGAAAAGGTGCTCAGACATAGTAAAGTATACGTTGCTCTCGATACAGCCAACAGACTGTAGAAGTGCTACGGTCTTTGATAGCCACTCCTTGTCGCTCTTCTTTGACTCTACTAGTGGACCATATACCTTCTCCATTACATCACAGCTAGCGGCGCCACTCTGTGCAAACATAGCTTGGCTACCTTCCTTGTATCCCTGGTAGGCTGCTACAGCCTTCTCGTTGCCTGCTGCTTGAAGCTCCTTAATCTTTTGGTCATAGTAACCATCTACCATGAGGTGCTCATTGATATACTGCTGCTTGAGACTAGGATCCATAATCATCCTTGCCATAGAAGCGTAATCAAATAGTGATAGTGCTAGAGGGTCGGTATTTACACCTAGCTCCTTAACTACTGGCTCTAGCCAGCTATAGATTTTGTTGTAGTCAGACTCATTGCCCATGTGACGCATGTAGTCAGATACTTTATCGCCTAGGATAAAGTCTTTACCCGCATTCTCATCATCACCGAAGTACTTGATACGGGTATCGTACATCTCCATAAGAAGGTCTACAAACTTGACCTTCTCTTCAGGGGTCTTAGCCTGCTCTACCTTCCAATTAAGTAGTTCCTTACCTATGATATAGGTGTCCTTGCTTGCTGCAGGGCAATTGTCATATACCTTCTTCCAGAAGTCGTATGCGTCCTTAAAGTTTTGGCTCTGGTGATAGGTCTTGTAGAAAGTAATGTTTCTACGGCACTGAATACTGTCGTTGCCGTGACCAAAGGGAGTTCCAGATGCTACTCCTGTCTGTGCACTCACCTTAACTAGTGAGAACAGGCTCAACATTAGAGCCGATAGTAGTAAAAGTCCTTTCTTCATTGTCTTATTCCTTTATAATTATATATTCCTGTTCTATAAGCCGACCACTAATTGTTAGCTTTATATCTCTGTGATTACACTCGTAGCAGTCGGTTTAGTCTCTTAATAGATTTTTAGTTTTCTGAACCACGTTTCATTAAAGTTGAGGCTAATAGATAGCTTCAGCATATCCTGAGAGAAGTTCTTCTGTATTGTGGAAAAACCTCTATTGTACTCTAGGGTGAGATTGACGAGCGAACTTCTATCGCTAGTAAATAGATTGACTGGCATACCGATACCAAAGGAAGCTCCGACAGTGTGTAACTGTCCCACACTTGGAATATCGAGGTATGAATTGCGGTAGTTGATACCAGCACGGTAGTACATCCTCTGATAGTACCTGCGTGAGTAGTTGTCTGGGGTGAACTCTACACCTAGAGCTCCTCTATAGCTATTCTTTAGCGCAACACCATCCCCAGCAAATGGGTTAGCAATGCCCTTGGAGCCCCATAGCTGAGCCTCGAAATCTGCTGCTAGTGTCATCTTCTCAGGAATGTCCCACGCTACACCAAAGCCAATCTTATGTGGCATAGCTGATGCGAACCTGAGTGTGTCGCTAGAAATATCGGGCTTATTTGTGGAGCCGTAGTTACGATTGACGAAAGAGGTAAGCTCCGGGGTGAGCTTGATCTGAGGAGAGTAGGTGATACCTATTGTTACCTGGTCTTTTTGCTTGGTGGGGAGATTGAACTTATATTGTGCCCCTAAGTCCATACCCCAGTTATCAAGGCGGATACTATAGCTCTGAAAGTCCTGTGATAGCACTTGAGCGCTTGGTTGTAGGTGCACCGTATGCGTGAGCCTGCCGAAGTGGTACTTCACATTGGCTCCGAGGTACAATCCTCCTGCTACTCTGGCTCCTAATCCTAGGTAAAATGACTGTAGAGAACCTTTGCCTGTAAAAGTTTGGCGCATCAGGTTGGCATTTTCCCTACCATCAATGGTGACATCACTGATAAGGCTATAACCTACGCTTGAGAATGGTACCACACCTGCGCTTACCGCAATCCTATCTTTGTAGAGCGGGAATTGTAGGGCGAGGTAGTCTAGTCCACCTAGGAGCGCATTCTTGGAGCCTGTCTGGTCTGTGTAGTGCCCCCAAATAGCCGATGCTCCTATATCCATAATGAAGGAGAGGGAGTCTGTAGCACCGTATGCTGCAGGGTTTTGTAGATTGATTACTTTAGGGCTACTCATACCGATACCTACACCACCCATTCCTCTCCATGCGACTGGTGAGGTGTTAGATAGATTACCGTACCCAAGTCTGGTGAGTGGTGTAGACTCTACACCCTGAGCTGCAGCTTGGAATCCACTTCCTGCTACCAGTAGTGTTGCTACCGAGAGAGTCAGTGTCAGTAGTCTTCTCCTATTTTTATGCATACGTATTATCATTATCTATTATTCTTGATAGAAATCACCTGCAAATATAAGGAAAAAACTCATACTGCCTTAATTCGTGGACGAATCCAACTTCGCTAAAAGATAATATCTATTAAATGGATTCGATACTATGCTAAAAGAATTGAGAAATACACAGATGAGAGGTTTTATAGGCTAGGTGGTAAGAGCTCATAGGATTAGATAAAATGAAGGCTCGTGTCTTCAAGTATTGAAGATCAACGAGCCTTCGGGGGGAGGGAGTGGTGCCACCAGGAATCGAACCGGGGACACAAGGATTTTCAGTCCTTTGCTCTACCAACTGAGCTATGGCACCAACTTTCTTGTTTGCATCACTTACTTGTTTCAGTTTTGCTCCGCAAAGGTACCACAATATTTTTAATTACCAAATTTTTTAGCGCCCTATTTTTACTCGGTATTGTGGTATTATTATCAGGTATTGCCTTATAGGTCTATATATCAGTAATATATACAAGCAAAAATATTTTTCTTTTGTAGCCAACTTTTCCCTATAATTGACTGATTGGTTACAGGTATCTGATTACCTTAGCTAACTAATGTGTGTCATTAGTCGTTTTTCCGACTATCTAAACGAAGAAGTATGAAAAGAAGGATGGTAAAGCTCAGGAGAGAGGAGCCTCCGTAGCTAAAGAATGGAAGAGGGATACCAATTACTGGTACCAATCCGATAACCATGCCGATATTGATGATAAGGTGAAAAAGGAGAATGCTCGCAACACTGTAGCCGTAAATCCGAACGTAAGTGTATACTTGTCGTTCTGAGATATAGATAATCCTTAGGATGAGTACCAAAAAAAGAGACAATAATACGATGCTTCCGATAAAGCCTTGTTCCTCGCCTATGGTACAGAAGATAAAGTCGGTATCCTGCTCTGGGACGAAGGAGAGCTTGGTCTGTGTTCCTTGGAGAAATCCTTTGCCCGTAGTTCCACCTGAGCCTATGGCTATTAAGCTCTGGCGAACATTGTAGCCTGCACCTGAGGGGTCGTCTTTTAGTCCTAGCGATACGAGGATACGTGTTTGTTGGTGAGGCTGTAGTACTTCATCAAAGAAGTATTCGACACCGGCGGTAAGAGATAAGCTCATTATGGCACCTATTGCAATAGGTATGAGGTATTTGCCTTTGCGTTGGATGCCTTGTACTACTGTTAGTGTGAGTAGTGCTATAAGAGAAATGAGCGCTGGGTAAGCATAATTGACTGGCGTGAAAATATTGATGAGTGCTGCGATAAGCATAACTCCAGGAAGTATGGCTAGTGTAGGCAGCAGGTGCCGAGTATGAGACTGGCTATACCCCTTGATGGATAGTACTGTGGCGATATAGATAATCAGGTAGGTGAGCAGGCGACCTGCGGGTGTAATACCCCATAGGACTGACTCGAATCGAAGGGTAACGACAAATAGGGTAACCAGCAGTATGCCAAAGAAAGGTACAGCACTCGTGAGTCCTTCACGATAGAGCACCAAAACGAATGCCATGAAGACAAGAGCCGAACCGGTCTCGCTCTGAAGGATAATGATAAGTATGGGGAGGAGGAAGATTGAGAGAGAGACAATTAATTCTTGAGGCTTCTTAATGTCATACTCATAGCGTGAACACCACAGCGCAAGCATCATAGCAGTTGTTACCTTGGTAAACTCTGCTGGCTGTATGCGGACGGTTTCTGTAATCACAAGCCATGAGTGGGAGCCTTTGATATTGGGCGCTAAGAATATGGTAGCGATGAGTAGTAATATGGTGAAAGCATAGAGAGGGGCTGAAGCATTGCGGATAAACCGTGGCTCCACCAAGAGTATCATGAGAGCCGCAACAAAACTAATGCCCATCCACAGGAGCTGAGACTTGGGGCGTCCATCTATGACAAGTGACTCACCTAGTAGGTCGGGATCATAGCCTGCAGCATAGATAGTAATCCATCCTGCTCCAACCATCACTAAGTAGAGAAGGAGGATGGGGAAGTCTATGCTTTGAAATAGCTTGGGGCTATTGGTATGTTCTTGATACTTTGGCATCAGTATATGACACTATTAAGCATGGAGGTTTCGAACACTTTAGAGCTTGGACTGATCTCATGGTGGTGGAGATAGTAGTCGATCATGAGTCGTCCAATAGGAACGGCGTAGGTGGCACCGAATCCGCCGTTTTCTACTATCACCGACACGACTATCTCAGGTGCCTCCTGTGGGGCAAATCCGAGGAAGAGAGAGTGGTCTTTGCCATGTACGTTTTCGGCTGTACCTGTCTTGCCACACACGGCAAAGTCGGGGAGGTTGGCATTGCGGCATGTTCCGCCAGTGACAGCTCCACGCATCCCTTGGGCAATGTAGTCGAAGTAGTTGGGGTCTATGCCAGTTTCGTGGCGCTCTACATAGAGACTGTCTGAGGGTAAACCTACAATTTCGCTCACGAGGTGCGGGGTGTAGTAGTACCCTTTATTGGCAATAAGCGCACCGAGATTAGCGATCTGGAGCGGGGTGGCAAGGATTTCTCCTTGACCGATAGAGATAGATATCACAGTGGAGGAGCCCCACCTCCCTTCTCCGTATATCTTATTATACAGTTCAGCATTGGGGATGAATCCTCGTTTCTCTCCTGGAAGGTCTAGCCCTAAGGTGTAGCCAAATCCCATCTTGACCATATAGCCTTTCCACGCTTCGAATGCTTGTGTTGTGGTGGTATATCGACTACGATCGTCCAAGAAGTTACGTAGTCCATAGCAGAAGTAGGAGTTGCACGACGTTGCGATGGCGGGGATTAGAGATATCGGGCTTGGATGGCTGTGGCAAGCAGGTCTATTCCGTAGCACTGGATAACCATGATGGCAGGGGTAGGCATCATTGATAGTCACTGCACCCTCTTGCATAAAAGCCGCTGCTTGAGCTAGCTTAAAGGTGGATCCAGGGGGATAGGTGCCCATGATAGCTCTATTGAATAGAGGTATCTGGGGGTTGCTCTCGAGCGCTTTGAAGTTTTTTCCTCTGTCACGTCCGACAAGGAGCTTGGGGTCGTAGTAGGGGGAAGAAACGAGCGCACGTATCTCTCCTGACTTAGGTTCAATCATTACGATCGCTCCTCTTTTACCCGCCATGAGTCGCTCCCCATACATTTGTAGCTCAATATCTATCGCTAGCTTGAGGTCGTGCCCTGATGTGAGCTCCTCTTCCAGGTCGCTATTGTCTCGTCGACCTTTTACCCTACCATGGGCATCGCGGATGTAGATTTCCTTACCCTTCTCCCCTCGGAGAAAGCGCTCATAGCTATATTCCAAGCCGCTCTTGCCAATCTGTTCTCCTGGGATGTAATAGGGGTCTCGCTCAATATCCCGTGGACTAACTTCTCCCATATAACCTAGGACTAGACCAGCGGAGGGATAGTTATAGTCTCGGATGGTACGGTGCACAACATAAAAGCCTGGGAACTTGTAGAGCTTTTCCTCTAGTAGCCCCGCCTCTTCTTCGCTAATTTGAGAGATGAGTAACTGTGGAGTGTAGGGAGAATAGCCACGGTTGATTTTGCGGTCGCGTACTTGATCAAAATGATTGGCTAATTCTTGGGGAGCGATATGAAGTATCTTACAAAACTCTAGGGTATCGAAGGGGTTTACCTCTCGGGAGATGATGTGAACATCTGCAGTAGAGTTATTGAATACTACGAGCTGTCCCTCATGGTCATAGATCATACCGCGCGATGGATATAGTGTCTTTTGGTAGAAAGCAATATCCTCTGCGGCTATTCGATACTCGGGAGAAAGAACCTGTACATTGAATAGACGGATGGCATAGATTACCACTATCAGTACCACGACGAAGGCAAAGGCGTACTGACGATGAGCGAACTTATTTTTCTGAAGCCCGTTCATGCTGAGTGGTTTCGCTTAGAAAGCGCCTCGAAGGTGGCGTATATAATTAAGGTGATAAGGGTAGACCCGAGGATATGAGGGAGCATCCTGAGGAAAAGCTTGGCGGAAAAGGCTTCGAGTAACATGGTGCTAGCGACATGGATAAAAGCCAATAGAAGCATATAAAGGACATACTTGCCTAGCTTAAGGGTGTAAATGGATGGACGAAGGGGTGCTGTGAGGTCATACAACTCTTGCTCTTCAGTGAGGGAGAAGAGGAGAGGTTGCCTGATAAACCCCACTAGTGTGGCAGCCGCCATATTGATGCCAGTGGTATTCATCATCATATCCATGAGTAGCCCAGCTATAGCAGCGAATACTGTACAGAGCCATCGAGGTGTTTGATAAGGAAGGAAGAGCAGGGGGTACAAGTAGATGATAGGGATGAATAGACCAAAGAGGCGGATGTTATTCATCACTACAAGCTGGAGGAATAGTAGCAGAGCGCTCTGTCCTATAAACCGAAAGTAAAACTTATTCATTCTCCGTGCGCTCTATCTCTTCGCGCTCTTCTCGCTCAAAGTTTTGTACCACATAGATATACTTCAATGTCGCGAATGGAGCTCCTAGCTTTATTCTAAGCGCTCTAAAGTTGTCGTTGGGGGAGTCCCCTTCACCCTCAACCGTACCTACGAACAAGCCTTCTGGAAATATTGAAGAGTAACCACTGGTCACTACACTATCGCCTTTGTTATAAGGGGCATGCTTGGGAAGGTTGGTGAGTAGTGAGTGCTCAAGGTCTTTGCCATCCCAAGCCAAGGTGCCAACGAACTGACTCTGAGGTGAGGGTTTGCAATTGAGGTTGAAGTTCCTATTTACTAAAGGGATAACCTTGGCGTACTTTTGCCCTGTAGTTTTGACTACACCTACCACACCTAGATTGGAGAGTACACCCATGTCGTTGTATACCCCATCCTTTGATCCAATATCAATAGTCAGATAGTTGTCACCACCGAAGAGGGTTGTGCCAACTACTTGCGCTACTTCGTAGTGGTATGGAAAAGGGCGTATGATACTATCTGTGGAGAGCCTTTGCCATGCGAGAGAGTCTACTTCGAGACGCTTTAGCTGGTACTTCAATTGCTGATTCTCCATCTCCAGCTGAGCTGCTCGCTCCATCAAGGCAATATTGGCGTCCCTAAGCCCTATATATTCATTGCTCTTATTGGCATACTCTATAACGGCGCCAGTAGCTCTATTGGCGCTACTTAGGAATACACTCTCGTGATAGGTGCTTCCTCTAAATAGCCACACAAAGGCACCCACCTCTAGAAGGACAAATATGATGAGGTGGATATTTGAGCGTAAGAATTCGAGCAATCGGTTCATACTGGAGGTAAAAAGAAAAGGAGCAATAAATAAAAAGTAGCTTGTACAGTTACCTTTTATCTATTACTCCTTACTCTTGACTATTAGGTAAATAGCTGACTGTAACGGTTGCTATTTTCCAATACGATATGTGTCCCTTTTGCCACGGCATAGAGCGGATCCTCTGCTACATGGAATGGGATCTGGAACTTATCGTGAAGCCTCTTATCTAGCCCCTTGAGGTACGCACCACCACCAGTAAGGAATACACCATCTTTATAGATGTCGGCATACAACTCTGGGGCAGTAGAATCTAGGGCATTAGAGATTGCTGTCTCAATCTTTTGGATAGACTTCTCGAGGCAGCCAGCTATCTCCTTGTAGTTGACGCTTACTGTGCGAGGAAGCACGCTCGCTAGGTCTTGCCCTATCACAGAGAAGTCCTCAGGAGCATTCTCAAGGTCTGGTAGAGCAGAGCCTACGTTCTTCTTAATCTCCTCAGCTGTAGGTTCGCCAATACGGATCTGGTGCTTAGACTTCATGTAGTCCACGATATCGCTGGTAAACTCATCACCTGCGACCTTGATGGACTTATTAGTTGTGATACCTCCCAAGGTAATCACCGCAATCTCTGTAGTACCACCACCGATGTCCACAATCATATTGCCTTTCGGTTCGAGTACATCAAGCCCGATACCTATTGCAGCAGCCATAGGTTCCATGATGAGGTACACTTCGCTGGCGCCTGCCTTCTCTGCAGCATCACGTACCGCACGTATCTCTACGTCTGTACTACCTGATGGAACACTGACAACGACCTTTAGCGCAGAAGGGAAAATGGATCGCTTGGTCTTCGCCAACTGGATAAATCCCCTAATCATATGCTCCGTAGCACCTAGGTCAGCCACTACACCATCCCTTAGAGGTCGAACGGTCTGGAGGTTGTTATTCTCCTTCCCTACGCGGCGATATGCCTCGCTACCTACCCATTCAATCTTCTCAGTCTTCCGATTGATAGTGATGTAACTGGGTTGGTCTATTACAATCTTTCCATCTTTGATGATCACAGTATTGGCAGTCCCTAGGTCGATTGCCATTTTCTGTGTAAAAGAGAATAATCCCATATTAATTCTATTTCTTTCTATCTATATACTTAGTGCTTAAAATGACGGATACCAGTCATGTACATTGGTATGCCGTGTTCACGAGCAAAGTCGATGCTCTCCTCGTCTCTAACGGAACCTCCAGGCTGTATGATTGCACTGATACCAGCCTTATTTGCGATCTCAACACAATCGGAGAAGGGGAAGAAAGCATCGCTACTTAGTACTACTCCCTCGGTTTCAAAGCCCATAGCACGGGCTTTCTCGATGGCTTGTCGTAAAGCATCGACACGAGAGGTCTGTCCGTATCCAGCTCCGACCAATTGTTTGTCCTTTACAAGTACAATAGCATTGCTCTTGCAGTGCTTGACTATCTTCATCGCAAATAGTAAGTCTGCAATCTGCTCATCGGTAGCCCTGTGGTCACTAGTCGCTTGTAGTTCGCTAGCCTCTTCTACCTTGCTATCCTTTTCCTGAGCCAATAGGCCACCTACGGCACTGCGGAAAGTGTATTTGCAAGAGTCAAAACCTATCTTATCTTTGAGCAGGCGACGATTCTTCTTGCTCATCAGTATCTCCAGAGCTTCTTCAGAGTAGTCGGAGGAAATCAACACCTCAATAAAGAGCGTATTCATTGCCTCAGCGAGCGCTTTATCCACAGCTCTATTGACCACTACAATACCTCCGAATGCAGAGACTGGGTCTGAAGCAAGCGCCTTTGTGTAAGCTTCTAGAATGGTATCCGCACTAGCAACACCACAAGGCGTATTGTGCTTGATTATGGCAGCTGTTGGTTCATCGAAGTCTTCAATCAAGTTGCATGCGGCATCCAGGTCAAGGATATTATTGTAACCTAGTTGCTTGCCATGTAGAATTTCGAATCGCTCAGTGAGCGCACTCCCATAAAACTTAGCCTCTTGGTGTGGATTCTCTCCATAACGAAGCTCGTAAGACGTGGCAATTGAGAAGTCGATACCCTCTTCAGGGAGATTATCAGCAAAGCGAGCGCCATGGAAGTAATTGTGGATATGGGTATCATATTCAGAAGTATAGCCAAAGGCAGCCTTCGCAAATACTTTGCGCTGCTTCTCGGTTGTCACTCCACCTCCTTCTTCCAAGAGCTGTAGAAGCTGACCATATAGTTCTCGAGAGGCTACAATAAGTACGTCCTTATAGTTTTTCGCTGCCGCACGAATGAGACTTACTCCGCCTATATCTATCTTCTCTATGATTTCGTCATGGCTTCCACCATGGGCAACTGTTTCGTCGAACGGATAGAGATCTACGATAACAAGGTCTATATCTGGGATATCGTACATCTCACATTGTTTAGCATCTTCAGGATTATCTCTGCGAGCCAAGATACCCCCAAATATAGTTGGGTGTAGTGTTTTAACCCTTCCGCCTAGTATCGAGGGGTACGAGGTCAATTCCTCTACTCCAGTACACTCTATACCCAGCTTCTGGATGAAGTCTTGCGTGCCGCCAGTAGAGATTATCTCTACACCTAGTTTCGATAAATGCTTTACAATTGGCTCTAACCCATCCTTATAGAACACTGATATCAATGCTCTCTTTAGCTTCCTTTCTGACATACAACTTTCCATCTCTATATCTAAACCACCTATAGACCGCAAAGTTACTAAAAATAGGGATAAATGGTAAGATATTCCGCAGTACCAATAAATAATGTATTTTGCCTATTGTGTTGCACGATAGACCGGGTAGTCTAAGCGTCTAGAATTATGAATCAATATGGCTTTGATTCTTTTGAGTGGGCAGCCGATTATTGCCAAAGGGTATCCCAGTCTTCGTCTTCCCACAGTCCATCTTTATCTTCGTCCTCGTCATCCCAATCATCAAGGAACCAATCGGGTGCGCTTTCGTCGTGGATGAATTGGTCGAGGTCACGGCGCTCCTTCTTAGTCGGTCGTCCAGTTCCCTTTTGTCTACCTACGTTACCTGCTATCTTTTGGAGCTCCAATACCTCGTATTCACTCTTTGGTGTAACGTTGCGTAGGTAGTTTTCCACAAGTTTTGGTCCCACTCGATTACTGATTAGACCCAGTACTTCCAAAGAAAAAGTGATAGGTGGTTTCCTTACCTTCAGTACATCTCCAACGCTAATCATAGAGGCTGGCTTCAGCGTGCGTCCGTTGAGGGTTATGCGCCCTTTCTTGCAAGCATCTGCGGCAATGGAACGGGTCTTGAATACTCTAGTAGCCCAGAGCCACTTATCTATTCTCTGCTGCTCCGCCATCTTTTTTCTTCTTCGTATTGAATTGGTTCATGGCTCGTTCGAGTCCAGAGAGGCAAAAGCCCTTGACAATCTCAGCCCCATCTTGGCATACCTGGGGTAGCTCTTTGGCTTCTTCTCCCTCAAACTTACTGAGCACAAAGTCTATTTGACCACCTTTAGGGAAGTCATTCCCAATGCCTACTCTTAGTCGGGCATACCCTGAAGTCCCTAGGGTGGCTTCAATATGTTTCAGTCCATTGTGTCCTCCAGCACTGCCTTTACCCCTGAGTCGAAGTTCCCCAAAAGGGATAGCAAGCTCATCTACAACTACCAGTAGGCGCTCCAGAGGTATCTCCTCCTCTTTCATCCAATAGCGTACAGCATTGCCGCTGAGGTTCATGAATGTAGAGGGTTTAACCACCACAAGTTCCTTGTTCTTAACCTTGATTCTCGCTACGGCGCCGTAGCGTTTGGGTTCGAATGTCGCTGTATCGCCCACTAGCGCGTCTACTACCATGAAGCCAGCATTGTGCCTTGTCCCCTCATACTCGGTACCGATATTGCCGAGCCCGACTATTAGAAACTTGTTCGGGTTCATCTCACTTATTTTCTTTCTTCTCCAGATAGAGCTCAGCTTGCTCCACCAATTTGTCATACCACTCTTCTCCATAGGCTCTGATTAGAGGTTCTTTCAAAAATTGATAGACCCGCACTCCTTCTTTCTTGCCAAGGGCTCTCGCAGGTTCACATATAGGATACCATCTAGAATAGTTCAGGGCATGTCTCCCATCGCTTAGCACACTCACTCGGATTGGAAACAGATGGCACGAAATAGGCTTGTAAAAGACGTCGTTCTTATTCTCACTATAGGCCTTTTCAAAAGCGCAGCGTGCTGAGCCATCCTTTTCAAAGCAGGTGAATACGCATCGTTCTCCATCCATAATCTGAGTCACCATATCTCCATCAGAGTCTTCGTACATCAGACCATGCTCTTCCATGTACTCTTGATTGCTCTGGGGTAAGTATTCCAAGATTATAGGGACAGTCTTGCATAGCGGTTCTAGCTCTTGGTCAATCAGTGGAGCACCTGATTCTCCCTCGATACAACAAGCTCCTTTGCATGCTTGTAGGTCGCATACGAAGTAAGTTTCTAGCACATCCGAACTGACCAATACATCATCAACTACAATCATTTCTTTAGATAAGGAAAGGAGGCGATGCAAGCCATATTGCCCGCATCAACCTCCTTTGTTAGTTGTCTAAATTGCTTCGTGATGCGTCGATTACTCAGCAGACTCCTCAGTATCCTCCTCTTCCTCATCTTCAGTTGCAGCAGATGCAGCCGAACGAGAAGCACGAGTAGCACGTACTGCGCAAACTACAGCATTCTTAGCGTTGAGTAGCTCGAGGTTCTCAAATGAGAGCTCACCTACCTTGATGGTCTTACCGAGCTTTAGCTTGGTAACATCGATGTGTAGACGATCTGGTACAAACTCATACAGAGCCCTAACACGGAGCTTGCGGATGTCGAGCTGAAGGCTACCACCAGCACGTACACCAGCAGCGTGACCATCGAGCTTGACAGGAACGTCAATAACGATTGGCTTATCCTCACGAACCTCTAGGAAGTCGATGTGGATTACGTTGTCGGTAACAGGGTGGAACTGGATGTCCTGAACGATACAGCGCTTTAGTGAACCACTCACAGTTAGCTCCACGATGTGGATGTCTGGAGTGTAGATAAGGTCGCGAAGCTCCTTGGTCTTCACAGTCAGCATAGTAGCCTCCTTGCCATCACCATAAATAACTGCAGGTACCAGACCCTGCTTGCGAAGCTGCTTAGCAAGCTTCTTGCCCTTGTCCTCACGAACCTCGGCACTTAGCTGAAATGTCTTCATTTCTTGTCTTTGATAAATGTGTTACTCAAAATTAGCCTCTTCACTAATTTCCCATCACACGGACAGGCTTTCCGAAAAAGCGCCACAAAGGTACCAATTATTCCTTAAATACTCAATAAGTAAGCACTTGTGCCGCGCTTTATCTGTGTTTTAGTCAGCGATGATAGCCACCTCAGCTGCACTGGCGTAGTCGGCTCCATTTTGGCTTGATAGGGCATTGAAGCGGATGTATCGAGCCTTGGCAGGTTTGTCAAACATGACTCGCTTCGTATCGTTGGATCTATCAAACTCCCCAGAGACAATAGGTTTGTCCCATGTCAGACCATCTGAAGAGAGTTGTATAGAGTAAGCCTTGACTTTCCCATTATCCGAAGCATCTTGGCGTGGCATATACTCAAAGCCCTTAATCAGTTTGTCTTCGCCAGCATCTAGTACTACCCAGTGTGGGTAGCTCGCTACTGTAACGGAGTACATGCTGTGCCAGATTGTTGTAGGGTTGCCATCTACTAGGTGAGCTGCGTCTCCATCGTAGGTCTCTTCGCTAGAGACTTGATGTATTTTCACTGGGATAGACTCAATTTTATCAAAGTGCATGGTGGTCGCTAGCCAACGCTGACCCTTGGGATAGGCAGTGATGGTGCCACCATTACGCATGATAATTGGTGTGCTATACAGTTCACTCTTTCGTTCGTTTGCTACTTGATACTCTATTTGGTCTGCCCCGGAGATAGTAACAAGTCCCGCTGCATCACGTGTAATACCCACGGGATGGATTGCGGGGATAGCTACACGCTTCTCTGTCCCTGCAGGGCGAATCAATAGCGAATAGGTAAAGTTGCCAGAGATGATCCTATCCTCGGTAAGTGGAGCACCCTGACCGCAGGAGTTACCGCCTAGTCCAGTGGTGCCGAGATCAAGATGGATGTGGGTGCCTGTACTTTCGGGAAGCTGGTAAGGATGAGGTGCAAGCATAAGCTCTACTGCCGACCATGGAAGTACGCTGGTGCTCATCTGTTCCTCTGCGATAAAGAGTAAACCATCACCCTCATTATCAGTCACCTGTGCCCAGCGTACTCCTTCTCTATTGCCCATACTTTGAGGCTTGGGGAAAGGTACAAACTGGTCAGCCACAGTACCCTTGTACTGACCCATATAAGCACCCGACATGCGGTCATTATAATTATTCCAAGGTCCACGACCATAGTAGGTGTACTGATTGTATTCGGGCGCCATCTCTAGCACATAGCCCAAGCGTGGAAGAGCTATACCCGATTTGTTGGCTGTACCATTAGCGGTGAGGGCGATAGACCCATCGGGATACACTGTCCATACCTGAGTGGTGACAAACTTGAAGTCCGAAGGACGCTCAAGTGGCTTAAGTTCATAGCGCCCAGTTACTCCCCCTCCCAGTTCATACGCAGTAGGCGCTTGGCTTTCCACTACATAGAGATAAGAGATAGAGCCATCGTTATTCTTGTGAGTGCTATGGCTCACGACCTTGTGCTGAAGGTTATGCAAACCATTAGCTACCCAAGCATTCATCGCCCAGTTGTCATTATCTACAGGTGCGCGGAATGCATCGATACGAGGACCATGTCCGCGGCCTATCAGTTGCTTGCCTTTATGGGTATACTCTTTAATGGTACCCGTCGCTTCATCGAAGAGGATAGTGAAGGTATCCCCACTTACTCTGTTGCCTTGGCTTTTTAGCGAGCCGAAGCGCTGCGAGAGTTCAGCAAGCTGTAGGTAATCGTGCGGTTCCTTGAGGAGTAGTTGCTCTTCCATCTGTACGTACCCAGCTTTGGCCCAAGGCTGATCTTTCTTCAGTCTGAGCTGTATCATCACATAGTACTCCTCGGGTCGCTCCATAACTTGAGCTCGAGAAAATGGGATTTGGATACTTACTGTAGAGCGAGGCTTGATGGAGGGCATCTCCACGACCTTTTCCTCTATCACCTCTCCCATACGCTGTAATTGCACTAGAAGCTCCATATCGTCAAGGGTAGTGAAGTAGCGCTTATTGAAGATCTTAATCAAGCCTTCATTGAGGTTCTCCTCTTCAATGCTTACATTTTGGTACACTTTCTTCACCTCATAGTAGGAGGGCTTAGGCGATAGGTCAGGGAGCATCACCCCATTCATGCAAAACATACCGCTATTGGGCTTATCTCCAAAGTCACCACCATAGGCTAGGTAACGCGCGCCACTCTCTTTATCGTAGGTATAAATAGCCTGATCACGCCAGTCCCAGATAGCTCCACCCATAAAGAAGTTGGTGCTCTCAATTGCTGTCCAATAATCCTCTAGGTTACCCCCAGCATTACCCATATTGTGTGCATATTCACTTACGTGGAAAGGATACTTGATATCGTAGGTGCCCTTTACTGCCTCTCTCATCCAAGCGATAGAAGGGTACTGGTTGGAGCCCATGTCTACAATGTTATTATTGCGCTCATACTGTACTGGTCGGCTAGGGTCGAAGTTATGGAGCGCTGCATAAGCATCTTTGAAATTATCCCCAGGTCCTGCCTCATTGCCGAGTGACCAGATAACGATAGAAGGGGAGTTGACTGCCTCTGCTGCCATCTCCATTACACGTGCTACGTGAGCGTCTCTAAACTCTGGTACGTGGGATAGCGATGCTTTGCCATAGTAATAGCCATGGCTCTCAAGGTTGGCTTCATCCTCAAGGTATAGACCATACCTATCTGCAAGGTAGTAGAAGATAGGGACATTAGGGTAGTGCGATAACCTTACATGGTTGATATTCGCACGCTTCATTAGCGCTATCTCCTTCATGATACCCTCTCGAGTCATCACATTACCATGGATAGGATCCATCTCATGCCTATTTACCCCCTTTAGCTTCACCGGCATACCATTAATAAAGTAATAGCGACCTGCTAAGCCGAACTCGTCTTGCTCTGCAGGGGTCTCCTTAATCTCTACTTGGCGGAAGCCTGTAACGATGGCTGAGGTCTGAACGACTTTCCCTCTATTATCGAGTAACTCCACCACAAGGGTGTAGAGATGTGGCGCCTCGGCGCTCCATTTGTCAGGGTTGCTTACCGGAAGCTCCGTCTTTACCTGAGCATAATTCCCCTGTTTTATAATTGGGACTTCGGTCACCACTTCGGCTCCTGCTACAGGCGTATTGTCTTGCTCATAGAGTTTATTCTGATACAGAGAATAGCGGAGCTTGTAACCCTTTACTCTCCCTTTGCCTTGGTGCCGCAGCTCAGCCGTGATATGGAGCGTCCCATTGGTGTACTCTTTATCCAACGAAGGGATCACCACGAGATCTCGGATATGAGACTGGGGTTTGGCGGTTAGGTATACCGACCTAAAGATGCCTGGTAGGCGGAACATGTCTTGGGCTTCGAGAAACGAGCCGTCACTACTCCTATACACCTCCACCGCTATTTTATTATCACCCTTTCGTAGGTGAGGGGTAATGTCGAAGGTAGCTGTGTTACGTGAGTTCTTGCTAAAGCCGATGTAGGCACCATTGACCCAAAGGTAAAAGAAGCTATTGACACCATCGAAATTGACGTATACCCTTTCACTACTCCAGTCCTCAGGCACAGTGAAAGTGCGTACATACGAGCCTACCTCATTGCGATTGGAGTAGGTAGACCACGATGGTTCGGGTTGGCGCATCACACCACCTTTCCAATCCCCCACCTTTACCTCGTGGTGAAAGATGTAGGGTTGATTAGCGTAGATAGGCACACCATACTTGAGCGAACCATCTTTCTGTATTCCCACTATATTCCAATTACTAGGCACTGGTATATCATCCCAACCTTGCACATCATAGTCCATTGTGTAAAAATCTACAGGACGGTCGCTAGGGTTACCTACCCAGTTGAATTTCCACGTCCCATCTAGGCTCTGATAGTATGCGCTCTCCTCTGAAGGAAGATATGCACGAGCTGCTTTGTGGCTCTTGAAGCTGTAGAAGAAGGCACTAGGTTGCTCTTTGTTTAGGCTCAGATGGGTAGGGGATTCCCACTCGGAACCATCTGGAGCAGCTACTGTTCCATATTCAAAGCCAGCTAGTCTATGTAGTTGCTGCGCCGTACTTTGTGAGGGTAAACATAGCCAAAGCAATAGTGCTGAGAGTAGCATTGGAGTTCGTTTCATTTCTATTGTCTTGATTAAATAGTATTTATATTCCCTCCAAAGATACTCAAATAATTTAATAAGTAATAGGGAGACGAGACCGCTGTCTCATCTCCCTATTAACTGACGTAGTATTATTGAATTAAAGTGTTAGCTTCACTCCTGCAAAGATTGAGCGAGGTTGCTTAGGCCCGTATATGTAGCTAGAAGCACGGTTGGGTCCCTCGTCAAAGTCTTTTTGGTAAGAATTGAAGATATTGTTGGCACCTATACTAAACTCCAACATAGAGTTTTGTACATGGATGGCATAGTTGGCCTTGGTCCCTAGGGTGAAGAAGCTCTTAGAGCGCTCTAGCTTTCCCTCTGGGATGGTGATATAGTCTCCAATTACCTTTCCAGCCTCATGTGGTACGTACATTTTGCCTGTGTAGTCGCCCGAAAGGGTGAGTGAGAAGTGGTGGTCGGGTGTCCAGTTGAAGACAAAGTAGCCATAGGTATTAGGGGTACGCATCACCTCTCGGCTATCGATACCGTCAATACCAACATTTTCAGGCTTGTCGAATAAGCTCCTTTGTACCGTAAGCCCAAGGTCGAGCGAGAGTAGGTTGCGGTATGAGCTACGCATCTCTACATTGACACCGTACACACGCACGCTACTAGCATTTACAACTTCGAGCAATTTCCCTCTGTCCTCTGCGTTAAACTTGTCTTTCAGATGAGTGTAGAAGCCTTCACCCATGATATTGAAGTGGTAGTCCTTGTTCACTGTGAAATAGTAGTCTGCCGAAAGGGTTACACTACGACTCCTCTCCTCTCGTAGGTCGGGACTAAGTACACGTGGTTTGCCCTCACCTCCTGCAAAGGCTACGTGTAGCTCTTCGTCGAAGAATAGCGGAGCCCTGAAGCCCTCTCCATAGGTTCCTCGGATATGTAGACGATCCGTAGGATTGTAACGAATGGTCATACGAGGGGTAAAGATTGGGAGCTTCTTGGTAGGCAGGTCTTTCTTGCCCGGATTGAGATTAACATAGTCGAATCGACTTCCGAGGAGGAATCCGAAGCGATCATTACGCCACTCATTCTGTAAGAAAAGACTTGATGTGTTGACTATCTGATCAATCTTCTCTGGACGATAGCCACTATTGTCATTGAGCTTATTGTACTGATGTTCGAATCCTCCAGATAGTTCAGAGGGCATGAAGAGCAGTTTCTTGAACCTATGTATATACTGAACACCGCTTTGAATAGTGAGATCCTTTGTGACTCCATAAGCTCCTAGTGCCAGCTCAATATCTTTAAGTGTCTTGTCGTGGAAGTTTGTAAATTCCAAGTCACCACCACCATAGTAGCTATTGCGGTAGGTATGAGACCCTGCTGTAAAGGCAGTGAGGAGTCCATCACCATTGAAAAGGTTTTGATTGATCTGCAAGATACCTGTATGTATTCGGTGGCGCAAGCTCTCAGCTATTTGTGCTTCGTGCTCAGGTAGCTCTAGGCGATCACCGCCTCTGCGCTCCTCCTGAGTATAGAAGTAATCGAGTGTCAAGCGAGTAGTGGGTGTTGCAGCATAGAAAGTACTTGTCCCCACCGTTGTGGAGTAGAGCTGTGGCAAGTCTGTAAAACCGTCCTTACCCCCAGGAAGTTTACTGCCAGGGCGTACTAAGTCTATTCCCTTCCGGCTCTTTACCTTTCCGAAAATAGAGATTCCTGCACGCTGACTATCGTCTATTACTGAGGCAAAGAGCCCAACGTCGTGTGATGGTTTGCCCCAATTGTCCTTCATGCTAGTGATAGTATAGCTTGCTTCAGCCATATTGCGGGTTGGCGCCTTAGTGATGATATTTACCGTACCACCGATTGCCGACGAACCATATAGCGCAGAACCTCCACCACGTACGACCTCCACACGGTCTATCATAGAGGTAGGGAACATCTCAAGAGCATACACCCCAGCGAGCGCACTAAATATGGATCTTGAGTTGATGACGATCTGAGAGTAGGAGCCATCTAGTCCATTGATACGGACTTGGTTAAAACCACAGTTCTGGCAGTTGTCTTCCACACGGATACCAGGATTGAACTTCAATGCTTGGTCTACAGACACGGAATTGGTGGCATTAAAGAGCTTCTGTCCCGTTACGTTGACTAGTACAGGGGCTACGTTCCTACGTGTCTCAGCTCTATTAGCACTCACCACCACTTCCTGCATATTGATAGAGGTCGGTGTCAGTGCTATTACGTGGTCGCCCTCTTTCGATATTGCTACCTCTTGAGTGGCATACCCTACGAAACTGACCCTTACTTTGGGCGCATTTGTAGGTACATTCTCGATAGTAAAGTGTCCATCGGCATCCGTTACTCCACCTAGAGATGTTCCTAGTACTACTACAGTGCAAAATGGGAGAGGCTCTTTGCTCTGAGCGTCTATTACTCGTCCCTCAACTTTATATTTGGATTCATTATTGATGATTGCAGTCACCTCGTCTGCCTTGGCGCTATTTAGTACAGCGCAAACCGTCGAAGCAGCAAGTATGCTTCGAAAGATTATTTTATTCATTTCGATTGATTTATTCTACCTAATTTATAATACCAATTACCATCCTCCCCAGCTATTATGCAGCCATAGGGGGACCTCGGCGGTAGTAGGTATCGCGAATGGTAGAATACTCCTCGCTCTCAAGATCAAAAAGGAGAAGTGTTCCGACCTCCTTAGGTGCTTCTACCTCTAGTTCGGGTACTATCTCACCAGTAATTTGGATATGGGATAACTGGTGCAGTACTACCAATTCTGCAGGAGCATGGTGGTCTGAAGCATGAGTGTTGTGGAGCTTAGCGTGTGAGTGGGCGACTAGTATGCCATTGACAAGATTGGCGTGATAGTTGGCAACAATGGCGCCCACATACAAGGAGAAGAGCACCAGTAAAAAACCAGCGCTTAGCTTCCTCTTAGACATCTTAGATATGTGGCTCCCAAATCTCATTGCGCAAAATTACTATAATTATATGAGAGCACATATATCAAATACGTATTTTACCTATTATTAGGTATTAATACCTAGCGCATTGTCGTTTTGATAAGCTCCTGACTACATGTATTCTGGTGCACAGCATAAAAAAGTCAACTACTCAGTGCGCATGGTCAAGTAAAATAGTAAGCAGAAGACAACCCTCCAGTGCTGCCCTACTGGTATAAAGTCAAGTAGAAAGTTATAATGCACAGAAAATGGTCAATATATTCAGGCAAAACCGTTCAAAAGCTTCTCCAAGAGCCCGCTCTCTATCAGCCATTCCCCGCCTCTATAGAGTACATGACCATTTAGTATATATTAAATGGACCAATTAGTATATATTAATTCACCCAATTAGTATATATTAATTCACTCATTTAGTATATATTAAATGGTCATCCCCTCTACGTATTCGGGTCAACCGCTATAGCGACAACAAGCAAGGAATATGTAGACAAACTAGTATTCAGGATAATACGAGCAAGAGAAGGCTTCTTATCAACCAAATGAATACAACAGAAACCGTATAAAATGGGGTTAGGGTCGGTTATGTCGAAATTTATACCTAAGTTTGTAAGACTTATTGTATTTACATTTAGGAAAAATAGATTACAGACATGAGAATTAATAAAGGACTTCTAGTGCAGGCGCACTACAAGCTAGAGGATACTGAGGGCGCTCTAATCGAGACCACCAATGGTGGCGCACCATTGGAGTTTATCTTTGGAATGGGCTTGATGCTCCCAGCATTTGAAGCGGAGCTATCAGGCAAAGAGGCTGGAGATAAGTTTGACTTCGTGCTAGAGCCAGACGATGCTTATGGCACAGTCAATCCAGACCTTCAGATAGAGCTACCTCGCTCAGCTTTCGAGATTGATGGCGAGTTTGATAGCGAGATCGTATATGAGGGGGCACGCGTGCCAATGAATACGGACGATGGTCAGGTGGTTGAGGGTCTAGTAACTAAGATTACCGATGAGACCGTCTCTATGGACTTCAATCACGACCTTGCAGGCATGGCTCTTCACTTCACTGGTGAGGTGGTAGAAGTACATGAGCCTAGCGATGAGGAGTACAATAAGTACTTCGGACATCAGCATGGTAGTTGCGGTGGTAGCTGCAGCGGAGGTTGCAGCTGTGGTGATCACGGGTGTTGCTGATATAATATGATGATATAGTGTATAGTAGAGACGTAACTGGTTGCGTCTCTACTATCTATTTACTTCATCGAAAAGATGATTGACGAAAGGACAGTAAATCAGATACTCGATAGAGCTGAGATAGCTGATGTGGTAGGGGACTTCCTAACACTCCATCGTAAGGGCAAAGACTTTGTAGCGCTTTGCCCTTTTCACGATGATAGGACACCCTCTATGCACATCTCTACCTCCAAGAATATCTGTAAGTGCTTTGCCTGTGGCGAAGGGGGTACTCCTGTCTCTTTTATCATGAAGCACGAACACCTTTCTTTCCCTGAGGCAGTCAAGTATCTTGGTCGGAAATATGGGATAGAGGTGGTGGAGCGGGAGCTGACTCCCGAGCAGATGGAGCGCAAGAGCCAAAGGGAGAAGCTAATCAATGCCAATGCCTTTGCGCGAGATGAGTTTGTCAATGCTATGCACCAAGGGGCAGAGGGCAGGCGAGTTGGCTTGGCATACTTTAGGGAGCGAGGGATTACCGATGAGACCATCAAGGAGTTTGAGCTAGGTTATTCACCTAGTACTTGGGACTACTTGGTCAAGCGGGGGGAGGAAAAAGGGGTAGAGCTATCCGTCCTAGAGGAGCTAGGGCTCATTATGAAGACCCAAAAAGGGGACTATATTGATAGGTATCGAGAGCGCGTGATATTCCCTATCCACAGTTCTAGCGGTAATGTGGTAGGATTTGGCGGGCGTATCCTCAAGAAGATGGAGCATGTGGGCAAGTATATCAATAGCCCTGCTTCAGAGCTTTATGATAAGAGTAATGAGCTGTATGGGCTTTTCTTCGCTAAGCGCCATATATCTAAAGAGGATAAGTGTATCGTGATTGAGGGGTACATGGATGTGTTATCCATGAGCCAAAAGGGGATTAAGAATGTGGTGGCTAGTAGTGGTACTGCCCTTACGTCTACACAGGTACAGCATATCAAGCGACTGACCTCCAATGTTACTCTACTCTTCGATGCCGATGGAGCTGGTATCAAAGCCGCTCTGAGAGGGCTGGATGTTTGTCTCGAAAAGGATATGAAGGTCAATGTCTTGCTCCTTCCAGATGGGGAGGATCCAGACTCATTTGCTCAGGCACATACCCTTGAGGATATTCAGAAGTATATTAAGGAGCACGAGGAAGATGGACTATTCTTCAAAAGCCGTATGCTGGAAGCAGAGCATGGTGCGACTCCGCAGGGTAAGGCGTCTGTAATTGAGGAGCTAGCACAGTCTATTGCTTTTATCGATAATCAGATAACAAGGGAGCTGTATCTAGGAGAACTGAGTGCCAAAATGGAGGTGACGCATGAGGCACTTACCCAGAGAGTGAATCAGATACGTGGCGACCGCCACCAAGAGGCACTGAGGAGCAGACAGCGGACAGTGGAGGCTCCTACTGTGGTTCCACCACATGAGTTGCCCAATCTTTCGACTAAGGCTCCTAGTGGTCAGGTAGCGTCGAATATCCCTAAACAAAAGATTAAGAATCCTTTTGCACCATACGAACTTCCACTAATGCACGACTTGATAGACTATGGAATGACTTTTATTTCGGACTACCAGATGACATCGGGGCAGATCGGGGCGAATGGTATAGAGGTGGTCTATGATACTACTATGGATATAAGGGAGGTAGGAGGACTAAGCGATAACTTCCAACTAATGCTGGATGTGCTAATGGAGGCTCAGGAGAAGAATCCCGAGCTAGAGGTGGGTAAGTTTCTCACCCGTATGGAGAATGAGACCATCTTTAAGTACGCCGATGATTACGTGACTAATAAATTGTCGCTAAGCCCTATTCATGATAGGTATATCAGTGAACAGGCAGAGGAGGAGGAAGTGGTGAAGCTCCTAATGAGGGATGTATTGTCCCTAAAGCTTCACAAGGTGGAGGAGCAAGTGAAGTCGGTGCTCGGTGAAATAGCTAAAGTTGATCCTTCGGATAAGGAGCAGGTGAAGGAATTACTCGGGCGATTGAGTGAGTACAACGAACTAAAGAGAAATATGAGTAGGATGCTGGGGGATCGTATAATATCATCAAAGAATAAGTTACTGAATTAAGCATATATGACAAGCAACGTAGTAGAAGTAAAAGATGTAGTCAAGGACTACGATAAGCATCGAGCGCTCGACCATGTGAGTCTGAGTGTCCCCGAGGGCAAGGTGTATGGACTACTGGGACCAAATGGAGCGGGAAAGACCACACTTATCCGTATCCTCAATAGGATTACGGCTCCTGATAGTGGTGAGATTATCTTCGATGGTCACCCCTTTGAGGCAAAAGACTTGGAGCGTATAGGCTACCTTCCTGAGGAGCGAGGACTATACAAGAAGATGAAGGTGGGGGATCAGGCTATTTATCTGGCTCAGCTGAAAGGACTATCGAAGCCTGATGCCAAGAGAATCCTTATGGAGTGGTTTGAGCGGTTTGATATCCTCCCTTGGTGGAATAAGAAGGTAGAGGAACTATCGAAAGGTATGGCACAGAAGGTGCAGTTTATCTGTACTGTGATGCACGAGCCTAGACTATTGATATTCGATGAACCCTTTAGCGGATTCGACCCCATTAATGCAGAGATTCTTAAGAATGAGATGCTCCGCCTCAAGGCTAAGGGGCATACTATTATCTTCTCTACCCACAACATGCAGAGTGTGGAGGAATTGTGCGATAATATTTCGCTAATCAACCGTTCGCGCGTAGTGCTACAGGGGGATGTATATAGTGTGAAGCAGAGCTACAAGGGCAATGCTTACCGTTTCCTCTTCGAGGAGCCACTGCAGCTGCCTGAGGATATTGATAGTAGGTACCATGTGCAGCGATGTGAACAGGATAGCTATGGTCGTACCGAGCTTATATTGGAGAATATCAATAAGCTACCTGCACGAGAAATCATTACCGAGTGGAACAACCGCGGCAGTGTGATTAGTTTTGAGGAGATTATCCCTGACATGCATGAGATATTCCTAGATATGGTGAATAAGACAGGCCAGGTTAATGGCTATGAGACTAGCGAAGCAGAGAGCAAATTGTACAAGAAGGGAGGTGCCCATGAATAAGTTTTGGATCGTAATGCAGAGGGAGTACAATGTAAAGGTAAAGAAGAAGTCTTTTGTGCTTCTGACTATCTTTACCCCTCTAATCTTTATACTGATTATCGCAATCCCACTATTCCTCGGGATGAATGCCAAGGATACATCCGAGAAGAAGGTGATGGTGATAGACCAAACGGGGAAGTACATGAGCTATCTTCAGGACAACCCAAAGGAGGGTATCAAGTTTGTGAAGAGCGATATGGAGATCTCGGAAGCTCGGAAAAATAAGTCGGAAGATATCTATGCTTATGTACTGATTACCGAAGACTTGCTAGAGAATCCTAAGGGGATTACTATATTTAGCCATTCCACTATTCCTCCTACACTCCAGACTACTATCAATGACGATCTACAACCAGCACTAAGGAAAGAGAAAATAGCCTCCTACGATATCCCTAATCTTGAACAAATTATAGATGATACTAAGGTCAATCTATCAATATCTGAAGTACAATGGAGTAAGGATGGGGAGGAGCAAGCAGCATCTTCTACTGTGGCAATGATAATAGGACAGGCATTCAATATCATGCTCTTTTTCTTCGTTATCACTTATGGTAGTATGGTAATGACGAGTGTGCAGGAGGAGAAGAAGAATAGGATTGTGGAGATTATCGCTTCTTCGGTCAAGCCTACGACCCTTCTATTTGCCAAAATGGTTGCTGTAGCCCTTGTGGGACTAACCCAGTTGGGTATCTGGATTATCCTCGGTGCTATTGGCTTCTTTGTGATGCAGGCCGTATTCCTCTCCAATGTGACTATAGATATGGATCAGCTCACACAAAATGCGATGACCTCAGGGGTTGATGCAGAGTTTATCCAAGATGTACTTATGCCGCTGACGTCATTTGACTTTGCTGGTATGATATGGGCCTTTGTCTTCTTTTTTATCTGTGCTTACCTTTCTTTCGCAAGTATATATGCAGCTATGGGAGCAGCGTTTGATAGCGACGAGGATATCCAACAGATGAGTCTGCCTATAACCCTCCTCTTTATGTTTGCTTTTTATGCTGCGCTCTACTCTGCAGAGAACCCCAATGGGCCTCTTGCTCTATGGGGCTCGTTTATCCCGTTTGTAGCACCAAATGTAATGATGGTTCGCTTGCCCTTTGCCCCTCCGGTATGGCAAATAGTACTATCGGCTGTAGTCATGGTGGCTACGACTGTTTTCTTTGTATGGGCTGCAGCTAAAGTATTCCGAGTAGGTCTTTTGATGTATGGAAAGAAACCTAGTTTCAAGGAACTGGTAAAGTGGGTGAAGTACAAGTAACCTTGGCTATCAGGTAGTTTTGGAGCTGTGCAGTTGTTATATGGCAATTGCACAGCTCTTTCTGTGAAGTATATGACTAAATATGACTAAATTTGTGCCTAGAGAGTATTTATTAATAGAAAGTTTTTAACCTACATGATGAGTATTACGAAGAGTTTGCTTGCGGCTGTAGGAGTGCTTTGCCTTGGGGGTATAGCTCATGCAGCTGACGAACCTTTATGGATGCGCTATCCAGCCATCTCTCCTAACGGACAGGAGATTGCATTTGCCTACAAGGGAGATATCTACAAGGTATCTGCCAGTGGCGGTCAGGCAATACGCCTTACGACCAATGAGGCGTACGAATCACAACCACTATGGAGCCCTGATGGTAGCCAGATTGCTTTTGTGAGTGACCGCTACCAAGGGAGCATGGACGTGTACGTGATGAGTGCTAATGGTGGAGGTGCCAAGAGGGTCACCACACATTCGACCTCTACTGCACCACTTGCCTTCTCACCTGATGGTAAGTATATCTATTACATGGCACATATTCAGGATCCTGCATCTAGTGTCATCTTCCCTATGAGTCGCCTCAACGAAGTGTACAAGGTGCCTGTAGCGGGAGGGCGTACTACGCTAGAGATTCCTACGCCAGTGTCAGATGGCGAGATCAGTAAGGATGGTCGCTTCCTACTCTATGAGGATACCAAGGGTATGGAGAATATGTGGCGTAAGCACCACACTTCGTCAGTGACTAAGGATATCTACCTTTACGACTTCAAGAACAAGAGCTACGAACAACTGGTGTCTTGGAAGGGAGAGGATCGTAATCCCGTCTACGCACCCGATGGCAACCACTTCTATTTCCTTAGTGAGCGTGCTGGTACATTTAATGTATTCAAACAGCCACTCAGCAGCAAAGGAGAAGCTAGCGCTACTCAGCTTACTAGCTTTGACATTCATCCAGTTCGCTTCCTTTCTGTAGCCAACAACGGAACCCTTTGCTTCGGCTACGATGGTAAAATATATACCATGAGGGAGGGCAGTGCACCTACAAAGGTGAATATCTCTATCCTCAATGATTTGGACGAAAGCCAGAGCAAGAAGCTAACGTTTACCCGTGGCGTGACCTCTGCATCGGTTTCTCCTGACGGCAAGATGGTGGCATACATCGTTCGTGGTGAGGTCTTTGTTGCAAGTACAGACTACTCTACTACTAAGCGCATCACCAATACCGCAGCTATGGAGCGTGGTGTCTCTTTTGGTGGCGACAATAGGAGTATCGTGTACGAGTCGTTGCGCGGTGGTCAGAGCGACCTATATATCGCCAAGATGGCTCGGAGCAATGATCCTAACTTTGCCAATGCTACGCTTATCGATGAGCAAAAGCTTATCCCTGGAGATAAGTCGGAGAAGATGTATCCACAGTTCTCACCCGATGGCAAGGAGATTGCATTCGTTAAGGATCGCAGGAAGATTGCTATCTACAATGTAGAGAGTGGCAAAGTAAGAGAGGTGTATGACGGACGCCATACCACCTCGAAGGATGGTGGCATCAACTTCACTTGGTCACCCGATAGCAAGTGGATTGCTCTTGAGCTAGTAGATAATCACCATGAGCCATTTACCGATATCGTTCTTATGGATGCGAAGAGCGGTAAGCTCACCAATATCACTCAGAGTGGCTACTTCAATTCTAACCCACGTTTCGTAATGGGTGGCAATGCTATTATCTATGCTTCTGAGGAGTATGGAATGCGCAACCACGCTAGCTGGGGCTCTATGAGCGACGTTATGATTGTCTTCCTCAACCGTGAAGCTTACGATAAATATCGCCTCAATGAGGAGGAGTACGAGCTTATGACAGAGGAGGGGAAGAAGGCAAAAGAAGCTGAGAAGAGCGAAGAGAAGGATAAGAAGAGCGACGACAAGAAAGACGACGCTAAGGGTATCCTTGTAGAACTCGATAATATCAAAGACCGCATTGTACGCCTTACCCCTGCTTCTAGCAACCTCGGAGACGCTTATATCACTAAGGATGGTAAGAAACTCTATTATATGGCTGCCTTTGAGGGTGGTTATGACCTTTGGGTAATGGATCTTCGTAAGGGCGATAATAAGCTTCTCAAGAAGCTGGATGGCTCTTATGCACAGTTCCAGCCCGATGCTAAGGAGAGCAACCTCTTCTTCATTAGTAGTGGAAGTATCCAGAAGATGAACCTCTCTAGCGAGAAGATGGATAGAGTATCGGTGCGTGCAGAGATGGATCTCAATGCTGAGGCAGAGCGCGAGTTTATGTTCGACTTTATGAAGAAGGAAGAGCAGGAGCGTTTCTATGTGAAGGATATGCACGGAGTAGACTGGGAGTTTATGACAAAGGAGTACCGGAAGTTCCTTCCTCATATCAATAACAACTATGACTTCTCAGAGATGCTCTCCGAGATTCTCGGCGAGCTGAATGTCTCTCATACTGGTAGCGGTTATGGTGCCCCTAATCGTGCAGATAAGGTAGCAGAGACCGGTCTATTCTTTGATCTCTCTGTGGCAACCGATGAGGGGCTCAAGATTGAGGAGGTAATAGTGGGCGGTCCTTTCGATACTCATCTCAGCAAGGTAAAGGTAGGAGACTTCCTTGCCAAGATAGATGGCGTGGAGATTACAAAGGATACCGACTTCTTCCCATTGCTTGCAGGCAAAGCAGGTAAGAACGTCCTCTTCACATTCTACTCTCCTGAGACTGGTAAGACCTACGAGGAGGTAGTGAAGCCAATCAGCAGTAGTAGGCTTTCTGGTTTGCTCTATGAACGCTGGGTAAAGCAGCGTGCTGCAGAGGTAGATCGCCTATCTAATGGCCGCCTAGGCTATGTACATATATCAAGCATGGACGATGCTAGTTTCCGCCGCATGTACGCCGATGCCATGGGTAAGTACTATCAGCGTGAAGGCTTGGTAGTAGATATTCGCTACAATGGTGGTGGACGTCTGCACGAGGACATCGAGGTATTCCTATCGGGTACTAAGTACCTCACCCAAGAGATTCGTGGCGAGTACTATTGCGATATGCCTTCTAAGCGTTGGACAAAGCCAAGTGTGATGGTAATGTGCGAGGCAGACTACTCAAATGCACATGGTTCACCATGGGTCTACAAGCACATGGGTATCGGCAAGCTCGTTGGTATGCCAGTACCTGGTACCATGACGAGTGTCAACTGGGTGACCCTACAAGACCCATCTGTCTACTTCGGTATCCCAGCTGTGGGCTACAAGACTGCCGAAGGGTATTACCTAGAGAACTTTGAGCTTGAGCCCGATGTCAAGGTTCGACTCGACTTCAAGAAAGCGCTCAATGGTCAAGACAGTCAGATGGAGGCTGCCGTGAAAGAGCTACTGAAGTAAGGAACGTCCAAAATATTTGTAACGACAGAGGGTGGTTGTCCCAACATGGGCAGCCACCCTCTGTCGCTGTATATACATCTGGCAACCAGTAAACTATCGACCGATACTACCCCACAAGCCCGTCCCAGAGAGGGTAGTCGCCCCAATGGCTACCGAAATAAATTTTGATGCTATTACTGCGCTTGAGTCTAGAGTGAAGTTTTACATGAATGATATGAAGGGTGCATACGAAGCTGCCCTAAAACTCATCGATACCAAGCGCTATCCGCTCAATGCCCCAGAGGCAAAAGCATTTGAGGATATGTGGCTGCACGACAAGTCGGCTGAGACAATCCTAACGCTCAATATCCAAAGGCCCGATGAACTAGCCCCTGGCACATCGCTATATGGTCCTGATATTTCTCTCTCTTGTGAGGACGAGGATGGTACAGTAGGTGCCAATAGTCCTAGCTTTATCCCCTCAGCATGGGTGGTAGAGATGTACGACGATAAGGACTTGCGTAAGAACCTTTACTTTGAACCTCAGTATGTCAACTACCTAGACGCCTTTACGGCTTCAGACATCTACGTCGTTGCAAAGAATAAAGGAAACCAAGAGTATTCCGATGCCAAGGACGAAGTAAAGTACAAGCACTGGGACGGATACATCCCGAATGGCTTGAATGCGTCTAAGATATTCCGCATAGCGGAGTTTTATCTCATCGCTTCCGAAGCTGCCTACCTACTGAAAGACGAAGCCAATGCTATCAAATATCTAAATGCCCTAAAGGAGAGTAGAGGACTACAGCCAATCGCTCTTAAGGGAGCAGAGCTATTCTCCGAGATCAAAAAGGAGCGCGCTAGAGAGCTTGTCTTCGAGGGCTTGCGTCTATGGGATCTCCGCCGTTGGGGCGAAGGGATGCAGAGACATGACCCGCAGGAAGACCCTATCATGGGAAGTGTGTTCCTTAATCCTGATAATCTCGAACTCAAGATACCTGCCGATAATCCTAAGTTTATCTGGCCTATTCCATTCGATGACATCAAGAACACCCCAGCCTTAGCTACTCAGCAAAACCCTGGTTTTTAAGAGACTTAACGATAGAATTATTCACAAAAAGAGGATGTGTTGGAATTACCGTTCCAATGCATCCTCTTTTTGTGAAACAGTTGCACGAAAGAAACAAGAGCGATCCTTTAGCATTCGGGCTTCCGAACATTGCGCAAATGTATGCTCTAATTGTTCGTAATGCCTGATCACGACCCCTAGCGGATTGTGGTGTTCTATTCACTAACCGTAATCGCTCAGGCGAGCGCCAGTTGTGACAAGCGGGAGCGGGCAAATTTATTCCTAGGAATAAATTTATTTATCTGTACAAATAAAAATATTTTTCTGTACAACCTAGATTCCGCAAAGTATAGATCGGCGCTGTTGGGGGTAGTATTTGGGGGTACTTTGGGGTGCTCTTTGCTGTATTTTGGGAGGTGTTTGGCTGTTTTGGAGATTGGTCTTTGTCTTTTTTATCTATTTATAAGCTACTGAATACCACAATTATTGTAAATGGGTACACTTTGGGA
>NZ_KB904203.1 GCF_000379925.1 Porphyromonas levii DSM 23370 | reverse complement strand
AGAGATCATTGGGCGGTAGAGAATAACTTACACTATTGTCTTGATGTTATTCTCGGTGAAGACCAATCGTTAAAGAGAAAGGACAACGAAGCGAAGAACTGGAATATAATCAACAAGATAGCTCTCTTCTTCCTCGAAAAGCAAAAAGAGAAAACAAAAATTCCAATGAAAAACCTAAGAAAGAGGAACGCAACTATGAAACCTTCTCAGATACTCGAATACAACTATCTATGATAATTCAAATGCGATTGCCCTGAGTGCTCCCCTGAGCGGATTTTGGTGGTTGCTCTATCTCGTGTTGTGCAGTAAGGTTTCCTGCATGCCTATGAACCGCTTAGGATGTGGTTACGTGCTATTTGTGTTGCGAGTATGCTTGAAGGGAGAGCGTTCAGAATAGGCTCAGTTTTATGGTTTTTACCTAGTTCCCTTTCCTCCCCTATCCCTTTGCGGGATCCCACAACTGCCATGGTGGCATTGGCGTGTATAGCTGTACAATGTTTTTAGTAAATTTGCAGCTAGGAAATAATTTCAAGATGATATACTTATTATGAGTAAGGAAGGATTTAAGCGGACTTTGGTGACTACGGCATTGCCTTACGCCAATGGCCCTGTGCATATCGGTCACTTAGCGGGTGTATATGTACCTGCCGATATATACGTGCGCTACCTTAGGCAAAGGGGCGAGGAGGTATTTTTTGTGGGTGGCTCGGATGAGCATGGGGTGCCTATTACTATCAAGGCAATGAAAGAAGGGGTGACCCCTCAGGATATTGTGGATAGGTATCACACGCTAATCAAGGAGTCGTTCGAAGAGTTCGGTATTGCCTTTGATGTCTACTCTCGTACCTCTAGCAAGATGCACAGGGAGACTGCGAGCGACTTCTTCCGTAAGCTCAATGAGGAGGGTAAGTTTATAGAGCAAGAGACGGAGCAGTATTATGATGAAGAGGCAGGGCAATTCCTCGCTGACCGTTATATTACTGGTACTTGTCCTATCTGTGGTAATGAAAATGCCTACGGTGATCAGTGCGAGAAGTGTGGTTCGTCACTCAATGCTACCGATCTTATCAATCCTAAGTCTGCGATTAGTGGTTCCCCCCTTGTTATGAGGAAAACTAAGCACTGGTATCTCCCTCTTGGGACGTACGAAAGCTGGTTGAGGGAGTGGATCCTAGAGGGGCACAAGGAATGGCGCCCCAATGTATATGGTCAGTGCAAGAGCTGGCTCGATCTAGGCTTGCAACCTAGAGCAGTTACTCGTGACCTAGACTGGGGTATTCCTGTACCTGCTGAGGGTGCAGAGGGTAAGGTACTTTATGTATGGTTTGATGCGCCTATTGGCTATATCTCCAATACTCGTGAGGCTTTACCAGAGACATGGGAGGCTTGGTGGAAAGATAAGGAGACCCGCCTTATCCACTTTATCGGTAAGGATAATATTGTATTCCACTGCATCGTCTTCCCATCTATGCTACATGCTGAGGGTAGCTATATCCTTCCTGATAATGTGCCAAGTAATGAGTTCCTCAACCTCGAGGGCGATAAGATTTCTACCAGTCGCAACTGGGCGGTTTGGCTACATGAGTACCTCAAGGATTTCCCCGGGAAGCAGGATGTACTACGCTATGTGCTCACCGCAAATGCGCCAGAGACCAAGGATAATGACTTTACTTGGGGCGATTTCCAAGCCCGTAATAATAACGAGTTAGTAGCAGTACTGGGCAACTTTATCAATCGAGCTCTTGTACTCACTCATAAGTACTTCGAGGGCAAGGTGCCAGCGATAGCAGGGCTTGTGGGGGACGATCAGGCGACGCTCGATGAGATAGCTGTGATTCGTAACGATGTGCAGCGCCTTCTAGAGGAGTTCCATATCCGTGATGCTCAGCGTAGGGCAATGGACTTGGCTCGCTTGGGTAATAAGTATCTTGCCGATACTGAGCCTTGGAAGCTCGCCAAGACTGATCTAGAGCGTGTGGGTACTATCCTCAATATCGCACTACAGATAAGTGCCAATCTATCTCTCTTGATGGAGCCATTCTTGCCATTCTCTATGAGCAAGCTCCGTACTATGCTTCAGCTGGAGGGCGAGGTTACTTGGGAGCGTATTGGTAGAGCAGACCTCTTGGCTACAGGGCAACAACTAGAGCAGCCTGTATTGCTATTTGAGAAGATAGAGGATGAGGTCATCCAAGCTCAGCTGGATAGACTAGAAGCCATTAAGAAGTCCAATGCGGAGGCAGCACTCAAGGCAGCCAAGCCTATGCCTATTGCTCAGGAGATTCCTTTTGAGGACTTCGAGAAGATAGACCTCAGGGTGGCTACAGTTAAGGCGTGTACTAAGGTACCTAAGACAGATAAGCTACTCCAATTTACGCTGGATGATGGCTTTGGAGAGCGTACGATTATTTCAGGACTTGCCAAGCACTATGAGCCAGAAGCGCTTGTGGAGCGTCAGGTGATATTTGTGGCAAACCTCGCGCCTCGTAAGATGCGTGGTATCGTGAGCCAAGGGATGATTCTCTCTGTGATGGAGGGCGATGGTTCGCTCTCTGTGCTCACTACGAGCAAGGAGGTGAAGCCAGGCAGCAAGGTTTCGTAAGCGAGATGAAAAGAGCACTACTCCTCTCTGGCGGTGTCGATAGCTCCGTTGCGCTCCATCTGATGATGGAGCGGGGCGAGGAGCCCGACCTCTTCTACATTTACATAGGAGCGGACGAAGAGGGGTTTGAAGACTGTCCGAGCGAAGAGGATATGGAGATGGTGCGCTGGTTGGCTCGCCATTATGGACGTCCTCTGGAGGTAATCAACCTACACCGTGAGTACTGGGACTATGTGGTACAGTATATCATAGATACGGTAAGGGCAGGGTGTACGCCCCATCCCGATATGCTATGTAACCGCATCATCAAGTTTGGGTATTTCAATGAGTATGCTGGGCGTGACTACGACCAGATAGCCACTGGGCACTATGCCAGCAAGCGCATCGTAGGGGATAAGCACTACTTAGCTACCGCTGTAGATGCGCTGAAAGACCAGACCGACTTCCTTGCACAGATTACCTATCCTCAGCTGGTCAAGGCGCATTTTCCTCTTGGGGAACTCCCTAAGAGCGAGGTTCGGCGTATCGCCTCTATGGAGCATCTTGTGACCGCTAAGCGCAAGGATAGTCAAGGGATTTGTTTCCTAGGGAAGGTAGACTACAACCAGTTTATAGAAAAGTATCTTGGCACTCAGCCTGGCGCTATTGTAGAGCTAGAGACGGGTAGGGTAGTGGGTGAGCATAGGGGCTATTGGTTCCACACGATAGGTCAGCGCAAGGGACTGGGGCTATCGGGTGGCCCTTGGTTCGTGATTCGGAAGGATATAGAGAGCAATACCTTATTTGTGAGCCGCGGCTACGATGTGGAGACTCAGTATGGTAATGTGGTGGAGATGCCCGAGATGCACTTCATTACTGAGAACCCAATGGAGGGGAATGAGCAGGAGGTGACTTTTAAGGTGCGCCATACGCCCGATTTTACCCGTGGTGTACTGCGCCATGAAGGGGGTATATACACGCTCTTCTCAGAGGAACTCATACAGGGCATCGCTCCTGGTCAGTTCTGCACAATCTACGATGTGGAGCATAAGATATGCCACGGTTCGGGTGTGATTGCCCGAGGAATGAGATTGGCTAAGTAAAAAGGGTAATGCCCCTACTAAATGGGGCAATAACCATACAGCGTACTCCTAGGGCTGCAATTGTAGCCTTAGGAGTACGCCGTATGTGGTTCGGCGGTAAGGGAAGGTGTAATTGGAGACAAGGGGGGTGCGCTGTTGCCTTTCGAAAAAGGCTCTTACGCTGATAGCACTTGATAGCCCGTATTCGGCAGAGAACTGTAGGGTGTGCCCCTTGAGCCCCTGTAGGGCAGTATTGTTTTGGTGGAGTAGGGTGTGGGTATAGGTGTGGTGCAGCTGGAGCTGAAGGCTTTGCTCACTAGAGCGCAGGAGTGCTATCTTGCTTTGGAAGATAGGAGCGAAGGTAAGACGGTAGCTTAGCCGAGTAAAGAGTTCTTGATCGGTTTGGTAGAGCATCCTTTGCGCTGTTGTGAGGAGGGTAAGCATGCGACGGCGGTTGTACCGCTCCTCGAGCGTAATACCCTGTTTGGTGCGTAGCTCTAGCCCTATGAGCGGACTTAGATCTTCGTTGATCACGATGCTTTGTAGGTCTACATGGCTGGGTTCTATGTAGTAGGTGGGGACTTCTAGAGTAGAGCGATAGGCATGGCTCAGCCTTAGACTGGAGAGGTGTCTCTGGAGCCAGTCGCTGAGGTGCCCTAATTCATAGGTGATTTGCCAGTTGGGGAGTGTATTGAGGAGGTTAGGAACCTTCCCTTTGTCGATAGATGCTAGGGGGTCTTTCCTAAGGAAGGCTATAGTGCTGTAGCGAATAGAGCCCCGGAGTATGGGTGGAAGCTCTGGCTGGTAGGGGGTGAGGAAAGTATGGCGCTGGTGTTTGTTTTGGTAGGATAGGAGTAGCTCCATGCCCTTGACTGGGTGGAGGGTGAGGACAATATCTAGCTCGTTGCGCCAGAAGGTCGTGAGGGGTTGAGTACTGCCTGCCTCTTGGGTGAGCCAACCTCGCTCTTGCGCTTTTTGAAAGGTGCGGTTGGGGCTATCTATCGCCAGCATGAAGGGCAAGCCAGGCACTAAACGCTTCTCGAATAGAGCGAGACCGAAGGCTTTGCCAGCACCTGAGAGGAGCCCTGGTATACTGCTGCCAGCTGTACGCCGGAAGTGGATCGCTACGGGCTGATAGCGGAGGAGAAGGTCGAGATAGCTACTATTCTCTGCCCTATTACCGAGTTTTCGATCGGAGTAGGTGGCTCCAAGCTGCCACTGATAGTTACTGCGCCAAGTGGCAGTACCCTGTAGGGGCTTGAGCCACTCTCGCTCAAAGGCTGGCAGGCGGTAGCTGAGCTCTAACTGCCCGCGGTAGCTTTGGGTCTCGCCGAGGGCAAAGATGTCGCGAAGTATCTCGTGAGTCAGCCACTGGAATTGGGAGGCTTTGGTCTGGCGATGTTGCTCCTCGAAAGGCTCCCTTATGAGCGCTTGTGTAGTGCTTTGGAGGGAGAGGGTAAGCCCTTGGTAGCTTTGTCGTATCTGCAGTCCACGTACCCAGTCCCAACGGCTCTGCAATGTGCTGAGAGGTGTATCGTGTGATAGGTACTTTTGGTAGTGATAGATGCGGTGCCAAAGACTATTCAGACGGATGTAACTCTGAGGGGATGACTCATAGCTGTAGCTCAGTTCGCTCTCCGCTTCTCGCTTAACCAAGCTTTGGATATCTGGAGCATACCCTGTGTGGTGCTCCACTCTGTAGCGCAGTAGTAGATTGTCTAAGCTCCAAGCATTGTGCTTAGACTGAGTAGGCAGTACCCGAAGCTCCGACAGTTCTAATAACTGTCGTTGCTGGTAGGAGCCCCCTTGGCCGTTATTGAGGAGGTCATTTTGGAATGGGTCGTAGTATGGTGTGGTTCGGAGCGTATTATAGCTGTAAAGAAGGGGTGCCCGAAGGTGCCACTCCTTGGGGAAGAGTAGCCCTAACTGTAGTTGGGTCTGAAGAGCTAGGGAGCGGTGGTCTTCCAACTGCCCATGGCGGGCATCGCTGGTGATACTCCCGAAGCCAGCACTTCGGTATTGCCCATCTAGATAGAGGTTCGCTAGCTCTCCCACAGAGGCTCGTAGGCTCCCCTGAGCCGCTTTCCCACCCATGGCTCTGGCTCCACTTACAGAGAGTTCGTTGACCCATACCGTAGCCTCTACGGTGCGCTGACCTTTATTCCGAATACCTATGAGTACTGAGGAGATCTCTCCGAGGGTAGGGAACCCTTGGATAGCTAGTGTCGCATCGGGGCGTGCACTGTAGGGTAGGGTGAATGGTTGATTAGTATCGGCACCTGTTCTATCCCTTTCTTGCTTGAGTTGTGGCAATAGTTCGAGCTGTAGGTCTACCCTATTGGCATTGCGCCAGAGCTCTCCCCGCACCTGCTCTTCGTCCATACTGCCATAGTCGATAAGCGGAGAGGGCTCAAGTGGTAGCCGATATTCATAGAAGTTGTGTGTGAAGTCTTGCCCAAGCCTAACGAATAGTTCTAGTTCTCCTGGAGCGACCCCTTGCAAGGACTCTAGGTGGCTCCATAGCTCTAGCTGTCGGTAGTGGCGGAGGTCGAGCGCGAGCTCTTTGTAGAGCGCTATGGGTTGCCCCGGTTCTAGGTGGGTAACCTCCATGGAAAGCGCTTGCTCATCCTCCGCCTGCATAGCCCATTTCATGTCGAAGCGTTCGCGGATTACCTGCGGAGGAGAGAGGTAGGGCATGGGTTGTCGGTCTCCATCTTCCTCTAGTGATAGTTGCCCTACTGAAACAGTTGCAGTGCGATGATCACTGGGCTCGATGCTACTTTGGTACTCCGCCCAAGCGGTAGAGACAAGTCTGAACTGAGCGAGTCGGATCTGGGTTTCACGGCTGAAGCCTGTTAGCGATAGCCTCAGTGCCCTTATGTCTTGTAGCGATACCCCACTGCCGAATACCTCTGTAGGCTCGGCGAGAGGGATTCTCAGTTTTATCCACCTTTCCCTTTCGCTAAGTCGTTTCTCGCCTATAATCATTTTGGACTCTAGCCCAGAGCGGGTTAGAGGTAGTAGATAGCGGAGGTAGCCTTGCTCTTCTTCCTCTATTAGATCTCTATTCAGATCCTCTGTATCAGGGAGAAAGGTGCGTGCGCTTTGGGCACCTTGTACAACCCGGGGGAGCGAGTTGCCCTCTAGCCCATTGATGTACTTGTAGCGTCCGAGTATAGGTTCCTGCTGGATATCCCAATCCTCTCCGAGATAGAAATGGTAATCGTCGCGAGCTGGGTCAGGCTGATTGGCGAAAGCGGAGTAACGAGGGTGCTGTCGCTCCTCCACAGAGGAAAGACCATCTAGCCCTATATCTTGTCTTTCTATAGGTAATTTGCCAGTGCTATCGAAGCCGTACATCTGTGGCAGCGTAGCGGCTCGCCTTCCCCATTGGGTGTCTATCTTATCCTCTGCGCCCTCATAGTAAATCCCTTTATCAGGCAGAATGCGATCGGCAAATCTACCGAGGTCGAGGTACAGCATGCCTTCTGGGGCGTCAGGATCAAGGGTAAACGGATCTAGTAGCCATACTTCTATGTAGCTATACCTCTGGCTCTGCAGGTCGGTAGTAGGTAGAGGGAAGCTCATGCTGCCCCACATCTGCGACGGTAACTGTACGGCCTCAGGATTGTATGGTCCTCGCTCCTGAGGATAGAAAGAGAGGTTCAGCATCGGCACGCTTTGCATGATCATTGGCGATGCATCCCTTTTTGGGAAGAACTCCTCTTGCTTCACCTCTCTCACGAGAGGGTGTTTTCTCTGCGCTTCATCCTGTCTTAGGTGCTGAGGCTGGCGCTCAGCTCCGTCACGCACAAGGGTTGGCTCCACAGCGAACCACGCCATCTGTGCTCTCATCTCTGGCTTAGGAAGGTTGCCCAATTGCCAAGCTAGAGGGTAGGTAAGGTCTATAAACCTATTACCTTGCTCGAAATCCTCGACAACGATTTTATCACTCCCGCCTTTCGGGGTATTGTAATTGCTACTTAGCTCGGCATAAGATGCCTGAGCCGATAGCCGCATGGGTTCACGCAGCTCTAGCCCACTCCATTGATTGAGCCAAGCTGTTGCCCTTTTGCTCTCCCCTATGTAGCTTGCATGAATACCCCACATACGATTGCGTAGAGCCTCTTCCCCCCATCGGATTCTTTGCCTGCGGCTATCCTCCCTGTAGCTGAGGAGCGTGCCGCCTACGTTGAGTCCATTTATTGGCGACCAGTTGATCTCCGCCCCCACAAGCGACTTTTCCTTACTCCTAACCCGTTCGCGCTCTTGGATAGTAATCTCTATGCGTTCCGTGCTATTGGTGGTAAGGGAGAGTGTGCCGCCAGTATAATCTATTCGATAGTCTACGCCTTCAGTGAGCTGTCTCGTGCCAGCCTGCACCCGCACACTACCTGGTTCCACTCCATTATGCCCTAGTTGGATAATCTGAGTAGCGATACCACTGACCTCCGCTCTTATCCTGAAAAGGTCTTTGTCCCTCTCCTCTGCTGCTTCCCTCCGACTCTTGCGGTAAAGACTCTCGAAGATAGGATAGTCCCCCTTGGGGACCTCTACCATTGGCTCACGAAAGGGGAGAAATAGCGTACCGGTACTCCTTTGGTAGGTGACCCCATCTACCAAGTCAAAAAGTCCATCAGGGCTACCACTCCTCCCTGATGTATCGGTTTTATCCCAGCCAAATAGCTCTAACCAACTGCGCCCAGCATCGCTCCCTCTGTCTATGATTGGTCGTTCTATACCACTTCGTGGGTCTTTGTAGACTAGCTCTATCCTTAAATCCTCGGGCCTAACGTCTTGCCTTACACCCGATAGAGAGTAACCGTTCTTCATCATCAGGGGCCAAAGCTTAGACTGAGGAGAGCGGTCTTGTTCGGAGAGGAGCGCGACCTTTCTGTCTCCTTCAGCTGCCGTGATATCCCCCACCTGATACCTTGCACCCCTGTAGCGATAACTATAGGCTACTGCCAATACCTGCCCTTCTCCTAGAGGCGCATGGAGCGATATGAAACCTAGGGTTGGATGCAATGTATAGGCCGAAGCGGGCAATCTCTGTGCTGCAGATAGTGTTATCCCTTCCCCTACGAGCATATCGCTCTTTGGCGGATCGGTAGTCAATGATGCGCCCATAAAGGCCTTTACGGGCTCTACATTGGGCATTGCCTGAACTTGTCGGGGTGTTGTTATCCATACCTCTACGCGCTCTACAAATACGTCGCTAGAGACGAGGGGGATATCCTTTAGTGCCTCGCTATATCTATTGGCAAAAAACTCAGAAAGGAAGAAGTGCTGAGCTACATCGTATTCGCTTCCTCTTAGCTCTGTCTGTCGCAGCTGTCGCCCTCCTTGGACAACTATCTTTCGCTCTTCGGAGTGCTGACGACTAGCGACCACTTGCAGCGATACCGCTCCTAATAAGAAATCTCCCCTTAGTCCAAATAGCTCCTGCCCTGTATCAATCAAAGGATTACGGCTATCCATTCGGATATTTCCCGCTTCTAGCTTTTGGATAAAGTCGAACTGCTCGCCCTCATACCTTAGCCGCACCCTACTTCGTCTATTGGTTAGTGCTGTAGAGGTGTCGTAGCTCATATCGAGCTTCAGGCGATCTCCATAGCTGCCTTGGAGATGTATATTCATCTCCGGGCGTATTTCAATATGGCTCCTCCGCCGTAGCCCAAGGGACAGTAAGGGATTATCCTCTTCTATGGTTGTGTTATTGACGTTGAGGGTGAGGTAGCCGTTGGCTTTGAGTCCGAGTTGAGGTCTCGGCTTGAGGGGTACCACCTTAGTTGGCTTTCCTAGTTGGTAGAAGCGGTTGGCGGTCAGTTGCTCCGCTCGGAGTTGGTAGTATTCCGAAGGGCGCAGTAATTGTCTCAATTGCCAAGCCCCAACACTGTCCCTGCCATAGAGTAGGTAGTACCCTCCTTGCGCATTGTAGGCGACCGAATCGGGTTGCCATACTGCAGCGCTCCCCGATAGCGAGGAGAGCAAGAGCAATAGTACTACGTATCTCCAGCGCATCACATATCACGCTACAGTAGTTGGAGCCCCTTTCTAATCATATCATTGATACTCATGTCTGGGTCAGCCTTAGCTAGCTTTGCCACTACCTTCTTAGCTGCTGTGGCGGGATAACCTAGAGCAACAAAGGCTTTCTCCGCCTCTTCATAAGTAGACTTATGCTCAGGCGAAGTACTAGCTTCTACAGAAGAGCCACCTACGGCATATTCCCCCATTGCCTCTTCTATCTTATCCCTTAGCTCCACAATGATTCTCTGAGCCGTACGCGCACCTACGCCCTTGATACCTTTCAGTCCAGCTTCATTGCCTTCCCTTATCAGTCGGGTGAGCTCCGAGGGTGTAAAACTAGAGAGCGCTAGTCTCCCCATTGCGGGACCGATACCATTTACCGTGATGAGCAGTCGGAATAGTCGGCGCTCGGGCTCCTCAGCGAAGCCGAATAGATCGTGTGTATCCTCTCGAAGCACTTCGTGTACAAGTAGTTTCACTTCCTCATCCACCTTTATTTGGTTGTAGGTGTTAAGAGAGATAGCCAGTAGATAGCCAATGCCCCCCACCTCTAGTACTGCCGAAGTAGGAGTGCGCTCTACTACACGTCCACGGATATATTCTATCATAATATACTCTATCTAAGTCGTTACAATACCCAAAGGTACAAAAAATTACCCCAAGTCTCACGACTCGGGGTAACGACAATAAACCTTAAAATATTATGAAAAACTAGAGGTTCGTGGCGGAATCGAACCGCCGTACACGGTTTTGCAGACCGTTGCCTAACCACTCGGCCAACGAACCATGGCTATTGCTTACGTGTGCAAAGATACATATTTTTTATACTTCCTCCAAATATAGTTGTCAGAAATGCGCAGTATTCGCATTATCCCTATTGTATACAACAAGATAACCGCGTGCGAAGTCTGAAGTTTTGCGAGTAGTACATAGTAGGTAGGATTAAGATTTTGGGTAGTAAGGGAAGAAATAGTAATATATTCGTGAATATAATAGAATGTATGTAACCCCTTATTTGGGATTAGTGTGGGTGTTAGGGGGAAGGGGGGAAGGATTGGAGGGTACGGGAGATGAGTTGGTAGATGTGCCGATATTGCTCTGCTGTAGGACGTACTGTGAGGGTAGGGGTAGAGAGACGGTCGGAGCGCTCCATCACCCAATTGTCTACATTGGTGACATTGCCCCATACCGCACGGAAGCTCCCTTCTCTCGGTGCTATAGGCATTGTGTTTTGGGTTGGTGTCTCGGGTGCTTCGTAGCGCGCTAAGAGCTCAACCTCCTTTTCAAACTCTAAGACTTGGTAGTAGATAGGGTAGCTTTTCGCCATTTCCGGTAGCTCTTTTGCTACCCTATAGAGTTCTACCCACAGCTTCTCCGCTATAATATGAGGGATAAGCTGTAGTAGTGCATACTGTCGCCATGGGGCTGTGGGTTGAGCAAGGAGCAGCTGTGTAGCCTTTTTCGTTCGCAGACTATCTGGTTGCTCCATCGCTGAAACGTAGCTTACATAGGTGACTTCCCTAGGGGTACTAGCCGTGCGGTTGCCCAAACGTGTTGCTGCCATAAATCGTTCCCATTCCGAAGAGCTTTGCCTCATTAAGTAATCCCAGCCACCCTTGCCCAGTAAGCTCATGAGTCTTGCTGCTCGGAGCTGCACATCTGCATTGGCACTCTGCCTTATCAATTGCTCCAATAGAGCGATGCCCTCATCCATCCTTTCTTGTCGTATATGGATGATCGCCTCGGTGGCTAGATCTCTAGTCGCAGATAACCCCATAAGCCGATCCGCCTCCACTATATTTCCCATCAATAGATGAGCATTAGCAAGGAGTATGGTGTCAGATGTTCTATGCAATAATGCCTCCCCATCGCCCATAAGTAGCGCTATCTTGGCCCCCATTGGTTGCGAGGTAGTGGTGATGTTGAGTAGCTTCTCTAGCTCCTCAGTGTACTTGCCATAATCATCTGTAAGGTATAAAGTAGAGGGGACTTCGAAGCTCGGTTCCTGTGCCTGTAATTCTTGAGTGATTCGCTGCAGTTCCCCAGCGGCATAGTGTCGCTGATTAATGCCCTTAGCTTGTTGTAACAACTGACAACCTGGGAGCAGCAGGATAATAGCCAGGAACGGGAGCAGGCGGTACATTTATTTGCTTTTCAAAGCGATACCCCCTTTTGTCACGAGAAATACTACCGAGAGGAGCAGTACTGAGAGCACGCCAGTGGGGAGGTTGAAGTAATAGCTCCCGAAGAGGGCGGTTAGCACTGTGAATATACTGAGGAGCGAGCTCCCAATAATCAGATGCTTGAGACTGGAGGTAAATTGGCTCATCGTCATCTGCGGGAGCGTGAGCATACTCATGAGCATCATTACCCCCATTACTCTAATACTAAGCACAATACCGATACTTATCCAGATAATCATAGCATACTGGTATAGGCTTCGCCTGAGCCCTCTTACTTGCATAAACTCTGGGTCGAACGAGATATAGAGTAGGGGACGGTAGTACCGTGCTACTAGTAGGATCGTCAGCAATGAGTAACCGACAAGCCCCCAAAGCTCCATAGGCGTTACCAAAAGGATATTGCCAAAGAGGAATCCTGTAAGACTAGGGGTATAACCTGGGGTAAGGAATACGAAAAGAATGCCAAGCGCCATGCCTAGTGACCAAATGGCTGCGATAGCGGAGTCCTCTCGTACCTTCCCTTTTTGGCTTAACCACTCTACTCCTAATGCACTAAGGACAGCGGCACCAATGGCATAGAAAAGGGGATTGTGCCCCATAAAGAAGCCTAACCCTAGCCCTGCAAAGGAGCTGTGGGTAATGCCTCCTGATACAAATACCATTCGGCGAACTACAATGAAGCTACCTATAATCCCTGTGATGAGCCCTGTGAGTAGCACAGCTATTGCCGACTGGGTAAAGAAGTCGTAGCTAAAGAGTGACATATCCTATTGGGCTTATGCTTATGCTTGTGCAGCAAGCTGCTGCTCTAGTTCGTCTCTGATCTCCTTGGGCATTGGCAGTCGTCTTAGGGTGATGCTCTGCTTCCAAGGTGCTAGCTCATTGGGACTCAACGTATGCAGTACCTCGCTCCACTCTGCTAGTTCCGTCTCGGTATAGTCCTCTCCGCTTCTTCTGCGAAAACGGTCCAATTCCTGATCCTCAAAGTAGACCAATAGGGGGCGCTCCTTGTCCTTAGCATTGAAGCAACTGGTGCCACCACAACATCCGCTACAGCTGTGCCCTGGGGCGCACTCCTTTATCTCTGGTACCTCTCCGCCATTGTCTTCCCTTATCTTGCGCAGGCGTTTCGCCCCGTAGATCACTACCACAGCGAGCACTGCTATCACTAGAATACTTATCCAATCCATGTTATAAACTATCTATAGTCCAATTACAAAGATACAAATTTGAGGGCGTTGCACAAAGAGAGGAGCTGAAATGAATATAGGCTACTTAGGTTGCGCCCCCAAGTAGCCTATGCTTTATTATTGATGTATTGCTTATTCTAGCACTACTCTAGTTCCGATCTCTTTGCCTTCAATAAGGAGCTTGGTCAGATTGCCTGGGGTATCCATGTCGAAGACCACTATAGGCTGGTTATTTTCCATGCACATGGCGGTAGCCGTGATATCCATCACCTTGAGGTTGCGGCGGAGAATCTCCTGATAGGTGATTTCGTCGAACTTCGTGGCGGTTGGGTCTTTCTCTGGGTCGGCAGTGTAGATACCATCTACACGAGTCCCCTTGAGCATGGCATCGCACTCCAATTCTATCGCTCTGAGCGAAGACCCTGTATCAGTGGTGAAGTATGGATTGCCTGTACCTCCTGCGCAGATAGCCACTTTGCCCTCTTGGAGCGCCTCAAGTGCGTCCCACTTATTGTAGTGCTTACCAATCGGCATCATTGGCGTAGCGGTAAATACTTGGCTCTTCTGCCCCTTTGCTTCGAGTGCAGAACTGAGCGCTAGGCTATTGATGACTGTAGCCAGCATCCCCATTTGGTCGCCCTTGACCCTATCGAACCCCTTGGCAGCGCCGCTCAATCCGCGGAAGATATTGCCCCCACCGATTACGATAGCCACCTGCACGCCACTCTTCACAACCTCCATTATCTCTGTAGCGTAGTCATCTAGGCGTTTGGGATCTATGCCGTAGCCCTGACCACCTTGGAGCGATTCGCCACTCAGCTTGAGTAGCACACGATTATACTTCTTCATTTTTATGCTCGTTATCTGAAGTTATTACATCCAAATTCTATTCTACAAAGGTAACGAATAAATCCTTTGATACAGAGGAAGTAAAACGTCTCCCCTAGAGTGGTCAAATTTATTTCTAGGAATAAATTTATTTTTCTCTAGGAATAAAAATATTTATCTGTACAAATAAATTTATTTATTCCTAGGAATAAATTTCCTTACTTCCGCGAGCCGTAACAGACGCTCGCCTGAGAGTGTTTGGGGTATATAGAGTAAAAGAAGATTTAGTGCACTTTAGTCCTTTCCGTCACCATTCGTATACATTGCGAATATCTTCGGGGGAGAGTTGGGTGAGTCTGCATTGTATTTTTGAACTAGCACTGGCTATTTTTGTGTATCTTTGTTTGTGTTAGAATGATTTACTAAGCATAGAAAGGAGAGCGTTATGAGTAGACAAAGGGTGGTGATTCCAATCATTGATGTACCTCAGCGATATGCTGAGAATTACCCCAAAGAGTGTTGCCTGATGGTGCGCAATCAATTGTCGGGGGTATGGGATGAGATTAACTGGAGCACCTTCGGTGCTATGGCGCACGATCTAGCTAAAGCTTTGGTTGAGGCTGAAGTGCAGGAGGGAGATAGGATCGGAGTATTCTCTGAGAATAGCGATAAGTTCCTCGCTGCTGACCTAGGTATCTTTAGAGCGGGCGCTATTGCTATTCCTTTCTATGCGTCTAGTTCGCCATCCCAGGTGCAATACATGGTAGAGCACAGTGGTATGAAGCTTCTCTTTGTAGGGGAGCAAGCTCAGTATGTCGTTGCTCGTGCCGCTATGAAAGAGATGGTAAGACCGCTTAAGTTGGTGCTATTTGACCGTACGATTGACCGTGATGGTGAAGATATTGATTCTATCTATCTGGAGGACTTTTTGAGACTCGGTAGCGAGGGCGAACATGATGTGGAGCTTTCTCTGAGGAGGAGTAGGTGGAGCTTAGACAAAACAGCACTCATTCTCTACACGAGTGGGACGAGTGGGACACCAAAGGGAGTGGAATTGACCTTTAGGAGCGTGCAGGCGGCTATTGAGCGACATGCAGAGGAGCTTCGACTACTGAAGCCTGGCAAGGTGAGTATGAACTTCCTGCCGCTGACGCATATCTTTGAGAAGATGTGGTGCTATGTTTGTCTCACCATGGGCGTGCGTATTGCGGTAAACCGTAACCCTAAGGAAATCCTCAAGGCACTTACGGAGGTACACCCGCACTATATGTGTAATGTCCCTCGTTTTTGGGAGAAGGTGTACGTGGGTGTGTATGAAAAGATACAGAGTTTTCCCCTTGTGCTGAGAAAGATGACCGATGAGTGTATCAGAGTGAGTAGGAAATACCACTTTGAGTATAGAGCAAAGGGGAAGAAGCCGCCAACGGCACTCAAGATGCAATATAACTTCTACTCGCGAACGTTCCTTAACCTCCTAAGGAAGAAGGTAGGTATAGAGAGAGGTCTGATTTATCCTGTGGCCGGAGCAGCGCTAGCGGATAAGGTGCAAGCCTTCTTGCTCAGTATTGGAGTGCCGATTGTTTATGGGTATGGTCTTACAGAGACTACGGCTACGGTTTGCTACTGTCGTCAGGATGGATTTGAGTTCGGGTCTATTGGTCGCGCTCTTGGAGGGGTCTCCATACGTATAGATGAAGCTGCAGGAGGAGAGATCCTTGTGAAGGGGGATACGGTGATGAAGGGGTACTACCTCAATCCGGAGGCGAATGCTGCTGCCTTTACTGAGGACGGTTGGTTCCGCACAGGAGACCTTGGCTCTATGGATGCTGAGGGGAATGTGTTCTTTAAGGAGCGTGCCAAGGATCTCTTTAAGACTGCCAACGGCAAGTATATTGTGCCTAATCAGATTGAAAATATGCTCACTTCCGATGGTATGATTGAGCAGGCTGTGGTGATTGCCGATGGGCGTAGCTTTGTGAGTGCTCTGATATTGCCTAATTGGGAGAAGCTGATTAGTAGGCTTACTGAGTTGGGCATAGCTAATCTGCCAGAAGATAAGTCAGCTTTAGCAAAACACCCTGAGGTCAATAAAGTACTACAGCAAAGGATTGATGAACAATTGGAGTCGTTGGCTTCGTATGAGAAGGTGAAGAAGTTCTATGTCCTTACAGAGCCACTCTCTATCGATAACGGCATGCTTACCAATAGTTTGAAGACCAAGCGGCTAGTGGTAGAGAAGTACTACGAGGATGCCATCCGTGACCTCTACTCTTACCATAAACTCCCTGACCTCACAGAGTAAGCTTGATGGCAAGAAAGCTTAGGATAGAGGAGATGGGGCGTATGAGTCCCAAAGAGTATGCCCTCGCACGAAAGAGAAGGATTGTGGTGGTGCTGGATAATATCCGTAGCATGCACAATGTGGGTTCGGTCTTCAGAACAGCAGATGCCCTACGATTAGAGAGACTTTATCTCTGCGGTATTTCTGGGGTGCCTCCGCATGCGGAGATACACAAGAGTGCGCTTGGTGCTGAGGAGGTAGTGGAGTGGCACTATTTCAAGGAGACCAAGGATGCGGTTCTCCAGCTCAAGGAAGAGGGCTATATGGTATGGTCTTTAGAGCAAGCAGAGCACTCGGTGCTTCTACCCAATGTGCAGGAGCATATTGGCGACAGCCAGCCCATAGCGATTGTATTAGGGAATGAAGTGGAGGGTGTACAACAGGAGGTAATAGACCTCTCGGATGGGGTGATTGAGATAGAACAATACGGGACTAAGCACTCGATGAATGTAAGTGTGGCTGCTGGTATTGTGATGTGGTATCTGAGTCAATACAGAGAGATACAATAGGTGTATAGTATGAAGGAACTTTCTATAATCATTGTAGCAGGAGGTAAGGGACTGAGGATGGAGAGTAATCTACCCAAGCAATACCTAATGCTCCACGTGAAACCTATTTTGGTTTGGACAATTGAGCATCTATTTGAGGCCGTAGATAAGTCTATTGATACAGAGTTTATATTAGTTCGTCCGAAGTCTGATGATGATTATGTCCAAGATATGATGTCTCGTTTCCTGAAGAAAGGGATAGAGCTGAAGTATGCAGACGGAGGGCGTGAGCGTGCAGAGAGTGTACGAAATGGTCTTGATGTGGCTTCGGGGTCTTTTGTGATGGTGCATGATGGTGTGCGACCATTTGTAACGAATGCTTTGCTCAATCGTATTTGGGATGCTAAGATGAGTGGGGCAGTGGTGCCGGCATTGCCTCCTACTGACTCCACAAGGATTCTTACTGAAGAGGGGTTGTATAGGAGCATTCCAAGGAATAGTGTTCGTTTGATACAGACACCGCAGCTTTTCGAACGAGAGTTATTGAGAGATAGTTATAAGGCGTATTTCTCAAAGCCTGATAGTTCTTGTACTGATGATGCGAGTATAGTAGAACTTTATGGGGGATTGGCACCTTCTATCGTAGAAGGAGAGGAGCAAAATTTCAAGATTACGACACCTAAAGATTTGGCTTTGGCTACTTGGTGCTTGTCTAAAAGGGAGCTAAATGAATGATATCCTAAAGCGTGATATTACTTTCCTAAAAGGAGTAGGGGAGCGTAAGGCTGCCGTGCTTGCCAAAGAGCTGGAGGTAAAAACATGGGGCGATCTACTCTATAGGTTCCCCTATCGTCACGTGGATCGTACTCGTATATATACGATTAGTGAACTGCTAGAGGATATGCCTTATGTGCAGTTGCAGGGGGAAATAGTTGGTTTTGTAGAGGAGGGAAGTGGTTCGAAGAAGCGACTAAAGGCGTACTTCAAGGATGCAACAGGAGTGATGGAGTTAGTTTGGTTTAATAGTACCACCTATATGCTCCGTACTCTAAAGCTGCACACACCGTATGTGGTCTTTGGAAAGCCTACACGCTATGGTAGTACGTTTTCTATTGCTCATCCTGAGGTGGAGCTAGCGGGTAGCCCTATGAGTTCAGTAGGGCGTCTATATCCTATGTACTTTACTTCTGATCGAATGAAGAAAGCGGGGCTTTCGTCCAAGGCAATCAGTGAACTTATGAAAGTTATTCTGGCGGAAGTGAGGGGAAAGATAGAGGATACACTCCCTGAGTATATAGTCTATAACTATCAGATGCTGCCACTTGGGGAAGCCTTAGAGATGATTCACTTCCCAATGGATGCTAGGATGCTACAAAGGGCTCAAGCGAGGCTTAAGATGGAGGAGTTGTTTTTCCTTTCTTTACGCCAGCATTATATCCATAAGTCTAGGAAGGAGGAGAGCACTGGCTTTGTCTTCAAACCAACTGGAGCGCAATTTGAAGCGTTTAGAACCGAAGGGTTGAAGTTTCAGCTTACTGGTGCGCAAGAGCGCGTAGTAAACGAGATACGCGCAGATATGGGGAGCGGGCACCAGATGAACCGCCTTGTGCAGGGGGATGTAGGTAGCGGCAAGACGGTAGTGGCTCTTTTGGCTATGCTGGTGGCTATTGATAATGGCTTTCAGGTAACGATGATGGCACCGACTGAGATATTAGCTGCCCAGCACTACCAATCGTTATCTAAGATGCTTGCTGGACAGAAGGGGATAAGGGTAGTGCTACTTACGGGTTCGATGAAAGCGAAGGAGCGCAAGCCGGTACTTGATGCCCTAAAGAAGGGTGAGATAGATATCCTTGTGGGGACACATATCTTGATTCAAGACTATGTGAAATTCCATAACCTAGGACTTGCTGTAATAGATGAGCAACATAGATTCGGGGTATATCAGAGGAGTGTGCTTTGGGAAAAGAGTAGGGGGCAGATTAACCCCCATGTGCTTATCATGAGTGCAACACCTATTCCTCGTACGCTGGCCATGACTTTATACGGCGACTTGGATATCTCGATCATCGACGAATTGCCGCCTGGACGTTCGCCTATTGTTACAAGCCACGCCTATGACTCGCAGCTTACAGATGTACTTCAGTTTATCCATAGTCAACTTTTGGAGGGTCGTCAGTGTTATGTCGTTTATCCTTTGATTGAGGAGAGTGAGAAGAGCGATATGGTGAGTTTGGAGCAAGGGTTTGAGGAGTTTCGTCTCGCCTTTCCTGTGCATAATGTGGGTATGGTTCACGGGAAACTTAAGCCCGATGTAAAAGAGGCAGAGATGCAGAAGTTTGCTGCTGGAGAGACTCATATTCTAGTCGCGACAACGGTGATAGAAGTGGGTGTTGATGTCCCTAATGCAACGGTTATGGTGATTACTAGTGCCGATAGGTTCGGTTTGTCGCAGCTCCACCAATTACGGGGTAGGGTAGGGCGAGGAGCCCATCAGAGCTATTGTGTGCTGATGAGTGACCACTCAATTAGCGAGACTTCCTTGAGACGTATCAATATTATGTGCCAAAGCACTGATGGCTTCTATCTTGCAGAAGAAGACCTCAAGATGAGAGGTGCTGGTGATTTGGAGGGGACACAACAGAGCGGGGAGGGTATTTCTCTCAAGATTGCGAACCTCTCCGAGGATGGTAGGTATGTGCAGTTTTGTAGTAATCTTGTGGAGTTTATACTGGGCGAGGACCCAGTACTTAAGGATCCTAAGAATAGGTTGCTTAATGAGCGCTTACAGAGGATGTTGGTTAATGATAAAGATTGGGGCTTGATAAGCTAGATGAAGAAAGAATACGATATAATAGTTGTAGGCGCAGGACATGCGGGCTGTGAAGCTGCGCGTGCTGCGGCGTTGCTGGGTTCGCAAGTGTTGCTGATCACAATGGATATGGAGCGTATAGCTCAGATGAGTTGTAATCCAGCTATAGGCGGTATTGCGAAGGGGCAAATTGTGCGCGAAATAGACGCTCTAGGAGGTTTTATGGGTATTGCTACGGATGAGAGTACAATACAGTTTAGAATGCTCAATATGAGCAAGGGAGCGGCTATGTGGAGCCCGAGAGCTCAGACGGATCGTAAACTCTTTTCCCGCCTTTGGCGTAATGAACTAGAGCAGACGCCCAATCTATTGATCTGGCAAGACAGCGTTGTGCAGCTTATTCTTGATGAGGATGGAAAGTCGGTGAGAGGTGTATATACTCACTTAGGTGTGGAGTTTATCGCTCCTAAGGTGGTTCTCGCTAATGGGACTTTTCTGAATGGCTTGATGCACTTTGGAAAGGTGCAAATAGAAGGCGGTAGAATAGCCGAACCAGCGGCACATGGGCTTACTGAACAATTGCGTGAGCTGGGCTTTCATACTGACCGTATGAAGACGGGTACGCCCATGCGTCTGGATGCGTCTACTATCGACTATTCTCTTTGTCAGGAGCAAGCGGGAGACGATACATGGTATCACTTCAGTTATCTTCCACGTGTAACGAATAAAGCGCTACCGCAACGATCTTGCTACATAACGTATACTAATGCGGAGGTGCATAAGGTGCTTAATGATCATCTAGACGAAGCACCACTCTATAATGGTCAGATTGTCTCTATTGGTCCTAGGTATTGCCCGAGTATTGAGACGAAGATAAAGACTTTTGCTGAGCGTAATCAACATCAGTTGTTTATTGAACCCGAAGGTGTAGAGACAACTGAGGTGTACCTTAATGGCTTTAGTAGCTCTATGCCCTATGAGGTTCAGCTTGAAGCTATAAAACACGTCCCTGCGCTCGCCAATGCTCATGTACTGCGTCCCGGTTATGCTATAGAGTATGATTTCTTTGATCCTACTCAGCTTTACCATACTATGGAGACGAAACTAATATCCGGCCTATACTTCGCTGGTCAGATTAATGGGACTACTGGGTATGAAGAGGCAGGGGGACAAGGATTAGTCGCTGGTATTAATGCTCACCTGTCGCTCCACGTGAAACAGCCTTTCGTGCTTAGTAGAGACGAGGCTTACATTGGAGTGATGATTGATGATCTTGTGACGAAGGGTGTAGACGAGCCTTATCGAATGTTTACCTCACGAGCTGAGTATCGCATCCTCTTGAGACAGGATAATGCGGACGAGCGTCTCACGGAAAGGGGATATGATTTGGGTTTAGTCGATCAGGGGCGAATGGAAGTTTTACGAAACAAACTTGTACTTAAGAAAGAGTTGTTGGAACTGACCGCAACAACCTCTATCGCTCCTAGTGAAGAGCTCAATGCCTTTTTGGTGGCATGTAATAGTAATCCACTCTCTGGCTCTGTAAAATTGCGTGATCTTATCCTTCGTCCAGGGGTCTCTTATAATTCGCTTAAATCGTTCAGTGAAAAACTTTCGCAATTCTATACGAAATATGGAGCGGTACAAGAGGTGGTAGAATCAGCAGAGATTACGATTAAATATGCAGGGTATATTGAGCGTGAACGTCAGTTAGCGGAGAAGGCGAAGCGACTTGAGGATATTGAGATTGGTGGTCGCTTTAAGTATGAAGACCTCCATAGCCTTTCTATTGAGGCGAGACAGAAGTTGGAGAAGATAAATCCGCAGACTATTGGTCAGGCATCTCGTATCCCTGGAATATCTCCTGCCGATATTAATATATTATTGGTACTATTAGGTAGATAGGGTGTTTCACGTGAAACCTAGTGTATGATCATACGCAAAGAGGAAATACAAGAGAGCTTAAGCGTGATTCCAGAAAAGCCTGGTTGCTACACCTACCGTGACTCGGGGGGTGTGGTTATCTATGTGGGTAAGGCTAAGAATTTACGAAAGCGTGTCTCCTCTTACTTTCAAAAGAATCATAGTGATCGGAAAGTACGTGCGCTTATTCGAGCTTTTGCCACTATTGAGTATATGGTGGTGGAAACGGAACTAGATGCTTTGCTTCTCGAGAATAACCTTATCAAGCAACACCAACCGCACTATAATATTCTACTTAAGGAGGGCGACTTGTACCCGCATATCTGTGTTAAGAAGGAGCCATTCCCTCGAGTCTTTGTTACCTTTAAAGTGATCCGAGATGGTAGCCTGTACTTCGGTCCTTATCCGAATAAGGGTATGGCTTGGACACTGATTAATCTCTTCAATAGGATATTCAAGTTCCGAACTTGTAGCCTGAAGCTCAATGAACAGCAGATAGAGGAGGGAAAATTCCGAGCCTGTCTTAAGTATCATATCAATAGATGTCAGGCACCCTGCGAAGGGCTTCAGAGTAAGGAGTCTTACGACGAAAGTATTCGACAGGCGATAGAGATTCTTCGCGGTAATATCTGTTATGTACGAGGAATCTTAGAGGAGAGTATGGCTCAGGCAAGTAAGGATTTGGATTTCGAACGAGCTATGGAACTTCAGCATACGCTCCAAGAAATATCTTCCTATCAAGCCAAGAGTACTATCATTAGTAATGTTATAGGGAATGCGCTAGTGGTAAGTGCCGCAAGTGATCTAGATGCCTACTATGTTAATTACCTAGAGGTACACAATGGAAATATTATTGCTGGTCGCACTCTAGAGTTTAAGCGACAGTTGATGGACGATGACGACCCTGAGAGTGACTTCCTCTCTACCGCAATAGTACAGTTGCTCAATGAGACGAACTTCAAGGTGCGAGAGCTGATTCTCGAAGAGGCGCCCTCTTTTGGCGACTTCTCGCACCTAACCATAACCATTCCGCAAAGGGGAGAGAAGCGCAAAGTCCTTGAGCTGAGCCAGCAGAATGTTCAACAGTATATGAAGGATAAGCATAGGCAGTCCGAAAAGATGAATCCTGAGCAGCGTAATACGCAGATTCTGCGAGAGCTGATGTCGGCAGTAGGATTGCCCAAGCTTCCGTACCATGTGGAGAGCTTCGATAACTCGAATATTCAAGGAAGCGATCCCGTTGCTAGCTGTATTGTATTCAAAGGGGCTAAGCCGAGCAAGAAAGACTACCGCCTCTATAAGATAAGGGGAGTCTCAGGTCCCGATGACTATGCCTCTATGCACGAGGTAGTCACCCGACGATACCGACGGATGATTGAAGAGGAGCAGCCCTTACCTGATCTTATCGTTACCGATGGCGGTAAAGGACAGATGGGGGTCGTTAAGGCAGCCCTTAGGGAGGTGGGTGCCGATATCCCTGTGATGGGACTAGCTAAGGATGATAGGCACAATACCAATCAGGTACTCTATGGAGACCCTCCACAGGTAGTCGGTATCATGCAGCGCAGTCAAGTCTTTTATCTCCTAGAGCGAATACAGAATGAAGTACACCGCTTCGCTATCACCTATCACCGTAAGCTAAGGAGCAAGCGACAAACCCAGTCAGCACTAGATGAGATACCCGGTATAGGACCTGCGTACAAACAGAGACTTTTGAAGTCGTTCAAGAGCGTTAAGAATATCCGATCGGCTTCCCTAGAACAGCTCCAAGAATCTATCGGAGTAGCGAAAGGGCAGACGGTCTATAACTATTTTAGAGAGCAGCAAGAATGAAAGTAGTCATACAGCGTGTACAGCACGCTTCTGTAGTCGTCGATGGTCAGTTGGTCAGTGAGATTGGCAACGGAATGATGGTTCTCCATGGGGTAGAGGTCGGAGATACAGAGAAGGACTTGCAGTACCTTCTCAAGAAGACCATCAATCTCCGTATCTTCGATGATGCCCAAGGAGTGATGAATGAAAGCATCCTCCAGCATGGCGGAGAGATACTCTGCGTATCTCAGTTTACCCTCCTTGCCGATACGCACAAAGGCAACCGCCCAAGTTATATCAAGGCTGAACGCCCCGAAATCTCTCAGCCTATGTATGATAGATTTTGTCAGCTCTTGGGGGAGAATTTGGGTAAACCAGTACAAAAAGGTATCTTTGGTGCTGATATGAAGGTAACCCTTCTCAATGATGGTCCCGTTACCATTATTATGGATAGTAAGAATAGATGAATAGTCCTACGATAGCTGAAGTGCAATCCATTGTAGACCAGTGGATAAAGACGTATGGCGTCCGCTACTTTGATCCCCTAACTAATATGGCAATCCTTACCGAGGAAGTGGGTGAAGTGGCGCGTGTCATGGCTCGTTTGTATGGTGAGCAGAGCGCTAAGCTTGGAGAGGAGATGAGCCAGGAGCGTCTGTCAGACGAGCTAGCGGATGTCCTTTGGGTCGTTGCTTGTATCGCCAATCAGACCGGCTGCAACCTTACCGAAGCTCTTCAGAAGAATATCCAGAAGAAGACATCGCGGGACAAGGATAGACATATAAACAACCATAAATTGGATAAGTAAGATAGTTTTATGAGCAAAGAGCACATTCACGAACACAATCACAACCATGATCACGACCACAGTCATGACCATGTAGGGCAGAGCAAGTTTCAGGCCGCTTTCGATTCCTTTACCCCTTCGTTATCATCGGAGCAAATTCAGGTAGAGATCAAGAAACTGATCGATCACCACTACGATAGTCTCAATAATAAGCAGACCATCAAGTTTCTGCATAGCACTGTAGACCTTACCTCTCTTGGGGCTGAGGATAATGCGGATCAGATATACAATTTCGTGAAGGGCGTCAATGAGTTGGACGATACCAATCCCGAGATACCACCAGTAGCAAGTATCTGTGTGTACCCTAACTTTGCCAAGACTGTGCGCGAAGCACTCGTGGTTGAGGGCGTCAACGTATGTTGCGTCTCTGGTGCTTTCCCTTCCTCACAGACTTTTCCCGAGATTAAAGTGGCTGAGACCTCTCTCGCTCTCGCTGATGGTGCTGATGAGATTGACATCGTTATGCACCTAGGCAACTTCTTTAGCGGTGACTACAAGGCTGTGACTGAGGAGATTCAGGAACTGCGCGATGTTACTAAAGGGCATACCCTTAAGGTTATCCTTGAGACGGGAGCGCTCAAGACACCTGAAAATATCCAGCGTGCAAGTATCCTAGCACTGTATAGCGATGCCGACTTCATCAAGACCTCTACAGGTAAGGGTTATCCAGGCGCTTCTATGGAGGCTGCCTACGTTATGTGTAGTGTGTTGAAGCAATACAACGATCTCTTCGGTATCAAGCGAGGCTTCAAGGTATCTGGTGGTGTACGCACTACCGAAGAAGCTATTCAGTACCTTTGTATCGTTAAGGGCATCCTTGGCGAGGAGTGGATGACCAACAAACTCTTCCGTATCGGTGCTAGTTCTCTCGAGGGAGACCTACTCAAGCACCTCGGATAATCCTCTTTAGTCACCCGCTCTCTACCCGAGATGAAGCAGTTAGCTCTTACCTATCGCTCCTTTCTTGGGCGTCAGCGTATAGAGCTCCCCTATAGTAAGAGCATAGTAGCCCGCCAGCTACTACTCACTTACATGCAAAATAAGCCTCTTCCCTCTCTGCCTGAGAAGGAGGAGGCTTATGCACTTTGTAATGAAGATATCTTGGTGATCTGGCGCGCTGTTCACCTGCTTAGGCAGCGTCCCAATGGTGAGACCATACAGCTCGATTGTGGTTCCAGTGGTACCGCTATGCGCTTCCTAATGATTGCTGCCATCTATGAGCGATGCGAGACCTTCCTTGTCGGCTCTCCTCAACTCATGGAGCGCATCAAGCAAGACGATCTCTCCTTCTTCCCTAGTATGGGTGCCAAGTGTACACTACACGACTGTGGTGTAGCCATAACTCCGCTTATCCCCGTAAAGCAGGTGCACCTCCATACCGAGTGGAAAAGCAGTCAGTATTGTAGCGCTATCCTTATCTGTAATAGGGCGTTAGGCAATATGGTCACCTTCGATTTTTCCGAGCAGACGCCCTCCTATACTTATCTGCAGTTAACAAAAGGCGTTCTGCAGCAAGAGCAGAACGCCTTAGAGAGGGATTGGAGCGCAGCTACCTTCTGGTACCAGCTCGCTATGAGTCATCCAGAACAGCTAAGTATACAGTTGCCAGGGCTCCATAGAGAAAGCCTACAGCCCGATGCCCTAATACAGCGAAGCGTTGTGCCGTTAGGCATCACCACTTCCTCTATGGGCAATATCCTAGAGGTCAGCGGTGCAAAAACCGACCAGTGTACAGAGGAAGTGGTACTTCATATTGACCAACACCTCGATAGCTTTCTCCCGCTTGCCCTTGCCTTCATCCGCAATCGTAGACCATTTACTTTTAACGGTACCCGCAACCTTAGGTACAAGGAGAGCAATCGTATAGCCTCTTTCCTTGAGGCTGTGGAGTGGTACAACGTCGGGGGCTTCTCCATTACCGACAATGCCATCAGCTGGGATGGCACATGGGGCAAGCTCCCCGAAATGGTGATGATTAACCCGCATGGTGATCACCGTGTGGCTATGGCCTTTGCCGTCTTTGCTGTCACCTTGCCAGAAGTCACCACAGTCCTTCTCAATCCCGATTGTATCGCCAAGAGCTATCCTCGGTTCCTCGAGCAGCTCCTCGGCAAATAGCTCCTCTTAGTGACCGTGTCCGTGGTGCGAACAGGTGCAGGAGCAGCCGCTTTCACCGTAGGTGATAGAGCTATTTAGATACTGTTCTATTATCTCCTCGATTGGCAAAGCTGGTGCACCGCTATGTACCTGTATGCCCAACTCATTGAGCATTTCCTTGGCGTGCATTCCTAGTCCACCACAGATAACATCGGTACATCCGTGTCCAGCGATAAACTTCGGCATAGAGCCATGTTCATGTTCTGGAGCTACAACTACCTCTGTCTTTGTTGCTTGACCATCTTCTACAGTTACAATAGTCACTTGTGGCGCCTTGCCAAAGTGCCCAAAGAGTTTTCCCTCATTGGTTGGAATCGCAATCTTCTGATTCATAATCCTGATGTTTATTTTCTGTTCTTTGAATTGGTCAAAACCGAGATTATCGCCCTGTATCGTGATGGCTCTTCCCTCTACCAAGGCTTTTGCCACGTTCTTCCGTGCATTATCGTAGATTCGGGTAAGGGTAGGGCGCGACACCCCCATGGCTTCAGCCGCATCGGACTGCTGCATCCCCTCATAATCTACAAGACGGATACTTTCGTATTCATCCAGCTTCAGTTGGATGGGTCGATCGTCTCCGCAGACTTTCCCGCACGGCTTGAAGCCGGTATGAGATGGCGCCTTCATTACTAGGCGATTGGATTTTGGTCTTGCCATAATACTTCTATCTATTCACCGCAAAGATAACGATTATTCTGAACATTGGTTCATAATCATAGACTCTTTCGTTAAAATCGTGTGCTAGTTTACCTGTCACCCTGTTTTTGTGTGGCTTATAGATTTGGTGATTACAAAATATTGTGTATCTTTGCAGTCGCAATTGAGTAATCTCGATTGAAATGGTGGACGTAGCTCAGTTGGCAGAGCACTGGATTGTGGTTCCAGTTGTCGCGGGTTCGACCCCCGTCGTTCACCCTCTGTGTTTAGGTGTTATACATTTTGTACTGTTTAAGAGGAATCAAGGTCATATTTACCTTGGTTCCTTTTTCGTTTGCCCCTGTAGTTCATCGGAAATAGTTAACTTTGTAGCACATGATTTTAATTACTTACAATAAATTACGTATGAAGCATCTTAGATTTTCTCTGATTGTACTTGCGCTTATGCTTATAGCTCCTATGGCGAAAGCAGATAAGGGTATGTATCTCATCAGCATGATCAAGCAGGAGAATATGGATCGTATGCGCGAGCTAGGTCTTAAGCTCAATGCCAATGATCTTTACAGTCAGGATGGCACTAGCCTGTCCAGTGCAGTGGCAGCCTTTGATAATGGCTGTACCTCTATCACAGTATCGGACCAAGGTTTACTTTTCACGAATCACCACTGTGGTTACCGCTCTATCCAGAGCCAGAGCTCAGTTGAGCATGATTACCTCAAAAATGGTTTCGTTGCGGGCAATAAGAGCGAAGAGCTCCCTATCCCCAACCTCACCGTTATGTATCTCCGCGAGTTCGTAGATGTTACCGACCAAGTGCTAGCCTCTGTCGCTGGTATTGACGACGAGATGAAGCGTATGCAGGCGATTCAGATGGCTGCGAGTATGATAGAAGCCAAGTATGAGGGCGATCCACATACAGCAGTAGCTGTTTATCCATTCTACGAGCACAATGCTTATTACCTCGTGATATACGATGTATTTACCGACGTTCGTTTGGTATTTGCACCACCAGTATCCATGGGTAAGTTTGGTGGCGACACAGACAACTGGATGTGGCCTCGCCATACCAACGACTTCTCTGTCTTCCGTGTATATGCAGGAAAAGACAATAAGCCTGCCGATTACTCAGCCGATAATAAGCCATACAAGCCACGCCACTATGCTAAGGTATCCACTATTGGTGTTAAGGAGGGCGATTATGCCATGACCATTGGTTTCCCTGGTAGCACCGATCGTTACCTCAGCTCTTGGGGTGTTGTTAATAGGATGGAAAATGAGAATGCACCACGTATCCTCGTTCGCGGACTTAAGCAAGGGGTTTGGACTAAGTACATGGAGAGCGACCCAGCCATCCGTATCCAGTATGCCAATAAATATGCGAGCAGCTCTAACTATTGGAAAAACTCCATAGGTATGAATAAGGGTCTACGTGCGCTTAATGTAGTCAAGAATAAGCAGGAGATCGAGCGCAAGTTCTCAGAGTGGGTTGCTGCCGATAAGGCGCGCACTGCGAAGTATGGCTTTGTCCTCGATAGCCTAAGGATTCCTCTAGAGGCTCGTGGCAAGATTATGAAGAACTTCACCATCCTCTCAGAGGCACTTAGTGGTACAGAGTTCCGTGCTTTCTCTGCTATGCCATCAGAAGATCTCAAGGCTTTCGATGCCGATGCCCTTTATAAGGACTTTAATCCAATCGTTGGTAAAGCGGTACTCCCAGTGATGCTCAAGGTGACTAAGGAGCAGGTCGATCCAGCCTATTTGCCATCTATCTTCGCTACTATCGATAAGGACTTCGGTGGCGACTACGAAAAGTTTGCCGAGTATGTGTACGATAATTCTGTAGTTCTTCATAAGGATCGTATGGTCCAGGCACTCAAGAATTACGAGATGCTCAAGGCAGCACACGAAACCGACCCAGCTGTACAGGTAATGAAGAGCTATTCAGAGCAGATCAATAACCTCAGAGGCGAGCTGATGAAGACTGGCGCTATGTATCAGAAGGGACGCCGCCTCTTTATGGCTGGACTACAGGAGATGAGCGACGAGTATCTACCTAGTGACGCCAACTTCACTATGCGACTCAGCTATGGCAATGTAGGCGGTTACAAACCATACGATGGTGCTTGGTACGATTACTACACTACTCAGCAAGGTATCTTCGAGAAGGAAAACCCACAGAGTAGTGAATTCGCAGTACAACCTGAGCTGCTCAAGAAGTTCAAGAATAAGGAGTTTGGCGAGTTCGCCGATAAGGATGGCAACCTACACCTCTGCTTTATCTCTAATAACGACATCACCGGTGGTAACTCAGGTAGCCCTGTTTTCAATGGCGATGGTAATCTGATCGGTCTTGCTTTCGATGGCAACTGGGAGGCAATGAGTGGCGACATAGAGTTTGAGCCCAACCTCCAGCGCACCATTAGCGTAGATATCCGCTATGTCCTCTGGGCTATTAAGTACTGGGGCAAGGCTGATTACCTTGTTGATGAGCTGACACTAGTAAAGTAATATAGGTCCAAACGAGAGCCAAGGAGGAGCTATGTGGTAGCGCCCCTTTGGCTCTCGTTTTCTTTTATCCTATGAAACCCATATTTCTTATCGGATTTACCGCAGTGGGCAAGTCCACTGTCGGTCGTAAGCTAGCTGCCAAGCTCGGTCTTCCTTTTGTCGATACGGACGTCTACATTGCTCGGAAGTACCACTCTTCTATCAGTGATATGATGGCGTGTTGTGGCGTAGATAAGTTTCGTAAGCGCGAAAAGGTCATCCTACTAGAGCTAGCGCAGTATCAAGATGTCGTCATTGCTACTGGAGGAGGAATGGCAGCCAATGATGATAATATCCAGACCATGAAACTTCGTGGTACGGTCATATACCTACAGGCTTCGACCGAAGCTCTCTCCAGCCGTCTTTTCTCCGTGAAGGAGAGTCGCCCATTGGTGGCTGATCTCGACGAAGAGGGCGTAAAGGGGTATGTGGCTGCTACACTCCCTATGCGTTCGCCTTACTATGAGCAAGCGCATCATACCATACAAGTTGAGCACCTCGACACACCAGAGGATGAGGATAGAGTAGTAGAAGAGATTCTCAAGTTACTATAAAATAATAGCCCCCAAACTCTTAGGAGCTTGGGGGCTTGCTTTGCTTTAGAACTGGTAGCCGAAACCAGCTTGTAGATAAATAGGATACATATTGAAGCTAATGGCTTTGAAGTCCTTCTTGAAGATATTGGTAAATCCCCAGTTTAGGTCGGCATTGACGTGGAAGTGCTTGTAAGCCCTCCAAGAGAAGCCTACTTCCAGTCCGCTTTGCCACCTCTGCATGTGTTCGGTAAAGTCGTAGAGCGCCTGCTGATCGCCCTCAATAGGCATCTTAATACACGTAGGTGCACCATTACGGAGGTAGCCGTCATAGACAGCTCCACCAAATTTCCCATCCAATTGGTAGCCCACGTATAGACCTGCTCTTACCTTCCAATCCCTATTAAAACGGTAGTTTGCCAATACTGGTATACTGAGCAGGGTGGAAGCGTAATCCATGTCTACTTTACCTGTCCAGTAGCCCGATACGTCTGTATTATTCACAGGGACACTTGTAAAGAAACTCTTGACCGTTGCCTTGGTGCTCATCCCGCGGTTTTCGATACGGAGACCAGCGGAGATACCCCACTCAGCATCGCCATGTCGCTCCCCAAACCATCGGGTGGCAACCCCTCAAAAGAGCCGCCAAACTTAGGCTTATACCCATCGATAGAGCGAATCTCCACCGGCAGTCCCATGGGTGCCGTTCCTCCTAAGAAGTTAAGACCAGCCTTGAGCTCAAATTCGTAGTTGTTCTTGGTTCTAACGATATCTTGTGCCACTACCGATACACTTGTAATAGGTCACATCAGTCCACGCATTCACCATAATCTCTACCTTGTCATTAGAGACAGAGGGGCTCCTAAAGAGCAATTCCTTTGCGACTTCGCAAATGATGATGTCTGCTTCTGCATTAGGCGCCTCAGGCTTAATGCATCCGCTAATCCCTAGGGCAAGCACAAGCATTGCTGACAGGGCTGTGCTTGCTGTGCTAAATCTCTTCATCATGATTATGTGTATTTGTTGCTTGAAAATTTGAGCGCAAGGATACTACTTCCTTACCAAATTGGCGCTCTATGACCTTCTCTGGAAGGTCAACCAACTAGAGCGCTTAGTCAAGCAAAGCAGAATGCCGTAGTCAATAGCCCAGTACTAGTTCGTGCACATAAGGTCAAGTAAGATAGTAGATACACCCTGAAAAAATCCAACGATGTTCAAGCCGTAAACCTCTATAGTAGAGGTAAAAAGACGTTTTTCCATAGGCATTGAGCGGCATTGGTATATCCCATGACCATTTAATATATACTAAATGGCGTATTTAGTATATATTAAATTGGGTAATTAGTATATATTAATTGCAGCAATTAGTATATATTAAATGGTCATGGGGTATATATAGAGCGGTCAACGGGTAGGGGTGAACGATTTTTCGCCCCTGCGGTACTGGCTCGCCCTAGTTTAGTTGACCATTTTCGGAGACTATTTAACTAGATAGTTGACCTTATGTGTCTGAGGTTTTTCTGGTCTATTGACTACGGCACTCTGATTTACTTGACTCTGCACACTAAGTGATGTGGGCTTCAGCAGTACGCAGGATATCACTAAAGACCCCTTGGGCAGTCACAGCAGCGCCTGCACCAGCTCCTCTAATGACGATGGGGAGAGAGCCGTAGTTCTCTGTGTAGATTTCAAAACAACCGTCTGCCCCTCGGACTTGACCAAAAGTACTATTGTTAGGCAGTCGCTCCAAACCACAGAAAAGGTGTGCTGGCTCATTTCCATTAGGCATCATCAGGGTACCTACATACCGGACTACCTCCCCCTCCGCAACCTTTGAGATTTCTGCTATATGCGACTCGAAAACCGTGATTTGCGACCACATCTCGTCAGTTGTTTTGCTTTGTAGTACTGGAGGCACGAGGTTTTGTATCTCTACTTCATCAAGTTCGGCAGAGAGGTCTAGTTCTCTTGCAAGGATCAGTACCTTCCGTGCTACATCGATACCGCTAAGATCAATACGTGGGTCAGGTTCGGTATACCCTTTGTTTACAGCTTCTTTTAGTACTTCGCTAAAAGCACGTCCCTCGCTGAGCGCATTGAATATGTACCCAAGAGACCCACTAAATAAACCACGTATTGAGGTAATCCGATCTCCCGAGAGGTGCAGTAGTTTGAGGTAGTCGATAAGAGGCAAACCTGCCCCCACATTAGTTTCGTATCGGTAGCTTTTTCTATGCTGGCTAAGCACCCTTCTCAATGCCAAGTAGCCCTCGTAGGACTGCACATTGCTCACTTTATTAGAGCTTACTAGGTCAAACCCTGCCTGCACTAGTTCGGTATACCGTTCTGAGATAGGAGTGGAGGAAGTGTTATCGACAAAGATGAGATTTTCGAGGTGTTCTTTTTTCGCATATCTAATGATGGCGCTTACTGCATCCTCCATAGGCTCCGCTTGTGCTATCTGTTCACGCCAGGTCGCATCTATATCGCCTTTGGTAAACCATAGTCTACGGGAATTGCCTATAGCGAATACCGTAATATCTAACCCCTTTCTACGCTTCAACTCCTCACGTTGGGATACGATCTGATCGAGAAGAGCACCTCCTACAGTACCGTGCCCTACAACTGCAAGGTGTATTTTTCGTTCTTTATCAAAAAGCACACCGTGCATTACGTTGAGGGCAAGGGGCACCTCCTTCTCATCTATTAGCAGACATAGGGTGTTGCTAGGAATGGCGATATTGATGAGTTTTGGTACAATGCCGTGTCGCACAAGGGCGCTATAGGGTTTGTCAAATTGTGAGAGTGGTACGCCTATCAGTGCCACCACAGCTTGATCTCTTGTCGCTTTCACAGGGTAGGTAATCCCCGCTGTTATCTCTTGTGCAAACGCATCATTGAGCGCCGCTATGGCTCTCTCAGTCTCAGCGATATCCAATACTATCCCAATTCCTCGCTCCGAGCTACCCTGAGATACGAGACTAACACTCACCCCGGCTTTGCTCAATGCCCCGAAGATACGAGCATCTATTCCAGAGCGCCCCATCATCTCATGTCCTTCAAAGCGAATTAGACTCTTGCCTTTCTGAGTAGCCAGTGCCCTCACGCTGCCATTGCCCTGTACATCTTCTGTCGAGGTGATGAGCGTACCCCTCTGATGAATACCTAGTGGGCTATAACTATTGCGAATCTCCAAAGGAATCTTTTTGTTGATTAGAGGATCAATCGTCTGGTGGTGGAGAATCTCAGCACCATACTGCGCTAGTTCTGTCGCCTCAGAATAAGACAGATGACTAATCTTTTGTGCTTCTAGTACAAGGTTGGGATTGGCGGTATAGATACCATCTAGAGGAGTATAAATCTCTATTCGCTTTGCCCCTAGTGCGCTTCCCAACCAAGTTGCAGTATAATTGCTCCCATTACGCCCAACAGTGGTTCGTTTGCCCTGTCTGGTTCGACCTATAAAGCCAGTTACTACGGGTAAGACAGCAACGCCTAAACGGCTAAAGTACTGCTGAGCTAGTCGCTCAGACTCTGAAAGGATAGTAGCATCTCCATGTTGATCAGTAGTAATGATGAAGTCTCCGGAGTCAATTGGAAGTGCCTCTATCCCCTGTTGTCTTAATTCGTGTGCTACGAGCTTAACCGTCAGAAGTTCCCCATAGGAGAGTACTCTATCTTGCACCACTGGAGTACACTCCCTGAGACACGAGATGCTTTCAAAGAGCTTCAGAAGGTCTGCTAAATCGTTGTCAAAACGGAAGCTACTTCCATTAAGTATCTCCTCCACGAGAGTTTCCCATTCAGACTCAAAAGGCTTACTACTCAGTGCTAACTGGATGATATCTAGTAGTAAGTCAGTGGTATTGCCCCTAGCCGAAAGGACTACGACCGGCTGCTCTCCTTGATGGAGGCTGTCGCTGATTAATTCTATAGTGCGATCTAGTCCTGCTCTATCTGCGAGCAATTGCCCGCCAAACTTCATTACTATCATGCAAATATCTCTTTAATAATCTTGGAGAGCTGGTCATAATCCATCAAAAAGGCATCGTGCCCATGCTCTGAGTGAATTGTATGGAGCGTCGCTCCTATAGCTTCAGCAGTCTCCTTACCTAAGTAATGAGGAAACAAAAGGTCGCTATCTATGCTCACAATGTGTACCTTTTCTCGAAGGGGCTTCAGTGCTTCCGCATTGTCTGCTACCCCTATCGTACTTGTGAGGTACGTCATTACTCGATAGGCATGCAGCTGAAAACGCTCTGCGAGTACCCGTCCATGATAGTGCAACCAATCTATTACTTTGGGCGTGCCATCCTCTAGCTTTGATCCGCCAAATCGATGATCCAACGACCAAGGGGTACGATAGCAAAGCATAGCATGTATGCGGGCATGCTCCAAAGGGTGAGAACCTTCTAGAAGGAGGTGTTGGACTTCTGTCTGTGCAAGCAACCAGTCATTGGTTCTGTAGTGGGAGGCAATTGGGATTAAGTAACGACACTGGTCGGAGATAAGAGCTCCGATTTGCCATGCTAGACCTCCTCCTAAGCTTGCACCAATCACCAACTCTAGCTCTGTGATGCCTAGATGCTTCGTTCCGAGGATAAACAGCCGAGCCACATCTTTTACATCAAATGTGTCGAAGTCGTACAGCACACGCCCATCGTAGCAATTCCCCGGGATATTGAAACTAAGGATGGTGTACACTGTGGTATCTATAGCTTTGCCCTCCCCAATCAAACTCGCCCACCAACCTCTTGGTCCAGCCACAGAAGAATTACCTGTGAGGGCGTGGCATACCAAGACTACAGGAGCTTCACCCAGAGGTTGACCAGCTAACTCATAGCTTAGCTCCACCTCTGGTAGCTCTACGCCCTTGTGGGTAATGAAGAGAGGGATGTATAAGTAGGAGAGACTCATATATTCTGAGCTATTTTAAGTGCTGCGTTTAGATCCGCTTTAAGATCCTCAACCTCCTCTAGTCCGATAGAGAGACGTATTAGGTCATCACTCACGCCTATGCTGTTACGCTCCTTCTTAGTAAGCTGGGCGTGTGTGGTGCTGGCTGGATGAATTAAAATAGATTTGGAGTCTCCAATATTCGCCACTAGCTTAAATAGATCGGTTCGCTCTGCCAATCGTTTAGCAACTTCATAACCTCCCTTTGGCGCAAAAGTAAGTAATACGCCACCACCCTTTTTCAATTGCTTATTTGCCAAGTCATAGTGTTCATGGCTCCCTAGCTTAGGGTATCTAACCCACGCCACTAATGGATGAGTCTCCAGCCACTTAGCAAGATTCAATGCGTTCTCAGAGGCACGCGCCACACGGAGGGAAAGAGTTTCCAAACCTTTAATGATCTGTGCAGAATTATAAGGGCTAATACATGTGCCAATATCCCTCAGCCCTACAGCTCGAAGCCATACGATGAGTGCGTGATTGCCAAAAGCGTCGCTAAACGTAAGTCCATGGTACGATGCACTTGGCTCAGAAAGATCAGGGAACCGACCATTGCCCCAATCATATCTACCCGCATCGATAATAGCTCCACCTAAGGTTGTGCCATTGCCTGAAACAAGCTTAGTAAGAGACAAGAATTCCACATCAGCACCTTCGAGGAGTGGACGATAAAGCCCTACAGTACAGGTGTTATCCACAAAAAGGGGTAGACCATGCTCGTGTGCGACAGCACTCAGGGCAGAAATATCGACCAAGTCGAGCTTAGGATTGCCTAATACCTCCGCTAGTATCAGCTTTGTCTCAGGTGTAATGGCCTTGCGTACCTGGTCTAAGTCGTGCACATTAGTGAAAGTCGTATGGATACCAAAGCGAGGGAGGGTACTATTTAGGAGGTTAAATGTGCCACCGTAGAGGCTTTCGCTAGCTACAATATGATCGCCACTTTTAAGAAGGGAAAGGAGGGTAGTGGAGATAGAAGCTTGTCCGCATGATGTAGCAAGAGATGCTACGCCCCCCTCTACTGCGGCAAGTCTCCTCTCCAATATATCTGTAGTAGGATTATTGAGCCGTGTGTATATGAGCCCTCCCTCTTTGAGAGCGTAGACATCCGCGGCATATTGGCTATCTCTATAGACATATGCAGTATTGTCGTAAAGCGGCACTGCAACAGATCCAAATTGGTCATCACTCGGATTGTAGCCTGCATGCAGAGCTAGGGTTTCGAAAGAATTACTTTGTTTACTCATGGTTGATAATTATTAAGTCGTTAATACATGATTCCAGATAAAAAGAAAGACTGCTGGCACGTCTGTCGTCGTACCAGCAGTCTTTATGATAAATAAATATTATACTACACTATCAGAATGGACTCTTTGGGGTACAACGTATCGGCGAACATTATCATAGACATTCGCATCATCATACCCATCATCTGTACACTCTGGTGTATCATATTATACTGAATCTAACTCATTATATTCCGGCAGTAACACTGCCAAGTCTGCGCCAAAGGTACAAAATATTTCTAATAAACAAAAAATATAAACAGCCTCGCCAGTATATGTAGGTTGGTGTTATCCTGAAGAGACTTCTTTGTAATGCCTTATTATTAGTTGACGTGTGTTGCAAAGGCATAAAGAGTGCGCTAAATTTTGCTTAGTGCCTTCTTTTTCTCTATCTTTGTGATAAAGTTATAACTATAGAGACATTTTAGACATGAAAGATTTAGCAACGATACTGAAGGAGACGAAGAGTGCGATGAATGAAACCATCGTCTTTCTCGAGGAGAAACTGGCGAAGATCCGTGCAGGTAAAGCCAACCCTAAACTTCTAGATGATATCCGCGTGATGTATTATGGCAATCCTACACCACTGAGCAATGTTGCCAATGTGTCAGTGCCTGATGCCAAGACTATTATTGTGACGCCTTGGGAGAAGAACCTGATTCGTGATGTGGAGAAGGCGATTATTGATTCTGACCTAGGTATTATGCCTGAGAATAATGGGGAGTTGATTCGCATTAGCATGCCACCACTTACCGAGGATCGACGTCGTGACCTCGCTAAGCAGGTGAAGGCTGAGGTTGAGCAGGCAAAGGTGAGTATCCGCAATGGTCGCCGTGATGCTATCGACACGCTTAAAAAACAAATTAAGGAGGGTATGCCTGAGGATGTATCTAAGGGTGGTGAAGCTGATGTTCAGAAGCTCCACGACACCTATATAAAGAAAGTAGAAGAGCTCTTCGCCGCAAAGGAGAAGGAGATCATGACGGTATAAGACCTATGGCAAATACGGGATTGGTGGTGCAGAATACCGGGAGTTTCTACCTCGTAAAGGTGGAGACGGGAGAATCGTACAACTGCAAGTTGAAGGGAAGTTTCAAACTTAACGGTATCCGTACCACCAACCCTGTAGCTGTAGGTGATGTTGTTGACTTTGAGCTGCCCGCTACGGACGAGGGCGAGCAGATGTCGTGGATAACCAACATACACCCACGACGCAATTATATTATCCGTCGTTCGTCCAATCTTTCCAAGCAGTCCCATATCATAGGGGCTAATCTTGATAGGTCATTGCTCTTGGTGACCATCAATTATCCCGTTACATCTACTACATTTATCGACCGCTATCTCGCTACTGCCGAGGCGTATAGGGTGGAGACCGCTTTGGTCTTCAATAAAGTAGATCGGTATACCGACCGTGAGCGACAAAAGCTCAATGAGTTGCTGCATACCTATGAACATTTGGGCTACCGCTGTTTTGTGATATCGGCAAAGGAGGGAATTGGGTTAGAGGAGCTCAGAACCTACATCTCCGAGGGGGTTACCCTTATTAGTGGGCACTCCGGGGTGGGCAAGTCGACTTTTATCAATGCATTAGTCCCTGAGGCACATCTTCGGACACAGGCTATTTCGGAGCAAAATAATACTGGGGTACATACCACCACCTTCTCTGAGATGATACCTTTTGGGTCACAAAAGGGCACTTATCTGATTGATACCCCAGGTATTAAGGGGTTTGGTACCATTGAGTTCGAACGAGAGGAGGTCGGTCACTACTTCCGAGAGATATTCGAGGTGGGGAAGGCTTGTTATTATGGCGATTGTACGCACACTCACGAGCCAGATTGTGCAGTGCGTAGGGCTATAGCCGAGGGTAAGATACCTGCCTCTCGGTACAAGAGCTACCTGAGCATCCTCAATGAGGAGGAGGAGAGTAAGTACAGGCTCTAGGAGCCGTTGAGAGCAAAGATTATGAGGAACTTCGTATGGGGCACATTAATCATAATGTGCTCAGCATTGGGGCTACAAGCACAGGACTCTATCCCCAAGGAATATCAAACATTGGTGCAGCGCTATTATGAGTATTATGAGGCGGCGAAGCCTGATAGCGCAGAGTTAACGTTGCGGCAGGCGTTGGCGCAATTCCCTGAGGAACCGACCAACTTCATACTGAGGGGCAATCTTGCGGAGCTTCTATTGGCACGCCAAGATACTACTTCGGCACTCGCAGAGCTGTCCGAGGCGATTCGGCAACAGCCTCAGGTCACACAGCTGAGGTCGAGGCGCGCAGCGGTGTATGAGGAACTAGGGAAGTACAATGAGGCTCTTCTTGATTTAGACGAACTGATTCGCCAGCAACCGACTTGGGAGATCCCATTATTTAATAGAGCTAGGGTGAGGTCTACACTTGGGCTCTATGAGGGGGCGATTGTGGATCTGGAGAAGATTATGAGTATCAATCCCGATGCGTATCTGCCTCGAATTGCACTGGCAGAGGCGTACCAAAAGGCTGAACGAGCACTGGAGGCGGAGAAGCTCTTGAGTCAGTTGATAGAGCGTTATCCCAAGATTCCCAATGCTTATAGAGCGATGGGGTGGTTGCTGCTCAGGCAAAACCGTAAGTCGGAAGCGCTCGATAAGGTGCGTTATGTGATGAACGAACTGAAGGACGTCGATAAGGATAATTATTTACTTCGTGGTACTATATGGAGGAGCTATGGAGAACCTAAGGAGTCGGAAAAGGACTACGCTGAGGCGCTTCGCTTAGGTGCTACCGAGGTGGAGATAGAGCACGCAAAACATGAGGGCAAGAGTAGGTAAATGGGTCGTTGCGATCCTATTGTTGGGGTTGGTATTATTGCCTCTTTTGGGAAGGGAACAGAAGATGAAGCAACAGCAGATTACGGTGACGGAGGAGATGAGGGCGTTGGGACGCCTGTATAATAATTACTGGCGCCATCTGGAGGAGTACGATGCCTCCAATGATGAGCGACAAGACACCCTCTTGTGGAGTAGGGAGAAGACCGACAAAGAGGCAGAAGCGCTCCTCGGGCGCCTTTTCTTACAGCGAACAGTACTACGCATGGCTCAGAGCGGTGACCTCGCCCGCCAAGGGAGAGTGGAGCGTTGGGGCTTCGTCCTACTAGAGGGCGAGACTATTTATGGTAACCTGCTGCGTGTCGCCAGTGCTTTTGCACGCGAATCGGAGACTATCAAGAAGCTCTTTAGGGCGGAGATAGAGGCAGCACTGCAGGAGGGCTACTACCCCGAGGCACTCTTTATCTTGCGTGAGGGCTATTCGGTGGAGGAATATGGCACGTACCGTTCTCATTTTGGTGCGCAGGCTGAGGGCACGCTGATCGACTTACTGCTGCTTCAGGAAGAGTATACCACAACCCTTGAACCTATTGAGGAAAAACTATCGGCGGAGAAAGTGACCGATGCCGACCAAGAGTGGCTTCGCCTAATGCCCCCACTAAAACAAAGAGCTGAGGGGATTTTGGCTGGTCTTATGACCACGCCCTATGCTTCTGAGGGGCAAAGTATTTTTGATGATTGCTTCGGGGCTAAGAAGGTAATCATAGAGGCAAAGGATCTGAATACTGCCACGGGAGTGCTCAAGGTTAAAGTCTTTGGTATTTTTCCTTCGGGTTGGGAATTGGCCCGACAGGAAACGAAGATAGCTCTTATTCCAGAAGGAATAGTACGATTAGAGGTGCAGGATCAGCTCCCTAAACCAGGGCCCTACTACTATAACGTCCATGCTCTAGGGGCATCTAACGGAGGGTATGGAGCTTATATGAGGTATGATAAGCTCTATATCTATGCTTATGAATCGCAGGATAATAAGGTGCAACTGCATGTGCTAGACCGTGCCACTGGAGCTCCCGTGGAAGGGGTCGTCGCGAAGGGGGGTGAGCAGACCAAACGAAGTGATCAGCTAGGACGAATTACTTTCGAAAAGAAGCAGCAGGGCTATATGGTGACCGTGGAGGATAATCGCCTTGCTGAATCGTTCTCGACGTATGTTCCACAGCTCCCTGAGACAAAATCGGTGGAAGCTGGGCGCACTACGCAAGCCAACTTTTACCTAGACCGCCCCCTCTATCGTAGAGGTCAGACGGTTAAGGTGGGCGTTGTGGTCTCTGAATCGGCGCAGGATAGGGAGCACACGTTGCCTGATTATCCATTACAGCTTACTCTCGAAGCCTCCAGAGGTGCCGAAAAAGTAACAGTGCACCAAGTGACGGTGACCACGAATGCCCAAGGGGTGGCAGAGACGACTTTCCAATTGCCTGAGGATGCCAACCTAACGGACTATCGCATTAGTAGTAAGATGGGGACCGAGTTTATTGAGGTGCAGGATTACAAATTGAGTTACCTCTCGGTGCAGATAGATAGTATTCCCAAGGGTTATGTAAAGGGACACCCCCTTGTGGTCATGGGTAAGACCACCGACCTTAATGGCTACCCTACCTCTGCTCAGGTGCTCCTCGAATATGGAGACCGCAAACGTGTGGAGGTGCAGTCGGGCGATGATGGCTTATTCACCATCACAACCCCTAAGATTGCTGAATATGGCTACAATATCCGTCTTTCTGCCTCCGATGCGCTTGGTAATACGGCTGAAATACTAAGGTATATCTCTACAATGGATACCGATATGCCGCTCGATCCCCACATGTTATTGAAGGGAGATAAGCAGAATAAGGAGCGTTTCACTCTCTCTACTAAGCAGCAGCCCTACACCAAAAGGCTACTGGGGCAGCTCAATAATCGTCATATCTATGCGCAGCTGGTCAATGAACGAGACACGATTGACCTCGGAGCGCTTCCAATAGAGGGTGAGCAGGAGTTCTCTCTCCCTCAGTTGGCTAGTGGAAACTATAGGGTGCGGCTATCTACCACCGATGGTTATGGCGTGAAGCAAGTAGCGGAAACGGGGCCAATATATTTCTATAGTCCTAAGGATAAGCAATTGGTGGGCGAACACCTTCTATGGGTCACTCGAATAGCGTCGGGCGACATCCTTTATGGTAGTAGTTACGACCATCCCATCTATTACTATCTGGAGCAAGAGGGGCGAGTAGTAGAGCAGCGGGTGCTACAGACAAAGGCTGGTCAATTACAACGCCTATCACTGCCTAAGGGAGCTTCAGGAAAGGTTGAGTTGGTGACTGTCCGTCACATGAAACAGGAGACTCAGACCATAGAACTAGATGAACCGGATTCAGAAAAGGGGAAGGCGCACTTTGAGGGATTGAAGTTCGAGGAAAAGTATCTGCCAGGAGCAGACTTCAAGAAGAGCATTAGGGTATTAGATAAAGTGGAGAAACCCCTTGTGAAGGCGCCTGTTATCGTTACGGTATTCGATAAGGCAGTGGCAGATGCCGCAGGAGGAAGCGCGTTTTGGGAGTTGATCTCTGCACCACAATGGATCGTGGCAGAGCCTAGAGCGATGATGTACACCAAGGCTTTCGATAATATGGCTTTGGAGGAGAGTGCTGTCCTTAACGAGGTTGTCACGGTTGGCTCTGCTGGTGCAGCTGCATCGGAGACCCCCTTACGTACCAACTTCGTGGAGACTGCCTATTTTTCTGCGCTACTTGTCACTGATGAGGAGGGCAAGATAGATCTCTCTTTCACCATTCCAGATACCCAAACCAAGTACATCGCGAAGCTATTTGCTTTTACAACCAATTTGGAGGAACAAGTGATGGGTGAGGCAACCTTCGAGGTGTCTACCCCGCTTAGTATAGAGCTGTCTACCCCTCGCTTCCTTACTTGGGGCGATGTGCTCAATGGTGAAGCTGTGCTGAGGAATACCGGTGACCAACCGCTTACGGCACGATATAGCATTGCCAATGACTCTGTACAGCTTACAGAGGGTGTTGTAGAGGTGCCAGCGAATGGTACGGTAGCGGTTCCATTTGCCATTCAAGCGACAGAGGGCGAAGTACTGAGGCTGCAGGGTAGGGCACAGGCAGGCGATGTGGCGGATGGCGTGAAGCGAGTGATTCCTCTGAGGAGTAACCTCTCGACCTATACAGTGGCGCAGCCGATCTCCGCATATAAGCAGGATGAGGTGCGCCTCTCTCTGCCCAAGATGGAGTTGTCGAGCACACCGCTCACGTTGCAGCTCTATCTAGATCCTATACAGTTGCTTCTGAGCAAACTGGCGCTCGCCCATCGTCTTACGGACGTCAAGGAGCTAGGACTATTTGGTGCGGTACATTACTATGCAGTCTACAGCCGTCTCCAGAGGTATTTGGCACAACATCCTGAGTTCGCAGATGAACTTAGGGACGCTGCGGGTGAGCTCGAACAGGTGGCACAAAAGCCAAGTACGGCTATTGACCGTATGGCAGACCCCAAGACGCTTGCAGACTTCTATCGGTTCATAACCGATACGGCAAAGCTCCAGGAGCGATTGTCGGTATTGGAGCAGACCATTCTATCCCATAGCATCGAGTCTGGTGGCTTCTTCTATAGCCCTTTCTACCGAGAAGCATCACCTTGGCTCACCCATTATGTTCTTTCATCGCTGGGTGGGTTGACTATAAAAGATGCCCAATTAGTAGCGCAACTAGAGCGCTCAATGGGCTTCCTAGAGCGAGAACTAAGTAAGGAGCGAAGTTACTATCATGACTTTGTAGGTTATGCACTGATAGCCCATGAGTATGGGCGCCCACTGCCCGACTTCGGTAAGCCTATGCAGCAGCAGGTGGAGTGGTTGCAAAAAAACTATCAGAGCACCGATAATAGCACCATGATTAGGTATGCAGAATATAGTCGTATCTACGAAGGGAAGACTCGTTATCCCGAGGTGCGTCGTTTTGTTAAAGATCGTAGTGGCTTTACTTTTAATGACGATGAGCAACTCTCCCTAATGCTTTTCCTACAGAAGGATGAGGCTGAGGTGCAAGAAGGGATAGTGTCATTTGCCCTTAAGGTCAAACAAAACACCCTTTGGTACGATCGTGGCATCCTTGATGTCGCTGAGGTATTTCTGGACAAGGTGAAACCGACTAGGATTTTCGCTAATGCAGCACTTCAGATAAATGGACAAAACTACCACCTCACGCCTCAGGAACGACTCACAGGTGCCGTGACAATGGCTTATCCTGCCAAGTCGGATCAATTGTCGGTTACATGGAGCGGTATTGAGAGCGACTATGTCTTTGGTGGACTGAGTTACCTGGTAACTGAACCAAGTGCCAAGGCAACACCTACGGGCGATAAACTAAAGGTAGAGAAGCAGATATTTGTACGCCAGGTGGATAGTGAGGGGAACCAGACTTTCGCGCTCGCCGAGCATGTGGAGAAAGGGGATAAACTGATTGTCCGTTACCTTATTGAGGCAGAGCAAGACCTGAGTCTCATGATGCTTGTTGATCCTAGACCTGCCACCTCGGAGTTCGGTTATCAGTTTGAGGGTTACGGGCGTGGGGGTCGCTTCTGGTGGCACTACAGCCGCAGAGATGCTGAGGATCGGCTTTATATCGATTGGCTCCCAAGAGGTCGCCACCAAATAGAGCTGGAGGCTGTAGCGAGCCAGGGTGGTCGCTTTACCTATGGTCCTGCCCAAATTCAGAGCTATTACGCCCCTGAGTACGCAGGTAACTCCTCGGGTGGCACCCTAGATATCCACTAAGCCGCCAAGTAAGCCCCCAAACCCCCTAAAGGGGGCTGTGTTGGGAGGGACATAGATTTTGGCGATAATGTTTGGAGAATATAGAAAATTGGAGAATGTTGCACGGTGGTGAAATACAAGGCGCTGAGACTGAGGCTGACGGGAGGGTACTCACGTACGTGACCGAAGCTGAATGTCGAAAGTAACGCAGTAGTTCGCCACCGTGCAACAGTCTCAATTGAGTAAATACTCATTGGCTTTGGCGTATAGGTCAATAGTTACTAACACTTTTGACCTGTACGCCACGGGTTAATAGTCTTATCTTTTGTTATTTTTATTTTCTTTATCTTCAAATTGAGGTAATTTGAAGATAATCTCCTCAAAGCAACGTTCCCTGTAGCTTATTTCTGGGGAAAGATGGTTGCAAATCCCGATAAATAGTGTACCTTTGTGCATATTGTATGGAGTATTATGGCTCGTTCTATCGGAGTACTTTTGTAAGAGTACTTGTGACAGACGACCGCGAAGCGTACCCAGAAGTGTCGTATGGTAGACGAGAGAAGGTGGATGGTGGCATACACCAAGATGCACCACGAAAGAAAAGTGGTGGAGCGGCTCAAAGCTCAAGGGATTGAGTGTTTCGCTCCTATTACTCGAGAGGTACGGCAGTGGAGCGACCGTAAGAAGCTGGCAGAGCATTTGGTGGTGTCGATGACCATCTTTACTCGGGTCAATGAGGCAGAACGTCTGCTTGTGCTTCAGGATCCATCGGTGTCCTACTATATGATGGACAGAGCCACCAAAGGGTTGGCAGTGGTGCCGGAGGAACAAATTCGTGCCTTTCGACTGATGCTCGCCGGTAGTGAAGGTCCCGTGACCATAAACCCTAACTTGTTGGCTCCAGGAGACCTAGTGGAGGTGATGGAGGGTCCGCTTAAAGGGGTGGTAGGACAGTTCGCCAACTATAAAGGCAAAGGGGTACTCAGCATACATATTGAAGCACTTGGCTTCGCAAGCGTAGAGATTTCAGCAGAATTAGTAAGGAGTATAGGGAAGTGCCCTATCAGTGACTAAAGGAAAGACTATGGCTAATCAATCAAACAACGAAAAAAAGGGATTTAATAAGGTCTTGGGGAATCATGTTATCAATAGATTATACATTCTCCTAGCGGATGCTCTTCTCGGTCTCCTCGCAGGAGTCGTGTCCCTGTATGCGTTTGAGTTATCGACCTATTTAGTCGATACAACGCTGCACACCGTCTTATTAGTGGCTATATCCGGTTTCATTGCCACGTTGGTGTCCTCTTTCCTTTTTGGAACCTACCGCCAACTTATGAGGTACCAGGTGTTTGCGATTGGCAAAAGGGTGTTGCTGATGCTCCTACTTAATGCTCTGATTTTCGCTCTTATTGTTCTCGCTTACAATGCCGCTATGACGATGGGGTATAACGGGAAGATTCTCTTGACCTTGGCAGTAAATTACTTCGTCGTATTCTTTGTAGCGTATATTCTCTATCGCTCATTCATTATATTGGTAGCTCGTCGGTTGTGGTTCGAAGAAGAGCCGAAGGCAAACTCTAAGGAGCGACTCCTTATCTATGGGGTGGATATGTTGAGTAGTAGACTGGTTGCTCGTTTTGAAGGCGATCCCCACTATCAGCTCCTTGGATTCTGTAAGAAGCATAAGCAAGGGCGCACTAATGCTACTATTGGGGACTTTTCAGTCTACCAAGTAGATGATATGAAGGAGTTCTCTGCCCTAGTCAAGCGACTCAATATTGATGGTATTCTTTTTACTTCCAAGAGAGACCTTTTAAGAGAGCGCGATAGCTTCGTCTATGAACTAGCAGCTCTGGGGGTTAAGAGCTTGTACCTCCCTGAGATTGGCGAGCACTCAGCAACTGATATTGCGCGTGAGGCGGTGCAAAGGATCGAGATGGAGGATCTCCTACAGCGCGACGTGATCCGTCATGAGCAGGAGAAAGTCAATGCTATGTATCGAGGAAAGGTGGTTATGGTGACTGGAGCTGCAGGGAGTATTGGGTCGGAGCTGGTCATGCAGATTGCAGCTCTAGGCGTGAAGCAACTTCTCCTCCTGGACCTCGCCGAGACCCCTTTGCATAATGTGCGACTGAGACTCCAGCGGAAGTTCCCCAAACTTAACTTTGTGCCTATCCTTGGTGATGTACGTAGTCAGAAGCGCTTGGATGCTATATTTACGAAGTATAAACCGGAGATTGTGCTCCATGCTGCAGCCTACAAGCATGTGCCACTACTCGAGGAGAACCCTTGTGAAGGGGTGATGGCGAATGTGCAAGGCTCCAAAAATATGGCTGACTTGTGCCTCAAGTATGGGGTGGAACGTATGGTGATGGTATCTACCGATAAGGCGGTGAATCCTACTAATGTACTCGGCGCTTCTAAGAGAGCTGCGGAGATCTATGTGCAAGCACTGGGCAAGGCGGTGGAAGAAGGGAAGGTAGAAGGGAAGACCACCTTTATCACTACCCGTTTCGGTAATGTGCTTGGCTCTCAAGGCTCGGTGATACCCCTCTTTAGAGAGCAGATAGCTAAGGGCGGACCTATTACGGTTACAGACCCAGAGATTAACCGTTTCTTTATGAGTATACGTGAGGCTTGTTCACTCATCCTAGAGGCATCGTCTGTAGCGAAAGAGACGACCATCTTTGTCTTTGATATGGGCGAACCGCATAAGATTGTTGACTTGGCAGAGAATATGGTGCGCCTAGCGGGTCTGGAACCTTATAAGGATATTGATATTGTCTTTACGGGACTACGCCCTGGAGAGAAGCTCTATGAGGAGAAGTTGGCAGATGGTGAGAATACCATCCCTACCGATATCCCTAAGATACATATCGCTAGGGTGCGAGAGCACAACTATGCCGACCTCTACGATACCTATGAGCAACTGAGAGACCACGCGCGCAAGGTGCAAGTCACAGAGTGTGTCGCCCTCCTCAAAGCCCTTATCCCCGAATACATCTCCGCCCCCAACTCCCCTTTCGCCTCGCTAGATACCCACCGCATAACCTCGCACATTAATTGATTTCTACTTAATGTTTATATGGAATTAAAAATATCAGATTCAAGGGTGACTACTAGGGACTCCAATATGGAGTTGCTACGAATAATAGCAATGTTACTGATTTTATTAGTCCATGCAAGTTATTTTTCATTGGGGGCTCCTAAAGCAGAAAACATTACTCAATACCCTCTTGAGTCATTTGTTCGAATTCTTGTCCAAAGTATTGCAATAATATGTGTCAATTTATTTGTGTTGCTTTCAGGGTGGTTTGGAATTCGGACGAGTATCAAAAGCTTCTCCAATTTTATTTTCCAATGTCTCTTCTTTAGTATTTTAATCTACGCAATAGCACTGGTAACTAATATCTCTACGCTATCAATTAAAGGCGTTGCACAGGTCTTTTATGCAACAAAACTTAATTGGTTTATCAAGGCTTATATCGGACTCTATATTTTAGCCCCTGTACTAAATGCATTTATAGATAGTGCCAATGAGAAACTTTTTCGGCAAGTGCTTATATCATTTTTCCTTTTCCAAACGCTTTACGGATGGGCAACAGGTGCAGCATTTTTCTTTGAACAGGGCTATTCTACCATTTCTTTCTGTGGATTGTATTTATTGGCAAGGTATATAAGACTATATTCGCCCAAGTGGAGTCAGTTTTCTTCTAAAGTAGATTTGTCTATTTTTATTGCTCTAACAATAGTTACAGCGGTGGTACTCTTCTTTATTGGAAAGATTTCTGTCGATTTTCATCCGTTTGGAGATAAGACATTTCCTGGTATTCAATCACGTGTTTTATCCTATATTGCTCCAAATGTAATTGCTTGCTCTACGTTTTTCTTCTTGATATTTACTAAGTTTAGTTTTAAATCCAAATTAATTAATTGGATTGCGGCTTCATCCTTTGCCGCTTTTCTAATCCATGCTAATCCCAATCTCCTTAACTTCTATATTGAGGCATCGAACAAAATTTACAATGATGTATCCATATGGTTATGGTTTCCTGCTGTTATTTCTTTTGTGTTGTTGGTCTTCATTTTTTCAGTCATTGTTGACCAATTAAGGAAAGTGGTATGGACTGCTTTGTGGAATAGAATTAGTAAAACAATTTGATTTTTTCTTGATGCCCTCTAATTTAGGACACCGAAATAGTAAGCGGATAGCTAAGAATACAATCATTCTTTATATTAGGATGATTTTTGTTCTTGGAGTGGCATTGTACACCTCGCGAGTGCTATTGGATGTCTTAGGCGTAGAGGATTATGGTGTCTATAATGTTGTGGGTGGTGTTGTTACCATGCTTGGATTTTTTAATGGAGCTATGGTTTCATCAACTCAGCGCTTCTTCTCTTATGCCATAGGAAAAAATGATTTTCAGCAATTAAGTCAAAATTATTCCACCATCCTTGTGATACAGGGAGGCTTGGCTTTGTTGATTTTATTATTAGCAGAGACAGTAGGACTGTGGTTTGTTAATACACATTTGGTGATTCCATCTGAAAGGATGTATGCTGCTCAGTGGGTATTTCATTTGGCTGTGCTGACCTTTGTCCTCTCTATGATGCAGGTGCCCTTTACGGCAATGATCATTACTCATGAACGCATGAATGCCTATGCCTATATCAGTATTGCTGATGTATTGTTAAAGCTAATTGCGGTAATTGTAATTCCATGGGTGACCTATGATAAACTAATAATTTATGCTCTCTTTCTCTTTGGAATAGCTTTGTTTTCATTTTTAGCTTATGTCCTATATACTCGTATGCAATTTAAGTATGTGCAATACGTGAAAGAGAAAAACAAAGCTCTATTTAAGACCCTACTAAGCTATATGGGTTGGAATCTATGGGGAAATGCAGCTGCAGTTATCATGAATCAGGGTGTTAATATCCTTATTAACCTGTTCTTTGGACCAGCAGTTAATGCTGCTCGAGCAGTAGCCTATCAAGTACAAAGTGCGGTCAATCAGTTGGTCTCCAATTTCCAATTGGCCATGAATCCTCAGATTGTTAAGTCGTATGCCGCAGGTGATATGACTTATATGCATAATTTAGTAATAAGGGGGGCTAAATTGTCATTTTGTTTAGTGTTTGTCTTTGCTGTACCTGTAATAATAGAGTGTGAAACCCTATTGAATATTTGGCTGAGTAAGGTTCCAGAACATGCTGTTTTATTTACGCAGTTGATAATGGTTTTCATTGTTTTGGAAAGTTTATCGGGAACAATGATGATTTCTATACAGGCAACGGGAGATATTGGACTCTATCAAACGGTAGTAGGTGGGCTATTGATATTAAATTTACCAATTTCATATTTGTTCCTAAAGAATGGTGCAAATCCAGAAGTAACAGTTCTTGTTTCAATAATAATAAGTTTTATAGCATTTGTATTGCGTATTTTTATCGTTGCCCCGAAAATAGATATTAGTAGGCGCAAGTTATTTGGAGAATTATTTTTAAGACTAATCCTTGTAGGTATCCTTACTCTTACGATATCATACTTTATCCGTAGTATTGGCTTTGAAAAGTGGATGAGCCTTTTCATTACATTCTTCTCTTCCGTGCTTTTTACTAGTGTGTTTATGTATATCTTTGGTTTTAGTAAAGTAGAAAGGCAATTTATTGTAAGTTATATCCATAAGAATATTAGAAAAAATGAATAAATTTATAGTGATGTCTCAAATAAAGAAGATTGTCGGTCCGGCAGGGGTCAATTTTCTGAAGAAAATACGAGACTTCGTGAATTTTTATCGAGTTTATAGGCGTGATCGGCTAAAGTATCAAAAGCATTCTTCTGTGTATAATGTTGATACTTTTGAGAAGTTAGAAAGTGAAATAACCCTCTTATATCATGGTATTGAAAAGGGATTCTTGCATGATAATATCCGTCCATATTTTGCAAGAGCCAAGGTGATTAGTTTGCTTAAGTTAATTGATGATAGGCGAATAGATAATATAAGTTGGGAACGAAGCCACCTACAATCTGCTGCGGCTAACTTGTGTAATTACTATGAGTGGCATTCCTCTCATGGATACAATTTAGATTATTTCCCAGAGCAGATGTACATAGACTTGTGTCAGCATTTAGTCGAAAAACTTCCGAGCTTTATCCAGAGCAACAAAGAGGATTATTTTGCTCAAATAGAATCACCATTTTCAGAGTTTGCTAAATCAAGATCCAGTGTTCGTGAATTCTCAGATGAGATGGTATCTCGTGAGATTTTAGAGAAAGTTGTAGAATTAGCTAATACAGCACCAAGTGTATGTAACAGACAAGGGGTATCTGTAGTGGTTGTTGAGGATAAGAAGATAATTGAAAAGATACTGGATATTCAAAAAGGATTGGCTGGTTATACTTCTATTAATCAATTGATTGTGTTGACTGCTAATCGTAATTACTTTTATAGTGTTGGATAGAGAAACCAGTTATATGTCGATGGAGGTATCTATTTAATGAATTTATTGTATGCTCTTCATTCTTATGGAATTGCTGCCTGTACAGCACATTGGGGTTTGTTGAGTGATGCAGATAGTGCTATTGAAAAATTAATAGGTCTTCCTCCTGCTGCTCAAGTTATATGTATTGTTTCTTTTGGATATCCAAAAGAAATAGTAAAAAGGACACTCTCTTTGAGGAGAAAGGCAAATGAAAATTTGACTTTTATTGGAAACTAAGATGGCTAAAGTAGGTATACTGACACAACCACTTGGAACTAACTATGGTGGTATCTTACAAACATTTGCACTTCATCAGATTTGAACATTAATTTTAAGGATGTATAGTATGGCTAGGATTGGAATATTGACGATGCAGCTAAAAGAAAATATTGGAGGAATTTTGCAAGCATATGCCCTATATAGTTTAGTTGAGCAAATGGGGCATACACCTTATCTTTTTAGATTAAGTGTAGATGATTCTAAGTTAAAAGGGATAGTGAGGTCTCTTTTTCAGAAAAATCCCTTTTATAAGATATTGGATGTGAAAAAATTGGGGAATCGTTTTCAAAATAGTAGGAGCCTGAGAGATTTCGTAGATAAAGCTTTTCCGAATAAAACCAAAGAAGTAATATCACAAGAGGATTTTGAAATAATAGGTAATCAATTTGATGCAATTATTGTAGGTAGTGATCAAGTGTGGAGGTATGCGTATACTAGAGATGACATAGAGAAATATTTTCTGAAAGGTATAGATGATCATGTGACAAAGATCGCGTATGCTGCATCGTTTGGAGTTTCTGAATGGGAGTCTCAGGATAATATGCTAAATGAGAGGCTAAGTCAATTATTAAGTGACTTTGACTTCGTTTCAGTTAGAGAGCAATCCGGTTTGCATATTTTAGAATCTACGTTTGGATACAGCGAAGGAGTTGTGTGTCTTGACCCAACTCTTCTTCATGATAGTTTATTTTACTCAGACATTATAGTCCAGGATATCTGTAATTCCAAACAATCCATCCGTAACGATTATCTATTTGCTTATATTTTAGATCTTTCAGAAGAGAAAATAGAATGGATTAATGACTATGCAAAAAAGCGAAGTTTAGTACCAATTTTTGCAAGTATTCCAGCTCACCTGAATTCTCTAGCACCATTTGAGTGGATTCAATTTATAAGAGGAGCGAAGTATATTCTGACAGATTCTTTTCATGGAGCAGTTTTTTCGATCCTTTTTAAAAAACCTTTTACAGCAACTTTAAATATGTCGCGAGGTTCAACAAGGTTTGAAAATCTTTTTAGTTATGTTGGAAATAAGCGTTATGTTGAGCATTCATATATTGAAGTGATTCCTTCCGAAGCTGATTTGAAAAATATAAGATTGTTGGCAGTAGAGTCAAAGGAGTTGCTGTCAAAGCATCTTTCAAATATTATAAAAAAATAAAAGATATGAACAAAGCACCTGTAGTATCCGTTATTATTCCTGTTTATAATGCTGAAAAATTCCTTAGGAGATGTGTAAATAGTGTATTAAATCAAGAGTATAAGGATCTAGAGATTATCCTTGTAAATGATTGCTCAAATGACTCATCAAAAGATATTTGTGAGGAGCTACAAAAAGCACACATTAATATTACAACTCTTCATCACCGACAAAATAGAGGAGCTGCTGCTGCACGCAATTCGGGTCTCAAAATAGCAAGAGGCAACTATATAATTTTTGTGGATAGTGATGATTATTGGACAGACCAAGTTTATTTGACAAAATACATTGCTATTCTTGAGGATAATAAAGAGATTAATTTCATAGTTTGTGGATTATTTACATACTATCCTAATACTAATAAATACATAAAGTCTGTCGCCTATCCAGAAGTAGCTGTAGCACCATCGAGTAAATCTATAGACAAACAGAAGGCATTACTAAAGATTGGAAGTTTTCCTAATAGCCCATGTAATAAGATAATCTCGAAAGAGTTTTTATTAAAACATAACCTTTTCTTTAGAGAGGGCTATACAGGTGAGGATATTCTTTGGTATTTGCAAATGACTAAACATGCAAATAATTTTGTTTGTATTAATGATTATTATTATGTATACGATCAAGGAAATGATAACTCTGTTACAAAAAGGAAGGGCTCTATAAGTCTTCTAAAGATTGTGGTAGAGTTATCTGATAAATATAGATACGATACCTCCGAATTTGCAGTGGTTCTACTGGGGTATATGGCTTACGAATACCTCTTACTTTTAACTGATTTAAATTATTTTTCTGAGAAAGAAAAAAATACCATTTTGGAGTACGATTGGTTGCGAAAGTATGATACGAATAAAAAAGTTAGGCTCGCAAATTTATTTATAAGTATTTTCGGTAAGAAAAATGCGGTACGACTTATGAATTATTATAAGAGTAAAGTAAGAAAGAGATTCTATATTGCATAATCTTTTTTCTTATCCAAGAAGCCTATTTTTGAAGTGATAGTTGTTGTTTTTCTTTGCTTGTATTTAATTTTTTGGGGGGCTTTTTTTGACGTCTCGCAAATTGGTGAGATATACTCTATTATTGGAATTATTTTTATTTCCATAGTAGGGTTAGTATACTTGCTTAAGAAATATAGAACAAGTATTGTAATTGTTTTTTTTGTAGCTTATGTGCTACGTTTACTCTTATTGTTCTTAGATTATAGTGGTATTCCTATTATCCATAGTGGAGCAGATACAGAGACCTTCTATAGAATTGCAGTAAATAATATTAGTAGGTCATCGGGAAACCATTTGTATTTAACAAATTATACGGTGTTTCTAACTTATCTATTTAAATTAATTGGCCCTCAAAGGCTTTTTGCTCAGTATATTAATGTGGTTTTAGGAATAACAACGCTTGTATATACCTATAAAAGCATGAGGCTACTTGAAGTAGGAAAAAAGGGAGTTATCGCAGCAATGTGGATTTTAGCATTGATGCCCAACCAAGTGATTTTATCATCCATTCTATTGAGAGAGTCCATTATCATTTCAACCTTTACCATATCTATGTACTATCTTTTGAAATGGTTAAGGGAGGGAGAAACTTTGTCTATGGTACTCTCTCTATTTTTCATCGTACTTTCCTCTGTAATGCACTCGGGCATGCTGGGTGTAGCCCTCGGATTTATGATTGTATTTGCCTCTTATCAGCGATCTAGTGGAAAGTTAAAGTTTAGCAAAAGGCTCATAGTAGCTATCCCCCTTGCATTAGTTTTCTTTGTGGTATTAATCAGCTCTGGCATTGCCACTTCCTACCTCAACTTCCTACTTAATCCAGACAGCGTGAGTTCAACAGAGGCCCTGCTTGATAAAGCATCAATTGAATCATCTGACGCAGGTAGTGCTTATTTAGTTGGCGTCAATACAGATTCTATACCCAAACTACTACTATTCCTACCTCTAAAGATATTGTATTTTTTATTCTCTCCAATGCCATGGAATTGGAGGGGAATGGGAGATATTATTTCTTTCCTGTTGGACAGTGCTATCATTTTATGGATGTTTTGGGCAATATACTACCCAAGTAGTAAGAAGAGACCTAAAGCCAACCCTAGTAGTAGGAGTATTGTTCATATCATAATGCTAGGTGTGTGGATATCCATTGCAATGTATTCATTAGGCACCTCTACTGCTGGCACGGCAATGAGACACCGAGCCAATTTCATTCCTGCTATATTGGTGTGTTCAATACTATCATCCTACGAGAATAAGTCTAAAGCCAAAAAAGCATTAAGCTTTCCAACAAATCAGAAAACATCATAAGTCGATAGTCCAGTAATGGGAACCGAGAATAAAAATAACAAACTATTAAGAGTTGTTACGAGTGCAGGGACTTTTGGTCTCATCAAAGGACAGCTACGCTATTTAAGGGAGCATGGATATGAGGTCATAGGCATTTCAGGGGCACCTATAGAGCGGTCAAAAAAGGCATCCGAGACTGAAGGAATCAGGACAATCGTGGTACCTGACCTAGTTAGACCGATTAGTATTAGCAATGATCTTAAGGCTTTGCTTGAGTTCATCCGAGTGATACGAAAAGAACGGCCTGATATAGTACATGCCAATACTCCGAAAGGGTCACTCCTCGGAATGATGGCTGCGTGGTGGTGCAGGGTACCTCACCGCATCTACACAGTTACGGGGCTGAGATTTGAGACTGCTACTGGCACATTTAGGTGGCTACTCAAAACAATGGAACGCATTACTTGTGCCTGTGCTACTAAGGTGATCCCAGAGGGCGAGGGGGTTAAAAAGACATTGATTCGGGAGCAGATCACTAATAAGTCGCTACAAAAGATACATAATGGCAATATCAATGGAATAGACCTTGAATACTTTAATCGGACTCCAGAGATCCAAGGGACAGCTCAAGAACTAAGGGCTCAGATCGGTGGTGATTTCATATTTGTCTTCATAGGACGTATCGTTAGGGACAAGGGTATGATTGAGTTGGTGGATGCCTTCGAACGATTAAATCAAGAGCATCCCTCCTGTAGACTATTACTGGTTGGTTCTACGGAGCCTGAGCTAGACCCCCTACCCGATGCCACATCAGCAAAACTAGACTCCAACCCCAACATATACCAGGCTGGTTGGCAGACTGATGTTCGACCATGGCTGGTGGCTTCTGACGCCTTTGCCTTTGGTAGCTACCGAGAGGGGTTCCCCAACGTGGTGCTACAAGCTGGGGCAATGGGTCTTCCCTCAGTGGTGACCGACATCAATGGGTGCAATGAGATCATTATTGAAGGGAAAAATGGCTATATAGTACCGAAGCAAGATAGCGAAGCGCTCTACCAAGGGATGAAAAAGCTCTATGAAGATAGAGATAAGACAAAGGAGATGAGCGAAGTAGCCCGCGAGATGATCGCCACTAGGTACAAGCAAGAGGATGTCTGGCAAGCCACCCTTGAAATGTACCAGTCGCTACTAAAAGAAGATGCAAGTGCAGACGTGTAGTTTAGAAAATAACAGCATAGAAGCTCCGAACATAAGATCAGGAACTCCGAACATAAGAACATTCACGAAGAGGCTAATCACCCAAACCAAGCCTATAAGACGACAGAAAAAGGAATAAAACTAATTAAAGAGCGTATAGATGCTATATAGAGATTATATCAAACGGATATTGTCATTCAGTCGTCTCATTGGGAGGGGTTCGGACTTACAGCTGTGGAGGGTATGGCTGCGGGTAAGCCGGTCATCGCATCAAATGTATCCGGACTCGCCGAGATCGTAAAGGGATATGGACTTCTATTCGAAACGGGAGATGCTGACGAACTAGCCTCAAAGGTGTTGTCACTTCAAGATGATGACTTGTTTCAAGAGCTCTCTGAGCATAGTCTCCAAAGATGTCAGGACTTTAGTGTACAATCGATGGTCGATAATATGCTCAAACTCTATATTCATAAGTCGGAATAACAAAAAATGATGAATAAGACTATCGAACTGATACGCTCAGACTATCATCGCTATACGGGGGGAGGGTACAAACATTCATTCTTAAGGATAACCTTAACTGCTCTTATCGGCAGGTACAACGGCTTTACCTATACTTTTTGGATGCGGTTTGCAGCTCGCAGGGATTTCTTGTACCCTTTCTTTTTCTTTATAGTCTGGAGGCTACAGAAGCGCTACCATATTCAGATCAATCCAAAGGCGAGGATAGGTTATGGATTCTATATTGGGCATGGCGTAGGATTAGTTGTCAATTGGTCTGCCACCATTGGCAATAATGTAAATATGAGTCAGTTCTCAACTGTTGGAACAAACCGTGGCAAGGCGGCCACTATTGGAGACAATGTGTATGTCGGTCCATCTGTTTGCATCGTTGGAGGTGTTCACATTGGGAATAATTCTTCCATAGGAGCAGGCGCCGTTGTGGTAAAAGATGTGCCGGAGAATGCAACTGTAGGCGGTGTCCCTGCAAAGGTTCTCTCATATAATAATCCGGGGCAATACATAAACAATAGATGGGAGCATGGCGAAGAGTAAGCTGATTCGGTTGGCGACAGTGTCAGATTCGCTTTCCTTTTTAGAGGGACAACTGGGATTCTACAATAGAGTATATGAGGTGGTGGCTGTAGCCAGTGGCGCAGAGCGACTTCATGATGTAGCCGTGGCTGAGGGAGTGCGTACGCACGAGGTGAAGATGGCTCGTGCTATCTCTCTATGGCAGGACGTCAAGTCGCTTTTCTCTCTCATCACTTTCTTCGAAAAAGAAAAGCCACTCATCGTCCACTCTATGACCCCAAAGGCGGGTTTGCTCTCTATGATAGCAGCTTGGCTGACGGGAGTACCTATTCGCATACATACTTATACGGGGCTTATTTTCCCCACAGCCACAGGCTTTAAGCAGAAGGTGCTTATCCTGATGGATCGTATCCTATGCAGGTGTGCTACGCGCATTATCCCTGAGGGACAAGGTGTAAGAAAAGATCTTATCAATTACAATATCACTAAGAAGCCTCTTAGGGTCTTGCTCAATGGGAGTATAAAGGGATTAGATGAAGAGGTTTTTGATCCTAGTCGTTACAGCGTAGAGGCGCAAGAAACTTTCAGAGAGAGGTTTGGCATTTCTTCGGGTGATTTCGTATTCGTTTTTGTAGGGAGACTTAATCGAGATAAAGGAATCAACGAGCTTGTTCGAGCATTCAGAGCAGTGCAGGAAGTACGTCCTTGCAAGTTGCTCCTAGTGGGGGAAAGAGAAGATGACCAGAATCCGATACTCCCTGAGACCGCATCCGAGATAGAAAGAGGTGAAGGGATTATCTTTGTCGGGGCGCAAAATGATGTCCGACCTTTCTATGCGATGTCTGATGCCTTAGTATTCCCTAGTTATCGAGAAGGCTTCCCTAATGTGCCACTTGAAGCTGGAGCAATGGGGCTGCCAAGCATCGTGACAGACATCAATGGATCAAACGAAATCATTATAGAAGGCGAGAACGGAACCATCATCCCGCCACGCGATGCAGAAGCATTGGCAGGTGCGATGCGTAAGTTGCTGTTAGATCCTGACTATGTGGGACGCTTAGCTGGCAACGCTCGCCATCTGATTACCTCTCGCTACAATGCTCGTGACATCTGGGAGGCTACACTGGCACTCTATCGTGAAGCGGAGAAACGAGTAAATAGAAAATAGATGAATGTGAGTATGTATAGACGGTATATCAAGCAGGTGATGGATTTTGTGGCGGCATTGGTGGGGCTGGTAGTGCTGTCGCCGTTGCTCTTGGTGGTGTGGGTGTGGCTCACGATTGCCAATAAGGAGACTGTTGCACGGTGGCGAACTACTGCGTTACTTTCGACATTCGGCTTCGGTCACGTACGTGAGTACGCTCCCGTCAGCCTCAGTCTCAATGCCTTGTATTTCACCACCGTGCAACGTCTCAGCCGATTTGCTTGCAAATCGGCGAGAATGGCACTTCGTGCAACATTCTCTAAGGGAGCTAGATGCTTTTCCCTTGCTCTTAAATAGGAGTAGAAACGTTTGGAAATGGTATCTTTATATCCAGATTAAAAATCGATTGAATCTTGAAGATATGGCAGATAAGCTAAAATTGAAGCACCTCAACGTTAGTGGGTTTAAGTCGTTTTCTAATGATCAGGGTATTCACCTTGACTTAGGAGATGTCAATATCCTTATGGGAGCCAATGGTGCTGGTAAGAGCAATGTCGTCAGCTTCTTTAAGATGCTAAGCTTTATGATGTCTGGCAGCTTTCAGGAGTATGTGGCAAGAAATGGTTCTGCTCAAGTCTTCTTACATTATGGCTCCAAGGTGACAGATACTATAAAGGGTGACCTTTTTTGGAGTAATAAAGGAATAAGTGATAAGTACTCATTCTCTCTTTCCTATGCCTCTCCAGACAATCTCATTATTGTTTCGGAGGAATTGGAGTACACAAAAAAGGAAAGCGCTACGCCTTACAAAACTTCTCTAAAGGCAAAATTTCAAGAGTCTGCTCTTCTTGACACTACGGATAGGACGGCTATTGTTATCCGGAAGCTTCTTTCTGGCTGTAAGGTATACCAGTTTCACGATACCACCTCTACGGCTCCTATACGTCAAGCTGTACGTAAGGAGTTTTCAGATTATCTTCAGGCTCAAGGGAATAATCTGGCGGCATTCCTCTATAGACTAAAAGAGTTTTTCCCCGAGAACTATAAGAGAATTATCACATATGTGCGGAGTGTGGTACCGCAATTCTCGGATTTCTATTTAGCCCCGAACGATCAAGGCTACGTCCTCCTCAGGTGGCGAGATCAATCAGCAAATGATTACATCTTCTTTCCGGATCAGTTTTCTGACGGTTCTATTCGATTTATCGCATTGGCAACATTGTTGCTCCAGCCTCCGAAGATGATGCCTCCCATCATCATTGTTGATGAGCCTGAGTTAGGCCTGCACCCCTCTGCGATCGTTCAGCTATCAGAGATGATCAAAGATGCTTCGTTGCATGCACAAGTTTTGGTTGCAACGCAATCCCCTCTGCTCATGGATCAGTTCACTGCAGATGAAATTTCTATTGTAGAGTATGATGAGCACTCGCAATCGTCTGTTGTAACCAAGCTGAGTGAGGAGGGGCTCGGTGAGTGGCTGGAGCAATATACCCTGAGTGAGCTATGGGGGAAAAATGTTCTAGGAGGAAAACCGTAATGGGACAGATTGTATTGCATATCCTTTGTGAAGGACAAACTGAGGAACGGTTTGTTCAAACTGTTTTATCCCCATACTTAAGAAGGTTCAACATCGTAACTAAGACGATTGTGTTGACTACAAATCGCCGAAGTGGATGTGTCGGAGGGGCTATCTCTTTTGAGCAACTTAAGAATGAATTGAGGCTTGTTATAGCCCAGAATAGAAAGGATGGGTATCATACACACTACTACTCTATGATGGTAGACTACTATAAGCTACCGACGGATTACCCAGGCTTTGGGAAGTGTGCTCAAATACATGATCCTTATTTAGCGATTCAATGCCTAGAACAAAGCATTAGGGAGGCATTGGACTGCGGGTCCTTCATTCCATACATACAACTTCATGAGTTTGAAGCGTTAGTCTTGTGTGGACTACCTCTGCTTCTCAAAGAATACCCTGAGGCTAGAAGGGGTATTGAACAATTGCAACAGCAGTTAGAACAGTTGAATAATGAACCAGAAAAGGTTAATCAAGGGGAGGATACGGCTCCCTCTAAAAGGCTGATTAAGGCTTTTGAAGGGAAATATAGATACAATAAGCCACAAGTAGGAGCGCAAATTACCAGCTCTGTGGGGATAGACGAACTTAAAAAAAGATGCCCGCATTTCGGTCAATGGATAGAGACTTTAGAGCAGCTACAGTAAGGAGTGAGGGTGATAGGATCTTGCTTTTTCATATGATAGATAACAATAAAAGATGTATAGACGGTATATAAAGCGGGTGTTGGATTTTGTGGCGGCATTGGTGGGACTCGTGGTGCTGTCGCCGTTGCTCTTGGTGGTGTGGGTGTGGCTCACGATTGCCAATAAAGGGGCTGGAGCTATCTTCACACAGGAGCGTCCTGGTAAGGACGAGAAGATATTCAAGCTCTATAAGTTTAAGAGTATGACGGACGAAAGGGATGCAGAGGGCAATCTTCTGCCCGATGCTCAGCGCTTGACCAAGGTGGGACGCTTTGTCCGCAAGACTTCACTGGACGAACTTCCCCAGCTCTGGAATGTGCTTAAAGGAGATATGTCATTTATAGGTCCCCGTCCCCTCACACCTATATATCTTCGTCTATTCAACTCCGAGCAAAAAAGACGGCATGACGTTAGACCTGGTATAACAGGGTGGGCACAGGTACATGGTCGTAATCTCCTTAAGTTAAGTCGTAAGTTTGAACTTGATGTGTGGTATGTAGACCACTATTCTTTGGCTCTTGATGTAAAGATTGTTTGGCTCACCATTATGAAGGTATTCAAGAGAGACAATGTTGGCTCTGGACAAGGAGATATGAAAGATATAGACGATTTGGGCTTTCTGCCGAAAGTTCTCGAGATAATAAAAGAAGAGAAGAGATGAAAAAAGAAATAGGTAGCAACTTTTGGATAAATCCATCTGAGTTGATACAAGAGACTAAGCAGATTACCTTAAGCTCGTTTGGCTTATCTGATAGTGAATATGTTTGGTTATCTTCGGGCAGGAAGGCTATTGAGCTAATCCTTCGATCTAGTGCAATTGATGTGACTGATCGAAAGGTAGCTTTAGTCCCTTCTTTTACCTGTTGGTCTGTATTAGAGCCTTTTATAAAGACTGAATATAAGCTATATGGGTATGACGTAGATGAAAGCTTAACGACTACAGCTGACGACTTGATGGAAACTCTCACAAAGGTCAAGCCGTCTGTTTTTCTATTTCATCGATACTTTGGGTTCAATACCATTCAGGAGATAGATCAAGTGATTGATTTCGCACGAGAGCAAGGTGTCATCACAATAGAAGATTGCACTCAAACTTTGTATTCTAAGGAGAAAAGCAACGCAGACTTTCATATTGCAAGTATTAGAAAGTGGTGTGGTGTGCCAGATGGAGCTTTCTTGTCATATAGATCAAATAAGATACAGATTGAAAGACCTCAAGAAACCATATATGATACTACATTGGAGTCACTAAAAGTGCAAGCATCTCTATTAAAAAATAACTACATAGAGTGTGGAGAAGGTAATAAAAGTGACTTCTTAGAACTTTATCGCCAAGCTGAGGAGCGATTATCCTCTCAGCAATGTTTTTTTTCGATTACGCCAACTTCTCTAAAGATACAGTCCAACTTAGATATACTAGAGCTTATACGACGTAGGAGAAGCAACTATACTACGCTTCTTGAGGGACTAAAGAATATAACCTCTGTTGTCCCGCTATTCCTTATGCTCGCGGAAGGTGTTACACCTCTTTATCTCCCAGTATTATGTATTAAAGAGCGAGAGGCCGTACAAAAAACATTGGCGAATCACAATATCTTTGCCCCTATCGTATGGGCAAAGGCTCAAAATGCGCCAACAACAAGTAAAGCCGTAGACTTACTTTATAGTAATCTCTTGTGTATACCTATCGACCAGAGATATAGTACAGCAGAAATGGAACATATTATTAGCATCTTAGAGAGATTATGATGAACGAACAAAAATTACTTGAAGGCTGGATGAAATGGGACGAGATTGTACCCTATAAGCAACAGCTCATAGAAATGGAACGGGATTTGATGATTACGTATCACTATCCTGATTGGGATATACCTTGGTCTTTTGTTGAGTCAAAAGTCAATGAACTTGAGATACATCTTACTTCTGGTAACACATTCTTCTGGGGGCTCAGAGACGAAACCAAACTATATGGTTACTATTGGGGCTATATTTCTAACTTCATAAATAGGAAGAGATGGAACCTTCGTTCGATATATTTCTTGCAAGAAGCGAAAGGAAAAGGATTCGGAAAAAAATCTTTTGACGTTGCTGAAAGTAAAGCAAGAGAACTCAATTGCATTGAGATGGCTACACACTATGCGGTTTTCAATGAAGTGATGGAGCATACTCTTAAAACCTCGGGTTATACCCCCACAAGAATAGAAATGGTTAAATCACTGTGAGAATGAAAGTCTTTAACAATAAAAATCGAAAAGAGTGGGACGATATTGTTAAGTCCTTTGCTGTCTACGATGTCTATTATCTCTATGGTTACGTGGCTCCATTTGCTTTGCATGGCGATGGAGATCCAATGCTATTGTATTACCAGAGTGAGGGGCTGAGAGGTATATGTGTGCTGATGCTACGAGATATTGCTCAGATCCCTATCTTTGCGGAGCGATTACCCCAAGAGACTTACTTCGATGCCATCACTCCTTATGGTTATGGTGGATTTATTTTTGAGGGGGAGACCTCTAAAGAGCAACTTGATAAGTTTTATGCCGACTACATCGCTTGCCTTAAAGATCTGAAGGTCATATCTGTTTTCTATCGATATCATCCAATACTCCATAATGCCCACATCTTAGAGAATTACTCTACCATTATTGATTTGGGTAAAACGATCCATATAGACCTTACTACCGAGGAGGACATCTGGGATAATTTACTGGGAAAAAATAGGACTACAATCCGTAAAGCCATCAAAAGCGACGTTATCATAGAAGAGGGCAAAGGCAAAGAGCTGTTATCTGAGTTTAGATCCATCTATAGTAAGACGATGGATGGAGATAATGCTGATGAATATTACTACTTTTCGCCCGAGTTTTATGAAGCTCTTAACGATGAGCTAAGTGATAATTACACCATCTTTTATGCACTCAAGGATGGGCAGATTATCTCTATAGCTATCATCCTCTACGCCAATAGTCGGATGCACTACCACCTCTCCGGCTCAGTGTATGAGTATCGCTCTCTCAGTCCCTCCAACTTGCTTCTCTATACAGTAGCGTGTTGTGGCGCAGAGCGAGGCTTTAAGACCTTTCACTTGGGCGGAGGAGTCGGATCGGGTGAAGACCCCCTCTTTAAGTTCAAGCAAGCTTTCAATAAAAACTCAGCCAACCAATTTTCCATCGGTTACGATATTGTTGATCCAGAGATGTATCACAAGTTGGTGCGGCTAAGAAGTGAGGAAGACCCCGATTTTAATCAAAGCAGTACATTCTTTCCACTATATAGAGCTCAGTAGATTATGAAAATAGCAGTTCTTGGAGCAAACTACCAATACCTGACTTTTTACAAACAGGCGGTAGAAGACGGTCACACCATCATTGCCTTTGGTCGCGCAGAAGATGATCACATCGCAGCTGATCGGTACGCAGAGAAGTTTTACCCATATTCTTTTACCGAAAAAGACAAGATTTTGGAAATCTGTCGAAAAGAAGAGGTGCAAGGGGTTACTTCCTTTTTGATAGAGTCTGCACTGCCTTACGTCTACTACATTGCTCGTGGACTTGGCTTGCCCTGCAACTCTCCAGAGAGTGAGGCGTTGACCAAAAATAAATATACAATGCGTCATCGTATGAAAGAGGCAGGGCTCTCTATCCCTAAGTTTCAAATACTCTCAGAAAGTACAGCAACGGGAATTGATATTCCGCTACCAGTAATTGTTAAGCCAGTGGATAATGGCGGTAGTCGTGGAATTAACTTGGTGCATCAGCCCGAGGAGCTTCAAAAAGCACTTAAAGAGGCATACGAATGGTCGCCATCGAAAACGGCTATTGTGGAGCAGTTTATCGAGGGTAGAGAGTTTAGTGTGGAGACAATATCTTTTGAGGGTCAGCATTATCTCCTCCAGATTACCGACAAAGTAACGACCGGGGCTCCACACTTTGTAGAGTTGGAACACCACCAGCCGGCCGATCTAACTTCCACACAATGGGAGGCAATAAAGACGCTCACACTCGACACACTCTCTGCTCTACAGATTGGGTATGGGGCATGCCATACGGAAGTAAAGATGGATTCCGATGGGGTTCCGTATATCATAGAGGTAGGTCCCCGAATGGGAGGAGGTTTTATCAGTGCTGACCTTGTGCGACTTTCTACTGGTTACGACTTTGTCAATGCGGTTGTGGAAGTGGCATGCGGGCAATTTACGCCGCCTGTGGTTTCACAGCGGAAACATTCGGGTGTCTATTTTCTGTGCGAAGAGACCCGAGAAAGGGTCGAACCCATCGTATGCCACCCCTCAGATTATGATTTCGTGGTAGACGCAGATCTCTATGGAGCCATTCAACCTGTCACCAAAAACAGCGATCGAGGCGGTTACTTCATCTATCAGTCAGACCATAAAGTAATCGTCTAAATAGAAGCATTTAGAGACTAATATATCAGAAACCTCAAAAACGTATATACCTTTTCGCCAAAACGTATATAGTATTCGCTCAAAAGGTATATAGTATTTAGAAGCGAGAGGAAAGGGTTCTTTGGAAGTCATATTATACTCTTTTGATTCTCATACGAGATTCAATCGATTCTCATATGAAATTCTTTTGATTCTCATATGAGATTCTTTCGCCCCTCATATATAGCCGTGTGTTCAATTGAATCCAATAGGAGACTATTGCATAATGGCGAATTGTTGCGTTGCTTGCGGGATTCGGCTTGCCTATGGGCGACCTTCGGTTCGGTCACATACATAGGTATGCTCCCTTCAGACCTCACCCTTAGTGCCTTACACTTCATCCATTCTGCCCAGTCAAGACATTCTTGCTTGCTTTCGCTCGCAATCTTGTGAGACTGTTGACTTTTTCAACAGTCTCAATATATTTCGTACATTTGACTTATGATTGATTATATCGAAATATCTGGTTACAAATCGATCCGAGACTGTAAGCTGCAACTCGGTGCAGTCAATGTGCTTATCGGGGCGAATGGCTCAGGGAAAAGTAATTTTCTCTCATTCTTTGAGCTTATCCATTCTATTTACAATCAAAAGTTAGGATCATTCTCTGTTAAAAAGGGAGGAAGCAACCACTTACTTCACAAGAGCTCCAAACAGACGGATGCCATTAGAGGACAAATCGTTTTTAACGCAAGTAATGGTTTTGAATTTTCACTGGTTCCCACCGAACAAGGTAAGCTCAGCATCTCCGAAAGTCGAGTCTCTTGGAATTACGATAAGCCTATTGAAGATTTAAAGAACTGGAAGAGTTGGGAAGTAGACAAGGATGTATTGGAGTCTGACCTGAAAACAGGAAAGGGGCAGGCATCTGGAGTTAGAGATTATGTGAAGCGTTATCTTTCTAATTTCGGAGTCTACCATTTCCACGACACAAGTCCTAATAGTCCATTGCGATCATCAGCGAAAGTTAACGATAACGTCTTCCTTGATGCCGATGGAGGGAACCTCGCGGCATACCTATACCGGATTCAAGAAACAGCACCAAAGGATTTTATAAAAATTGAGGCCATTACTAAGCTCGTAGCTCCTTTTTTTCATTCCTTTCGTCTGATTCCGAATCGGCTCAATAAGGATCAAATATCTCTAGAGTGGGAAGCTCTGAACAGTGACGAGTACTTTGATGTCTCTGATTTTTCAGACGGCACACTCAGGTTTATTGCCTTAAGTACTTTACTTTTGCAGCCTGACCTCCCCGATGTCATTATGATAGATGAGCCAGAGTTAGGGCTACACCCCACAGCAGTAAAGATGCTCTACGAACTCATTCGGAAAGCCTCTTTTTCTTCTCAAATCATCATTGCCACTCAGTCTGTTAATCTCCTTAATCTCTTCGCCCCAGAAGAGATAATCACTGTAGATCAAATAGATGGAGAGAGCACATTCAATAAATTGGATGAGACAAAGCTCTCTAAATGGATTGAAGACTATGCTACGGGTGATCTCTGGGAAAAGCATATAATTGGAGGACAAGTAAGATGAAAAGACTCATGATTATATGCGAAGGGCAAAGTGAACAGTCCTTTGTGGAAAACGTGCTTAGTCTATACTTATATAATCAGGGGAATGTCTTCGATGTTAGAGGGACGCTCATACCCACAAGTAAGGGACACAAGGGAGGAAATGTTAGCTACGATAAGTTCATCAACAAAATAAACGAGGTTCTGAGGAATGAGAGTACAGACACGATAGTCAGTACGATGGTTGATTTCTTCAAGTTTCCCAAGGTTCCTAATCTCACGGCAAGCTATAATCAACTAAATGGAGATTTATCCAAGGTGTTAGCACTGGAGAAACATCTCGAAATGGCAATCAGAAACGATAGGTTTATTCCTTACATCCAACTTCACGAGTATGAGGCTCTTCTCTTTTCCAATAAACGTGGATTTGAGATGTATTTACAGGAGCAAGAAAGCAGAAAGCTTGGAGAATTATCAGACCTTTTTCCTAATCCAGAAGATATCAACTCCTCTCCTCAAAAGGCTCCATCTAAAAGAATATTAGGCATTTATCCTGAATACAGTAAAGTCGTTGACGGGTCTATCATAGCTATTGAGGTAGGAATTCAAGCGATGCTGACAAAGTGTCCTCATTTCAATAGTTGGGTAACCAGACTAAGAGAACGACTTACTCTCTCTAAGTAGAAACATCTCACACGGAAACATTCGGGCGTCTATTTTTCTGTGCGAAGAGACCCGAGAACGGGTCGAATCCATCGTACGCCACCCCTCAGATTATGATTTTGTGGTAGATGCAGACCTCTATGGAGCCATTCAACCTGTAACCAAAACAGTGATCGAGGCGGTTACTTCATCTACCAGTCTGATCATAAAGTGGATTTGTAAGAGTGTGTCTTGTATTTGCCATTACAATTGATAGCAGAACTGAAGTGTCTAATCATATTGGCGATTATGGCTTTGAGAGAATGGTGGGTGGAGAGGTAAGTCAAGGGCAAGGAGTTTACAAGTAGAATGACATAGATGAATTATGGTATATAAGTTTAAGATTCAAATTCTAGGGATTAAGAATCCCCCTGTGTGGCGTGAGGTATATGTCCCCAGCGATTATACTTTCATGGAGCTACACCACGTGATACAAGATGTTTTCGGATGGAGCGGTACACATCTTTATCGTTTTACGGACTCGCTGAAAAAGCCTACGATTGAGATTATGGAGGTCGATGAAGAGCGTGATCGTGAAGAAGACCTATTGATGAGTGAAGTACTACAAAGTATTAGAGTGGAGCTAGGTGGAGCCTTTGCAAAAAGAAGAGAAATGCACGAAGTGGAACCTCATAAGATAATACTTTCGGAGTACTTCAACGATGAAGCTGGAGGCAACATTCTTTATGAGTATGATTTTGGAGATAGCTGGATACATAGGGTGTCTCTCATGGCTATTTGTCCGGATAGTATTCTGAATTCGTCTGGCAAGTGGGTCTGTACGGGGCGGAAGGGGGTTAGCCCCCACACCCCCTAAAGGGGGCTTTCCTACGCTTACTCGCCCTGACACCCTATAGTAAAGGATCTCGTGAATGGTCACAGACATTAATATTTTGGTGTACGTATGGCAAACATAGATATATCAAAAATAATAGCAGAACTCAATTGTACTCAGGAGACTTCTAAACTTGAGGTCAAAAGGGGTAGTGAGGTGTCTAGAGCTACTATGGAGAGTGTATGTTCGTTTTCTAATGAACCTAATCTCAATGGTGGTATTATCCTCTTGGGTATTGACGAAATAGAAATTGATGGGTCTATTAAGTATGATATAGTGGGTATACGAGAGCCTGATAAACTTCAGAAAGATCTCACTACGAGCTGTGCGACAGTATTCAATATTCCTATACGCCCTCGCATTACTATACAAGACGTTCAGGGTAAAGAAGTCATTGCTATTGAGGTTGATGAGTTGCCATTATCAGCTAAGCCACTATATTTCAAAAAGAATGGTTTGCCTAGTGGCGCTTATCGTCGCGTTTCGTCTGCAGATATCAAGTGTACAGAAGAAGACTTGCCCGTCTTTTATGGTAATGAGACTAAGTATGACAGTACTCTTATCCAAGACTCTTCGCTTGCAGATATTAGCGATGAGGCTCTTAATAGATATAGGGTGTATAGGCGGGAAGTAAATCCAGATGCTGAAGAGCTAACCTATTCGGACGAAGATCTATTGTATGCATTAGGTTGTATCAATAAGGATGATCGAGGGGTATGGCGACTGACTGTCGCTGGTTTGATAGTCTTTGGTAGTAGTAAAGCCCTCCGTCGCTTGGCTCCGATGATACGTGTGGACTACATCTCTATCCCAACGACTGAGTGGGTGGAGGATCCAGACAATAGGTTTGAAACGATTGATATCAGACTTTCTGCTATAGAATTGATCTCTCGTGTCGTGAACTATATTATGGAGGGGCTTCCTAAAGCCTTTCAACTTCCAGAGGGAGAGGTGCAGGCTATTGCCAAGCCATCTATGCCACAACAAGTCATCAGAGAGGCTGTGGTAAATGCTATTATGCACCGGTCATACAAGGTAAATAGCCCCACACAAATATTGAGATATCCTAATCGTATTGAGATTAGAAATGCTGGATATTCTCTCAAGCCTGAGGAGGAAATCGGGAGACCTCTATCAATCAATAGAAATCCTCTAATAGCAGCTATCTTTCATGAGACAAATCTAGCCGAGACAAAGGGGTCTGGATTTCGCACGATGCAAAGATTGATGAAAGGGGAACAGATGCTACCGCCCCTCTTTGAGTCAAATAGAGAGAGTAATTCCTTTACATTGCGATTGATGATGCATAACCTATTATCTCCGATAGATATAGAGTGGCTTTCATTATTTATCAACTACGATTTGACGGACGCTCAGAAATTAGGATTGGTAGTGCTGAGAGAGATTGGAGCTTTGGATAACTCTACATACAGACAAGTGAGTGGAGTAAGTGTTGCTAAGGCATCTAGTGATCTGAAGAAGCTTTGTGATATGGGGCTACTCATATCAAAAGGAAAAAGTCGTGGGGTGTATTATCTACCATCTGACCAATTCACATCCGCTTGTGGTGCAAAACAATCTGCTGGGCTAAAGTTTGTAACTAGCATACCAGATAACGAGGCCAGCATACCAGATAACGAGGTCAGCATACCAGATAACGAGGCCAGCATACCAGATAACGGGGTTAGCATACCAGATAACGGGGTTAGCATACCAGATAGTATGGCGATAGATTTACTGCAGAGTCTGCCGATAAAACTTCAGTATCAGATAACAAACTTAAAGAAAAGGACGTCTCCTGACGAAGTGAAACAGATTATCCTGGATATGTGTGCGGAGAGGGCGTTTTCAGCTTATGAACTATCTCTGTTATTGAAAAGAGGAGACAAGTACATTCAGGATCAATATTTGAAGAGGCTTCTTGATTTGGGCTTGCTGGAGTACTCTTATCCTGATATGCCTAGACATCCAAAGCAATCATATAAAACAGTGATAAAGTGATAGAAATATGATGGAAAAGAAGAGAATATGGCTCTCGCTTGCTGAGATGGGCGGTAACGAGCAGAAGTATATAAAGGAGGCGTTTGACACTAATTGGGTGGTGCCATTGGGACCTAATGTGAATGCCTTTGAGGCAGATCTCAAGGCGTATTTAGCAGCCTCAGCCCCCCAGCCCCCTAAAGGGGGAGTATTGCACTCGGCTGATCTTGCGTATTATGATGAGTTAAAAAGGAGGGCTATATATCATAGGAATAACCCTACAGAGGCTGAAAGCATCATGTGGGAGCTATTGTCTGGTAAGCAACTAGGTGGTTATAAGTTTCGCCGTCAGCATATAATTGGTCGGTTTATCGTGGACTTCGTCTGCTTGGATAAAATGCTTATAATCGAGATAGATGGAGGGTACCACGAAGACTTGACCCAGCAGGAGAGTGATAAAACACGGGAAGAATGGCTTATGCAGCAAGGATACAGAGTCATCCGCTTCACTAACAAAGAAGTTCTCTCCAATCCCGCTCACGTATTATATACGATACTGACCGAAACTGGTGATGCCCCCTTTAGGGGGTTAGGGGGCTTGGTAGGGGGCTTATCTGTCGTTGCGCTTTCTGCCGGTACAGCGGCGCTACACTTGGCGCTGGTGATGCTTGGGGTAGGGGCTGGAGATGAGGTGATATGCCAAAGCTTTACCTTCTCGGCTAGCGCCAACCCAATAAAGTACCAGGGGGCCAAGCCCGTCTTTGTGGATAGTGAAGAGGGCACTTGGAATATGTGTCCCCCCGCTCTTCGTAGAGCGATAGAAGATCGTATCAAGGTAACAGGGAAGGTGCCTAAAGCCATTATCCCTGTACACCTCTATGGCATGCCTGCCAAGATGGATGAAATCCTAGCCGTGGCTGCTGAGTACGATATACCTGTTGTAGAAGATGCTGCAGAGGCACTCGGTTCGGTTTATAAGGGGCGCAAGTGCGGTACGCTTGGGAAGTATGGGGCGCTCTCATTTAATGGCAATAAGATTATCACCACTTCTGGTGGTGGAGCACTGGTCACTCATTCGGAAGAAGAGGCAAAGCGCGTGATGTTCTTCGCCACTCAAGCCCGTGAGAATGCTCCACACTATCAGCATGAGCACGTGGGTTATAATTACAGGCTCTCTAATATCAGCGCAGGGATCGGACGAGGTCAGATGGAGGTACTACAGGAGCATGTAGATGCTCGTAGGCATCATCATGCTTATTATCAGGAGCAACTCAAGGGCGTGCCTGGTATTACTGTGATGAGTGCTCCCTCAGAGGACTTTGATAGCAACTACTGGCTCACATGTATAACCATTGACAGCGAAGTGACAGGGTATGACCGTGAGGCATTACGCCTGAAGTTGGATGCCGAAAATATTGAGAGTCGTCCGCTATGGAAGCCCATGCACCTGCAGCCAGTATTCGCCGATTGTCCGTTTTATTCAGCAGATCAAAAAGCCCTCCAGCACCCTAAAGGAGGAGTTTATGGGTCGGTTTGTGAGTCGCTATTTGATCAAGGACTCTGCCTGCCATCGGGCTCCGCACTAACCACAGAGGATTTGGATAGGGTTATAGAGGTGATAAAAGGGAACTAAGCTCCTAATCCCTGAAGGAGGGAGTTGTTATTTTACACGAACGTAATAGTGGATGCTCCTCTGCCGAGAGTCATACGCTCTTCCTTAGGGAAGGGGTTGGCTCTCGGCAGAGGAGCTTTTATTTCTGTGTGAAGGAGGGTTGCTTGGGATCTATTCTATTAAGAGACCGTTGCACGGTGGCGAACTACTGCGTTACTTTTGACATTCGGCTTCGGTCACGTACGTGAGTACGCTCTCGTTAGCCTCAGTCTCAGTGCCTTGTATTTCACCACCGTGCAACGTCTCAGCCGGTTTGCTTGCAAATCGGCGAGAATGGCACTTCGTGCAACATTCTCATTAAAAGCCCCCAGCGCTATCCGTTTCAATCCCTCCCACGAGAGACTTCAGTCTCTCCCCATATAAACTCCAGTCCCTCGCGGGAGAGACTGAAGTCCCTATGGCGAGGGAATAGGGGTACGACTAGGGATTAGTTTGTAGAAACTGTGCTAGGCAATTCTCTTCCGGTAGCAAGGAGACGTGAGTTGATGCGGGAGAAGTTTCGAATTCTTGGTAGCTTTGCTTTTGGGGGAGAGTGAATGTTATTGATTCATAAAGTAAGGTAGATACACGTTGTTATGAGCGAAGAAAGAGTTCAGATTAGTATGTCTAATACTAAGAAGGAGATGCTGGATGCTTATGAGGCACTTCTAAAGGAGGTGACCGCTAAAAATCTAGAGCATCCGAAGGAGGAGCAAAAGAGAGTGGAACAGAAAAAGGTGGTGTCCAAGGCTGAAGCGTTGTCTATTGAGGAACTTGAGGGTTTTGCTCAGGAGGTGATGGGGGAATTTGGGAAGGCTGTTGCGGTGCTTCAGAGACAACTCAAGGAGGGCTTTGATAAGCTAAGTATCTTGAATGATACAATTAAGATAAAAGAGGAGTGGATAGAAGATTTGTATGCCATCCAAAGCAATGCGGACTCTCTATCTACACTCATATTGGCTCAAAAGAGGCGTAAGGAGGAAGTGCAGCAAGAGCTGGATGCGGAAAGAATGAAGCTGGAAGCTGAGATAGCAAATACTCGTGAGATCTGGAAGCGTGAGAAGGATACACATAATGAATCGCTGAAGCAGGAGAAAGCGGATATTGCGCTCCAGCGTAAGCGCGAAGAAGAAGAGTACAACTATACTACAAACCAGAGGAGAAGGGCTGAGGAGGATGAGTTTAGAGCTCGTCTATTGGCAGAGGAGAAGAGCTTGGAAGAGCGGAAGAAGGCTTTCGAGCGAGAGTATGCTGATCGGGAGAAGATACTGAAGGAGGCTGAAGTAGAGTTGTCTCAACTAAGAGAGTTGTCTGAGAGTTTGTCTGGAAAAATAGAGGAGGCTGAGACGAGGGCTATCGCCGTAACGGAGGAGAGGCTTAATAGAGAGCATCGCTTTGAGTTTGATCTTGCTAAGAAAGAGACAGAAGGACAACTTAAACTGAAGGATCAGCAGATAGAGCTGCTCCAACAAAAGATAAGTGAGATGGAGCTTCAGCTAAAAGAGGCTGGCGTGAAGGTGGCTAACTCTGAGGAGACTGTAAAGGATATCGCTTTCCGAGCCATAGAGTCATCGACACTTTCCCATCGGACATTTGCACGAGAGCAACGCCTTGCGACACTCAAAGGCGAAGGGGCTGAAGAGATTTGATAACTACCGAATATTAGTAGATGGGGTCAACCACACGATTAATGGATATTGCGCTCGATTGCTTTGAGCGTGGGATGTATGATGATGCTTCGATAGCAGAGAGCTTCGGCTTGGACGTCGTCCCTACAATGCTTGTCCGTGATAAGGCGCTGAGTAAGGGGAAGCATGGCGAGGGTGTGCTTAGGATTGGTTTTACCATTTCTTCTCGTAGGGGCAATGCTGGCTCTGCTCATAATGCCACAGCCATTGTGGATCTTGTGTTAGGGACGATCTATTTTGATACCATCATGGGCAGTAACCAGCTCGCCGCTGAGGTGGCTATGCTACGAGTACTCTCTATTATTTCTTCATTTGATGGTGAGCATTATGTGCACCCTACGAGCTGGAAGGCCCCTATAGCCAATAGAATACGGCAGTGTATACCTCTACCAGCTTCTATGCAGATGGATGCTAATCTGAGACGACTATTTGCCACAGATGAAGAGCTGATGGGAGGTCATGAGTATGTAATTGAGTACAGTTCCATCAATCTTCATAGGTGTTATGTGATGGCGAGAGTTACTTCCAAGACCGCCTCTCCTATGCTGGTAGTGTTGGAAGTTAATGATTATAGCCGTGTTATAAAATTCTCATGCCGAGGGAACGATGTCGAAGCACACAAACAGGGTGCTATTGCCTTTTACCCTCAGGTAAGGGCACTTCTGAAGCATATAGCGGAGCATGTGACACCACGATTTTTCGATTATGATTATCTAGAGCAAGAGTTCTTAAGGGACAAACTTGATCAGCTACATGTTAAAGGACGGAAGCGGGAACGAGCCGAACTGGTGGCGGATAGTGAGGAGGGGTATACGGTCCTCATCCCTGATGTGCCGGTACTCGATAAACCAAGTGAAACCCTCTATCAACTTGGGCTATCAGACCAGATGCTACAGCCACAGAAGATATTGCCAGCAGGCAATAAAGCCAATCGATTCCAATTGATATTCCTCATACGTGAATGGAATAGTTATTATTCAGATAGCTTAACCTTGGGTTATCCTCTACCACATAGAGGGAAATTGAATAAAAATGGCTCGCTGTCTAAGTCGGTCATGAGGCTCTCCGCCGATAAGCTGATCACCCAGCATGAGGCGTTTACCAATGACGAAATAGTGGATGTAGGCGACTATTTGGGGTACACCAATTCCTTTTTAGATAGTTATTTGGTCGCTTACCCCAGCGATGAAGAGATTGAGGCATTTGCTAAAGTGATGCCTATCCTCCAGCGCAATTCACTGTATTTGCTTGCCGAGGAATTGCCTATGGAGACGAGAGCGAAGTACGCTCTTGCGCCACTTTCTCCTACAGAGGTGATGAGTCCGCGGGCAGAGGTGGTGATTCGTATAGAGCGTGAGGAGCCGGAGGAAAGAGGCGATCGCCCTACGATTAAGCTCTCTGGCTCGCTTCGTCTCGCAGATAAGCTAATAAAGCTGAGCGATAGCGCCATTAAGTTCAATCGAGCCTTTGTGCTGTATGAGTACCAACAACTCTATCTCTTTCGGTCGGCAGCAGATTTTCAGATGCTCTATTACCTTTGGGGTGTTGAAAACAAACGTATCGAGCCTATACGCTATCCCTTGGAGGCACTCCCTAGGCTCTATGAAGAGGTTATTAAGCCCCTTGGGCAACGGTTTGAGGTGCGGTCGGAGCTTCATAAGGTGCGACCAATCAATGAAGAGCATGTGGTAGGGCAGCTCTTTATCAACGATACAGATGAGGGTGGCGTATTGCTGACTCCTGCAATGCAGTATGGTGAGCAATCGGTACCCCTGCACGATAAGACTCCTTTTTACGATGCAGATACGCTTACGCTCCTTGATCGAGACTGGGATAAGGAAGAGGAGTTTTTGGAACTGCTCCGAGGGTTACACCCCGACTTTGAGAACGCTCAGGATAGCTTTGTGCTCCGTGGTGAGCAGCTGATAGAGAATAACTGGTTGATAGAGGCTTCGGAGAAGCTTCGTCAGGAGGGTATACAGATATTTGGAACACAGCAACTTAAGAATTTCAAGTTTAACCTCCATACTCCTACCTTCAATATTTCTACCTCTAGTGGTATAGACTGGTTCGACCTGAAGGTAGAGATCAAGTTCGGTAAGGAAGTGGTATCACTCCGAGAGGTGCGCAAGAGTATTATCAATAAGAGTAAATATGTGATGCTCTCGGATGGGACTATTGGTATCCTGCCAGAGGATTGGCTAGAGCGGTATGCTAAGTATTTCCAAGTGGGTACGGTGAAGAAGGATAGGTTGGAAATTTCTAACTACCAATTTAATATCATAGACCAGCTCTATGAGGATCTTTCCCAGCGTCCTAAGTATATAGAGGAGATGATGGAACGGAAGAGACGCCTTCAAAACCTCTCCGAAATCGAGCCCCATCCTGTCCCCAAGGGTATTCAGGCAGAATTGAGGCATTATCAACAGGCTGGATTTGATTGGTTACTCTTCCTTAATGAAAATGGGCTTGGAGGCTGTCTCGCCGATGATATGGGTTTGGGTAAGACCCTACAAGTGATTACCCTCCTTCAACACCTCAAGGAACAAAAGAAAAAGGTATTGCCTCATCTGATAGTGGTTCCAACTTCATTGCTATTCAATTGGCAACAAGAGCTAGAGAAGTTCGCCCCAGGTCTTTCTCGCCTTGTCTACCGTGGAGCGGAGCGAGCTGATATGCGAGGATTATTCTCTCAGTATGATATCATCCTATCGACCTATGGCGTGGTGGCGAACGATATTGAGCAGCTCTCCGAGACACTCTTCGGATATCTGATACTAGACGAGAGCCAAGCAATCAAGAATCCTTTCTCAAAGCGCTATAAGGCGGTACGAGCGCTTCGCTCTGAGAATAAACTTGCCCTCACGGGTACGCCTATCGAGAATAATACCTTTGATCTCTACTCCCAAATGAATTTCCTCAACCCAGGTATCTTCGGTAGTATGGATCACTTCCGTGAGGAGTTCGCCAATGCTATTGACAAGCGGAGGGACCAAAAGTCGATGGAGTTATTGAGGGATATGACTCAGCCTTTCTTATTGCGCCGTACTAAGAAACAGGTCGCTACTGAGCTCCCCGATAAGACAGAGTCTGTCCTCTACTGCGAGATGAAGGAGGAGCAGCGACGGGTGTATGATACTTTCAAGGAGTACTACCGTCAAATGCTTCTCGATGAGATGACAGAGAAGGGCGAAGGAGAAGCACAGATGATGGTGCTGCAAGCGCTTATGAAGTTGAGACAAATTTGTAATTCACCAGAACTCATTGGCACAGAGCAAGAGGACTATGGTAAGCAGTCCATTAAGCTAGATCTCCTTACCCGTAACCTCAGAGAGGTAGTCGATGAGCACAAAGTGTTGGTTTTCTCTCAGTTTACTTCTATGCTGGCACTTATAAAAAAGCGCTTAGAAGCAGAGGGTATACGGTATGTCTATTTGGACGGTGCTACGGTAGACCGACAGCAGGTGGTGAACGAGTTTCAGAATGATGACAGTGTGCGTGTCTTCCTTATCTCGCTCAAAGCAGGAGGCATGGGACTCAATCTTACGGCGGCCGACTATGTGTTCTTGGTGGATCCTTGGTGGAATCCGGCAGTAGAGAGTCAAGCCATTGACCGTTCTTATCGTATCGGTCAGGAGAAGCATGTCAATGCTTACCGAATGGTGTGTAAAGATACCATTGAGGAGAAGATACTTCAGTTGCAGGATAAGAAACGGTTTATTTCTGACGAGATTATACAGATTGATCAGGTCGATAAAACTTTCTCTCGGGAAGATATTGCCAACTTATTTAAGTGATGGAGTTATGTCTTTGTATTATCTATTTAGGGTGAATTTTATCTTCCACCTATCTGTAATAGAGCTAAAGTGCATTGATATTCTTATAAAATGATTACCTTTGTGCCGAATATACATAAATATTATGCAGTTATGGATCGGGTGACTAAGATGTTGTGGGGGAGTTTTACTCTCGTTTTGGTGTTAATGGTGACGGGTTGCGCTACGTCTAAGGATATTGCTTACTTACAGTATGCAGAGGGTAAAATGCAGACGGAAGCTCGTGCGCTTCAGGATGCTAAGATTATGCCAAAGGATATTCTTACGGTGAATATCCAGGCTTCCAAGCCAGATCTGGTAGCCGCATTTAATGGCCTCTATTGGAGTCCACAGCAGCAGTATAGTTCAATGCAAAGTGGTATGCGTACCTTCCTCGTAGATAATGATGGTACTGTAGATTTGCCTATTATGGGGCGTACAACCCTAGGTGGGCTTACACTCAGAGAGGCGGAACAGACAGTGCGTAAGTCCCTTGAGAGTTATCTTAGCGAAACACCTAGTGTGAATATCCAAATTCAGAATTATCGGTATTCTGTGCTTGGAGAGGTAGCACGACCTGGTTCATTCGTATCACAGAATGGTAAGGTGAGCATCTTCGAGGCTTTGGCCAATGCTGGCGACTTGACCATATATGGTGTGCGTGATGATGTACGACTGGTTCGTGAGAATCGTGATGGTTCGGTAACGATGGTCAAGCTTAATCTGAAAGATACTAATATTGTCGATTCTCCTTACTACTATCTGCAGCAAGGGGATGTAATCTATGTGATGCCTAATAACGCCATCGCTGCTTCGTCAAAGATTAGTTCAGGTACTACGATATGGATTAGTGTGGCTTCTATAGCATTGACCGTAACGAACTTATTGATTACAGTTCTGAGAAAATAACACTTATGAACAGCAACTATAATACACAAAATGATGCGCCCGGATTAGAGGGTGCACCTCGTGCTAATGATTCTTTTAGCAATGAGGAGGAGATTGATCTTACTGCGATACTTAAGGATTACCTCAGGTTTTGGCCGATATACCTTATTGTTGTTACTCTTTGTTTGGGCTTCGCATGGCTTTATATTACTGTGCAAAAGCCGAAGTATCAAGTGAAGGCATCTACCCTATTTATCGATGAGAAGGACAATAAGTCTCCTAAGATAGAGGGTATCGACTTTTCCGAACTCGGTATGGGGGTTTCCAATGTAAATGTGGACAACGAGCTAGAGATATTGCGCTCTCGTGAAATCTTGAAAAAGGCTCTCGAAGAGAGTTCAGAGTATGTGGAGGTGACAAGCAAGAAAGGGTTGCGGACTATTGTATGGTACGATAACCTCCCCTTTATGATTTCTATGGACCCTGTAGGGCTTAGTAAGATAGAGCGTCCTATTTACTTCGAGGTTCAGCCTTTGGAAGAAGGTCGTTATAGAATACACCAAGAGGACGTCGACGATATTGTGATAGATTCTCTTCCAGCAACTTTTGCCTTGGGACACGGGATTGTCTCTATGACTAAGCGTACCCCTAGGGAAGAAGGTGTAGAGATGCCAAGTAGTTTTAGTGTTACCCTTAGCTCTCCGCTCAGACAAGCCATCTACTACTCAGAGAAAGGCGGATTGACAGCAGAGCGAGCCAACAAGCAGAGTTCGGTAGCGGTGCTTACCATTCAGTCGGTGAATAGGGAGAAAGGCGAGGCCTTTTTGTCTAAGCTGATGGAAGTGTATAACCGCGAACGTGCCATTGATAAGGATGCTGCAGCACAAAAGACTTATAACTTCATCAATGAGCGTATCAAACTTATTGGTGATGAACTTAGTGAGACTGAAGCTCAGCTAGAGTCGGTCAAGAAATCGCAAGGTATAACCAGTTATCAAGACCTAGGTATTGTCGTGCAAGGGACTGCAACAATGGATGTGCAGAGGTCTGAGGCTGAGACCCAACTCAAGTTGGTGAGTTTCTTGATTGGTGACCTTGAGAATAAACAGGGTAAGTATGAGATTATCCCAGGGAACTTAGGCTTTGCTGATGGTACCTTGAATACAGCTGTAGAGCTGTACAACCAAATGGTATTTGAGCGTAATAGTCTTATGGAGGCTGCCAATGCAGAGCATCCAAGGGTGGTAGCGCTCTCTAATAATATCGATGTGGCTAGGGCTAATATCTTGGAGGCAGCGAGTGTGGCAAAGCAAGGTTTGGAGATACAGCTTCATGGATTGAAGAACCTAGAGAAACGTTATACCTCTAAGATTGCTGAGGCGCCTACTTTCGAACGTATCAGTACAGATATTGAGCGTCAGCGCTCAATTCGCTCTAATCTCTATTTGATGTTATTGACACGTAGAGAGGAGACTTCGATAAAGTTGGCCGCATCACTTGAGAGTGCTCGTATTATTGATACCCCTCTCGCGGCTAATGTGCCTTCGTCCCCCAAGAAACCTATCATTTATCTCGCTGGATTGCTACTAGGTCTTATCCTGCCTACTGCGGGTGTATTCCTATGGAAACTCTTGAGAAATAAGATCGTCGTAGAGGATGATATTCGTGCGCTCACCACTTTGCCTATTGCTGGTACAGTGCCAAGAAGTCAAGAAGAGGCTCCTGATCCAAAACGTCCAGAGTTGGTTGTGAAGGTTAATGGTAATAGCCAAATGACTGAGGTATTCCGTGCCATTCGTACCAACCTAAGCTTCCTAACGCAGAATAAACGTCCATTGGTAGTCATGGGTACCTCTACAGTGAGTGGAGAAGGTAAGACTTTTGTTATCAGTAACCTTGCTATTTCTCTTGCTGCACTGGATCAGAAGGTGTTGCTTGTCGGTTTGGATATCCGTAACCCACAGCTAAAACGTACGTTCGGCATTGGGAATAGTTCGACTGTTGGGATGTCCGATTTGCTTAATGATAGTTCTCTTAATCCGTTGGATTATCTGCAACATCCGAAGGGATTCCCTAATCTGTCTATTATTAACGCGGGTACCATCCCACCTAGTCCTCCAGAGCTTTTGGCGCGACCAAGACTTGATGAACTCTTTAATATCTTCCGCCAGAACTTCGACTATATTATCGTAGATACTGCACCTGTAGGTCCAGTAGTAGATAGTTTGGTTCTGAATAGAGTGGTAGATCATACAATCTATGTAGTGCGCTCCGGAAAGACAGAGAAGAGAGACTTTGACTACATTAATTATCTCAGCCACAATAAGAAGCTGAAGAATGTAAGTATTGTGCTCAATGATGTTTATATCAAAGACTCCTTGCTTGTTAAGAGCTATGGCTATGGCTATGGCTATGGTTACGGCTATGGCTATGGGCGAGAGCACGATAAGAAAAAGAAGAATAAGAAATAAACTTGTTGGTCAACTTCAAAGACTTCTCTCCCCATGCCAAGAGCTATAGGGGAGAGAAGTTGTTTGTTATAAGACCGTAAGAGACTGTTGCACGGTGGCGAACTACTGCGTTACTTTCGACATTCGGCTTCGGTCACGTACGAGAGTACGCTCCCGTCAGCTTAGTCTCAGTCTCAGTGCCTTGTATTTCACCACCGTGCAACGTCTAAGCCGATTTGATTGCAAATCGGCGAGAATGGTACTTCGTGCAACATTCGCATTTTGGGACTTCTTGCCCACATTCGCTGAAATTGCGGGCGTAAAGACTCCTGCCAATATCGATGGGATCTCCATGCTGCCTACGTTGCTAGGTGAGGAAGCGATGCAGAAGCAGCACAGCTACCTATATTGGGAGTTTTATGAGCTAGGTGGGTGCCAAGCTATCTGCGTGGGAGATTGGAAGCTTATCCGTCTCAATGCTAAGCAACCAAAGGAAAGCAAGCTCGAACTGTATAACCTACGTCATGACCCTGGAGAGCTATTCGATTTGTCGCAACAATATCCTGAGGTAGTGGCGTCGCTACAAGTTCAATTGGATTCAGCTCGTACACCGAGTGAAGTGTTCAAGTGGTGATGACTCGATAATATCCGCATACCATAATCTGTGTGTCATAACGAAATAGTGAAGTCAAAAAATACCTCTCTTGGGCGTATGTGGAATATGGAGTAAATATCTGTAGTCGATGTCTGCCACCTCCTCTGATATTGATTGTTCCCAAAGATGTTTCTGCAGGAGAGTCTGAATTCGTATCTATCCTTCTTGTAGCTAACGTGTGCATCAGTGAATACATTGCCTTGTATGCTCTTGTCAGTGTAATGGTAAAATTCGCTCTTACTCCCCAGTTCTAGATTCTTTAGCGGGAAAATAAATAATTCGAGTGCATGCGAGAAGGAAGTGATGCGGGGGTTAGCGATAGACCGATCCGCTTTATTGGCCTGTTTATAGCTCATCATCTTACTGGTTACTTCGTAAGAAATGACCTTCGATGGTTGCATAGAGACGGCAAGGCTAAGTTCGCTATTCTGCATTTGCCAAGGCTCTTTCTTATCCCTCATCAGTAGGTAGTAATCACTCCAAAGCTGTCGTCCCTTGAGGGTAATTAACGTCCTCCATCTAAAGAACGACTTTGCCAAGTTCGCACTTAGTAAGTAGCTAGAAGCGTCGTACCGTTGTTCAGTAGGTGTTTGTCTATATATGGAGGATTGTAGAGTACTATGGTATAGCACCTCATTCGTTCGCCTATTCCACGAAGCATTGATACTTGCAAAATACCCCTTGATAGGACGTTGATACTTAAGCCCTAGAGCTACTGCGTGATTACCTCTATGCTCCAAACTCCCAGTATGAGCTGTGACCACTCTATAAGAAGTGTATATAGGTGTGCGGTAGATAGATGTAAGACCATCGGGATACTCGAAGTAATTATAGGAGAGTGAGGCAGTAGAGTTGGCACTGTACTCATACTGTATGAATAGGCTAGGCTGAAATGTAAACCTTCTCTTCTTCGTTGCTCCATACTTTTGCCATAAGAGATCGCCCTTTAACGTTGCTCTTAGAGCCAGTGCATCCTTTCGGTAGTTCACACCTGTCGAGATATACCAATTCTGCTGGGTATACCTTTCTTTGCTATCTACCTCAGGGTACTGTACGTCTATCTCTTGGTGCTTCAGTTGGTACCCTATGCGTTGGTTTAGCATAAAACCTTTAATGGAGTGGTTGAATGCTACATAATTATCCGAGCTAAATGCCGATATCTTCAGGTGCTCACTAAACCCCTGCGCAGTCAGTAACTGCCCGGGGAGAGAACTATAGGTACTAAGAGAAGCCCCCTCGATGGTATTTCCATTCTTTAGGCGATGTATGATCTCAAAGTCCTCCGTAACATAATATTTCTTGAGTACTACATTCTGCTCTACCTGTTTTTGTTGCAAAAGAGAGGTTCCCTCGCTCCTGTCTACTGTAAAGCTGCCATTTATGCGGTTGTTGATATAGTTCCGCTCCTTATTAATTTTGTAGGTCAGTTCCCCTTCCAACCTTTTTACCCTCGAGCCTACACTACTCTCCTCAGAAAGGATGCTTCCCTCATGTTCCAGATACTTCGTTACTTGAGAAGAGTTACCTCTTTCTTTATCCCAAAAGTAGGAGAGTTGAAAGCGGAGATCATTATCATTCTTAGTCTTTATTAGATGGTTGGTAGTGACGAGATGTGATTGATTAAAAGTAGAGCGTCCCCTTTCTATCTCTGCTGCGGGAGCTACTAGCCTTCTCAGTAGACCTGCCTCCTTCTGATTCCCCCGTAGTTCCGTCACTAGGTCATGGACCTCTCTTGTGATGTCTTTTCCAGTGTTATCATACTTGTACATAGAGAGGTTCTGCATTTGCCGTCCAAATATCATCCCCATCAGACGCCCGCTGTAGAGCATCTCTTTTTCTCCTTGTGCTGTGCTCCCTATCCCTGCATTCAGAATCCCCGTCCACGCATTCTTTACCTCGTCCTTTAATATAATGTTGAGGGCTGCTTGTTCACTAAATTGTACACCCTTTAGACTCCTTATCGGCTGGTGGTTTTGCAGTATTTGCACATCCTGAATCTTGTCAGCGCTTAAGTTCTCACTCGCTTGTGCATATTTAGATCCGAGTAAGTCAAGCCCCTCAATATAGAATTTATTGATTGGCTTCCCTTCAAAGGTAATTTGTCCATCTGTGCGAACAGATAACCCTGGCATCTTTTTTATCACATCGGCAATACTCCTGTCCTGACTAAGCTTAAAGTTGGACACACTGTATACCAGTGTATCTTGCTTCTGCCTAACTCTCTCGGGAGTGACATTCACTTCACGGAGCTCAAAAGTGGTACTCTGTAGCTTAATATCCATCCCACTCCTAAACTCTTCTATCTTTATGCGTCTCGTCTCGTACCCCAGCAACATAAATCCTATTGCTATTGGGTTTGCAGCCTTTTTCGTCGTTATCTGGAACCTCCCGTCTACCCCAGTAAAAGCATATCCTACCAGGGTCGACTCCGTACGATAGAGCATGACATTGACATCTTGTATAGGCACCCCTTTTTCATCCACTACTCGTGCACTGTATATAGTTTGTGCGCTAGAGCTAATGGAAATCAGTGATAGTACTATCGCTAGATAAAATGGGAGCAAACGCATACCGTCTAGGATTACTCTTTTTCTAAAAATAGTGTCACCCTCTCTGGATAGGTAATGTCATTGCCGAACCTATCTTTCCCTCGAGTCTTAAATCCGGTCAACTTCTCAAATAGCGCATCAGGCGATTTCCATAATAGCTTCATAAGTTCACGGTATTCCTGTTTGCTGCAATCCACGTATTTTCCCTTGGGATAGAAGAGGGTTTCATTCTCCACTCGCTCTATCTGTGTGCACGTAAAGGCGAATAGACCTTCGCTCTCCTCTGCATGCAGAATAAGCCCAGGCAATCCGGTAAGCAGCCAAGGACCATCGCTATAAGGTATCTCGGTAGTAAACCAAACCGTCCAATGCCGACCTCGGAAGTCGGTCTCGGCTTGCTGACAGTGGTAGTCTGCGATGATACTATCCTTGGGCACCAAAGTCCATTCTGGCTTGCTCATCGGCTCTGTATAGCGCAGATGCTTAAAGGTTTTCTCGGTAAAGGTAAGCCGATTAGTCGTAGGATAGTTTCTCCAAACCTGATAATTCAGGTTTGTCCTTGGGTAGCCAGCCCGCTCGCAGGCATTCATCACATCTCCCGAACTACCTCCTTGTGCCAAAACCTGTTCCTTAATCAACTCCCTTTGGACATTATTAAGTCCATAGAAGTGGGAGATCTTGCCACCGATATCCAAGATGGCTTCATCCTCAAGAGCTTGTTTCTGCCCTTCAAATTGGTGGTACTTGGTAGAGTAGTGGACTCTAATCTGCACCTTCTCTTTTCCCTCTCCCTTTGCAGTGTAGGATGTACATACCATTGTGGAGAGAAGTACTAATCCGAAAATAACTCTATCTATTCCCATAGGTAATTTGTTATAAAATGAATTAATAGGGAGAAGGGATAGGGCGGAAATCACACCCCTTCTCCCTTTCCTCACTTTTGAGTACACACAGCAAATGAAATTGTGTGTTAAGGTCTTGTTAAAGTCCCTTGATTACTTGTACGATGTGCCGCAGTCGATGTTCGAATAAACATCGATATAGTCACAAGCGTCTCCAGGGGTAGCATTGTCAGGAATCTGACGTACAGTGCCACAGTCAGTAATGATATACTGTGGTGTTGCTGAGGCTAAAGCGGCAGAAGCAAATAAAGCAACTGCTGAACACAATAAAAACTTTTTCATGATTTTTAGTTGATATTACTTCCTACTCTATAAGCTTTTCGGATTCCGCTCCTTTTAGCAGTATGGTCTGTTTGTCATGTGACTAGCTAGATGTTAATCTCTACAATTTTATGTTTCAAAGAACTTTGCTCCATAATTTATGTGTTGTCCCTGCAAATGTAGTAATTACAAAGCATTAAAACCACATTGCTCTAAATTTTAACTATTATTTTATTAAACTTCTCTGCCGCTTCACTCTAGGTGGGGAAGTATATGCTGAGGGCTTTGGTGCTCCTCGTCCTTATTGAGACGCTTTAGGCGATTTTGAATACGACGAATCAAGCGCTGCGAAAGTAACCGAGGAGCGTCACGTAGAAAACTATCTATGTGGCGCTTCTTTTTGTCTGGAGTAATCTCCTCTATCGGTACTAGGATACACGCCTCCAGAGCATTGCCAAAGAATGGATTGTAGCTCGTACCGAATACAATTAATCGGTCTGTAAGACTGATATAGGCATTGACCAAGGGCGGAATGGCTGTCCCCATTTCCCTAATCGCTTTGTTCATAGCCTTGTAGTCTGCTTTGGCATCCTTCCCCTTGATAATCTCCTCAAGTTCTGTGGTTGGTGTTTGGTAGGGGATTGGGAACTTCATCCTAACCAGTTGTTCACGTGGCTTGAAGTAAGTGGCAAGATAATAGTAGATGAGATCCCGAGCCTTGATATTGTAATTCTCGTACATTGTCATCTTGCCAAAGAAGTACTGGCAATCATCGTGCAGTAACGTGAGCGCTCCCAGTCCGTCCCAAAGATTATCGAGCGTAAAGATAGACCTAGGTATCTTGCCTTTCCCCGTATTCTGTAAGTCATTACGTACGAAGCTACGCCCTAGCTCTATTGTTTTGGGGAGATACTCATCGATAAAAATATCGGTAAATTCGAATAGTTCGCTACTCGATAAGTGCACAGAGCGAGTGCCGTCGGGAGACGTCTCTATTGCATGATCGCAGACAATGTAACGATACCCACCTAATATCTCCTGAGCATGCGGATCCCATACGATGAGTTGCTTGTATCCATCGGGCTCGATATCGTACTCATCTATATCTGCAGCCTTCCCCGAACCCGCCCCAGCAGGGCGGAAAGCCGCCTCCCTTAGTCGCCCTATCTCTAGCATCGTATTGGGCGCTTCGTGGGCGTGAAAAGCGTACAGCTCGTTTCCAGCACGGTTAGTCTTTCGGAGCAATAAGTCCTTATTCAGTTCGCTCCTAATAATTCTTGGGTCTATTGGTGGTATGATATCGGCCTGTTTCATACGCTGTCTCTTGTCACTCGTTCAACATCTTATTTATCTATACCTCTCGGGGAAATCGTAGAGGCTATCTCTAAGTTTATTGGCGTACTCAGCCCCATGATCTAGCGGCAACTCCTCAGGTGCCATTGGCTCTCCTACGATAATCTTAAAGTGCTTGCCCTTGGATCTAAACATCTCGTCGGGCAGCAAGATAAGTTCTAGTGGAAACTTTAGCCCTGCCTTGATTCGTCTTCTAGCCCACTTATAAAAGCGAGGGCTATTCTCTCCTTCGAAGAATAGTGGGGTCACGCTGCGGTTACTTTGCTTCGCCATTCGGATAAAACTAGGTTGCCAATCGAGGTCGTATACTTCCCCCTTATTATTGGTTCTACTTACCATGCCCGAAGCAAAGGTGAGCACCTGATCTTCGCTAGCCAGAGCTTCATTGATTTGGCGTATCGAGCTCCGCGCTTGCTTGCCATATTTATTCACCGGTAAGAAGATATCTCCAAACTGGTAGACCGACATCAAGACATCATTTACAGGAATCTTTAGTCGTCCATCGTATATATCCCCAAGCATAGCGCAGTAGATGATACCATCTACCCCACCTAAGGGGTGGTTGCTGACAAATAAGGTCCGTTCGTGAGGTGCAGGGAGTCGCTCTGAGCCGATGATTTCGCAAGAGATACCGAGGTAATCCATGATGCGATGCCCCATAGATACGCCATCCACCTCCTCCTGCAGCTCCATCATCTTATTGAGTTCGTCCTCATGTACTAGTCGCTCCAATCTCTTTAGCGCACACTCGGGAACCCAGCCCTTGTACTTACTCCTAACTGCCGCCCGAACGTCTATCCTTTTCATAATGCCAAGGGATGTGTCCTAAAGAAGTGAAGCGTGGATTCAGCATCTCTTTTGAGCTGAGCTTCTAGTGCTTCCAGTCCTTCAAACTTCTGGTCGGGGCGGAGAAAGCGCCTAAAGGCAATCTCTAGCTCCTCCTCATATAAGTTCCCCTTGAACCCAAATAAGTACGCCTCAATCCTATAGTGCACTGCTCCATTAGGGATTATGGTAGGGGTGGAGCCGTAGTAAGACATTGCAGGGAATACCTGATTACCTCGCTTCACCTCCGAGATATAAACCCCCACTTCGGGTAGTGTTACCTTATCGTCGTGGGGTACTATATTGGCAGTAGGGTAGCCGATTGTCCGCCCTATCTGTCGTCCCGTTTGCACCATGCCTACTATGCTATAAGGTCTGCCGAATAGGCGCTCCGCTTCCTCAAAGTTGGCATTGGCTATGAGCGCTCTAATACGAGAAGAGCTTACCGTCTCGCCCTCCACCATAAAGGGTTCCACCCTACGGATTGTAAGCCCTAAAGCTTCCAAGCGAGCGTCAAAGCCCTCTCGCACCTCCCCTTCTATCCGTTTGCCAAATCGATTGTCGTACCCCAGCATCATGCCTTCTAGACCTGCTGAGATAAGAGGGCGGATAAACTCCTCTGCCGATAACTGAGAGAGCTCTCGGGTAAAGGGTAGAACCAATAGGTGGTCTATGCCCAACCGTTTCAGCTGATCGATTTTCTGGTGGAGGGAGATGAGTGTACGGGGTTGGGGGGTATCGGGACGCAGCACCGACAAAGGGTGCTCAGCCATAGTAATAACTAGGCTCTCCGCACCAAACTCACGTGCCATATCTCGTGTTGCGCGCACCAAGTGCTGATGCCCTAAGTGCACCCCGTCGAATAACCCCAAGGTCGCTACAAGTTTATTCCCTTGGGGAAGCTCATCTATAGAGTGGTATAATTTCATCTTCTAATCCATTGCTCGGGGTTAAGTTTGGTACGCTCCTTCCATACTTGGAAATGTAATTGCGTTATCCCTCCTCTGTCTGGATCGGCATATATCTTACCAAGTGCCTGTCCTGTCTTCACCTTACTACCTTTAGTTACATATACACTCGTGAGATTGCTATAGACCGTGAGGTAATTACCATGGCGCACAATCACACTATTATTGTAGCCCTCCAGCGCAAATATTGTGGTTACTACACCATCAAATACAGCCCTAGCTTCAGCGCCACTAGCCCCTTGGATATCGATCCCATTATTCTGTACTTGCACATGGCGAAGCCCAGAATGTTGTTGTACTCCGTAGTGCCCTACCACGTGTCCGCTTCCTGAGATTGGCCAAGGGAGCTTCCCTCTGTTGTCTGCGAAGTTGGCGGAGAGCTTTGTCTCCTCTGCCGTCATCGCATAGCCCCCCTTTGTCGCTGCCTTGCGCTTTGGCGCCTTAGTCTGTTGGGCTGCTTCAGCTTTGCGCCTAGCCTCCTCCGCCTCGCGTATCTCCTTGGCGATTTGTGCCTCTATCTGTCTATTGAGCGCCTGAGCCTTTCTTTGCTGATTGGCTAGTTCCTTCCTGAGTTTCCCTTCTTGCCCCTTCAGAGCCTTAACCTTAGTGGCTACCTTCGATTTATCAGCCTCTATGCTTCTTTGCTCCTGCTCTCTATCCTGCAGTAGCGTAGCTTTTTGCTGGCGCTGTAGTTCTAGTTCGGTCTTCTGCTTATCCAGCTTCTGGCGAAGCTCCTTTAGCTTCAAGCCCTCCTGTCTCTGCCAAGTGGCATACTCCTTGAGGTACCTTGCCCTTCGTAGTCCTTGGGCGAAGTCCTCTGCTGCCAGTATAAAGAGCAACTGATCCTTCACGCTACTTCCCCGCTGTAGCGCCCTTAGCGACTCCACATAAGCCTCTTGCCTTTTATCGAACTGTGCTTGTAGCTTTGTAATCTCCTGCTCTAGCTGGTAGAGCCTATGGTCGGTCGCCTTTATCTCACTGCCCAAAGCATCAATCACCCCTTGGCGCGACTTTATCTGCCCTTCTAGGAGCGTGAGTTGCTGTAGCTGCTCCTTTACGGACGAAGCGGTACGCTGTAGCTCCTTATCTACCCGAGCTATCTCGGCTTGCAGCTTCTTGCGCCTCTCCTCCAGTCTTTGTACCTCTTTTGACTTCTGCTGTGCAGCAACCCCTAGAGGCATAGCCCCCAGAAGTAGTGCTACGATTATCCATCTCCAAAGTCCTTTCATAATTTGCTCAGAATATTGATGATATCCTCTAGCGTCACATTATTGTAGCCACTTGGAGGAGTCGTAGAGACCTCCTGTGCTTTTGTCGTATCTATACGCTCAAGCGAGAAGTGTATCATCGCGTGTTTTGCAGATGCTCCTGTGCTCTTTACCTCCATCTGAATTGTAGAGGGGATAGGGCGCATCCCCTTCCGCTCGCCTACGGTGACAAAGTCGGAATAGGTCATTAGAGCCTCTCCTTTGCCTGGGATCACTACCGAGGTGGATACTAGGTTGAGTCCCGCATCAAAGTGGTGGGTAATGCTATTGCCACCAGGGCGAAGCTCGTCCTTAAACGTGTATCCGCCCTCATTACGGGTGAAGCGCATCCGCTCGAGTGCTGAGGCACCACTCTCTACAAACCCAAAGGGACGGTGCTGTATCGCTGACTCTACCATCTTGAGATCGAGCCCTACAGAGGAGACAAGGCTCCCTAGGTTACGACGGACGCCTCGCTGGTGGTAGTACATTTGGTTCATCCTGTCCACGAGCAGTACCTCATCCTGAGCTACGGAGAGTCTGCCAGCTTCCATAAAGGAGAGCGGGCGTACCGATACTTCGAAACCCTTATCACGCTCGAGATACCACCGCATACCTATACCAGAGAGGTTAAGCTCCTTTTCTCCATAGTCGACATACAGAGAGATAGCTCCCTTGGCATTGATGATAGGGTACTCCGTCATCGCCTTGTAGGCTTGGATAAACTGCCTTTGGGTAAGCTGTCCGCTACCTACTGTGGATATGCTTCTCATAGAGGTGCCACAGCTAGCGAGACCTATGGTGAGCACTAGGCATAGTACCGAGATATATCTACTTCTCCTCATTTTGTGCCTCCTTTATCTTCTTAATCATTCCCTCGATTGTCGCCACCTCTCCGCCATTCTCTAGAGCCATGCGCAGCGCTTCTAGTGCCTTATCGTACTCCCCGAGAGCTGTCAGGATATCGGCGTAGTGCTGGAAGTAAAGGGCATCGGGTGCTTCTGCCTTCTCCAGAGCACGCTCCATGTAGATGCGTGCTAGAGGATATGCCTTCTTGAGGTAAAGTATCCAAGCGTAAGTGTCTAGGAACGATGAGTTTTCACTATCATTCTTCACCGCTTCACTGGCCATCTCCTCTGCTCTATTGAGGTCTTCGGGTGTGCCATGGGTAGTCAGAGCATAGGCATAGTTGTTGTATGCTGAAGGGATGCCCTTAGCCACGGCTATTTCAAAGTACTTCACCGCACGCTCCCAATCTTTATCGTACTCCATGGCTAGTTCTGCTCCCATAAGAGCTAATTGCCCATAGAAGCGATCTTCCTCTGGTACCACCTTTAGCGCTTTCTGGATGCGTTTATTACTTGAGATGGTGTCGCCATTATTGATATCTAGAAGGGCAGAATAGAGGTGCACGAGTCCGTCTGTAGGGATAGCCTTCAGCCCCTTATCCGTAACCTTGCGCAGTCCTACTGAATCCTCTACCGAGGCATAGCGCTCGATAAAGTAGTAGTAGGGCGAAGGGAGTTGAGTCCCGTTCTCCACCAACTTCATCAGTAGTTTCTCGCCCTTGATACTGTCGGAAAGGAGGAAGTGATCATTGGCTTCGGCAAGTACCAGCTGATCCACTTCGGGGTAAATCTTCTGCAGTTCTTGCTCTATCTCTATTAGGGTAGGGAGTAGGGCAGTGAGGTTATTCGTCATACTCCTCGCACTAGATAGGAGCTGTTGGGCGCCCACGGGGTCACCGCCTTCGAGGGTAGCGATACGTAGAATCTCCGACTTGATTGCTTCATTGCGCCCTAGGTTGGCATTGATGCTTACAAAGAGCTCCGAGAGCTGGATGTTTTCTGGGCTAAGCTTTTGAGCTTTTTCGAGTAGAGCCAAAGCCTTCTCTTCCTTGCCGGCATCGGCATAGATACTTACCAGCATCACTGCGGCTATAGGCTCACCTGGGTGAACTGCTAGGTAGGTCTCCAGTAATTGCTCTGCCTCTACTTCCCTGTGGAGTTGAAGGAGCATTTGTGACTCCTTAAATATAACTGCGACATCTCGTTCGTCACCCTGTATTTTCTGTATTGTAGCGAGCGCTTTTTCTACTTGTCCCGACTCCTCATAGACCGATATAAGCGTACGGATTAGGAGCTTATCATTGGGCTTGAGCTCTAAGAGCTTATCGGCAACGCGCTCAGCCTGTTCCCACTCTTTATAGTAAAGAGCTTGGCGTAAGAGCCCCATGCCTGTCTGGTAGTCATAGCCAGAGAGGCGGAAGCTCTCCTCCATTACTTGAAATCCCCATTTACGGTCTACGTAGGTGATGAGTGGCGCCAAGTCCTCAAGGACTGCGGGCTGGGACGGATCCACTAAATAGGCCATCCACAGGTGGTTAAAGCGCTCCGATTGCATTGGCGCCCCTGATACTTGGAGCGCTCTCGAGAAGAGACGATTGCTCACCACCTCATCTTTGGAGAGCTTATCTTGTGCTGCTAATGGTATTGCGCTCAGAAGAATAAACGCTGTCCACGCTGCCCTCTTTATATTCATAACTAATCCTTTTTCCATATCCCAAAGTCGGCAAGGAATAGACCTCGCCATAATAACTCGGTAAATATACCAATTTTCCCCCTATAGTGCCTGCAGGAGACTCCCTTGTGACTGGAAGAGAAGTCCTAAAGACTAGTGTGTCGGATTCGGTGTAGCATGAGATTTGTGTCTTGAGGTCTAGCTTATTCTTCGTTTTTCGCATCTTCCTGTAAATTAACTCGATGCGCTTCTCTCTATATACCCTTGAAAACGGCTCAGGCGAGCGCCCGTTTTGTCTCGCCTGAGCAACGAAATTTATTCCTAGGAATAAATTTATTTATCTGTACAAATAAAAATATTTATTCCTAGGAATAAATTTCGTTGCTCGCCTTAGTCGCAAAGGGTGCATTAGGGTCTTCAAAAAAGGGAGAACGTAATCAATCCTTTTATTCGCATTGACTACGTTTTCCTTCGATGTATGATAGGATAGGCGGATGAACTACATATAATGATTTTTAGAGCGGAAGTACAAAAAATGGGAAGGGATGTTGTCTATTTCGTAATAATTCTGTAACTTGGGCAATCGAAGCTAGGAACCGGTAGCGATTGGCTACTTAGCTCGATAATTGATATGCAGAGAAAACAAAACGAATAACAAACCACTAAAGACTGAAGACATGAAGGTATATCAAACAAATGAGATTAGGAACATCGCCCTCCTTGGTAGCTCCAGGTCGGGCAAGACCACTCTTGCTGAGGCGATGCTCTATGAGGCAGGCGCTATCCAACGCCGCGGTACAGTAGAGGCAGGTAATACAGTAAGTGATTATTTCCCAGTGGAGAAGGATTACGGGTACTCAGTATTTTCTACCATCTTCTCTGTACCGTGGCAAGATAAGAAACTCAATTTTATAGACTGTCCAGGGTCGGACGACTTCGTAGGGGCTACCGTGAGTGCATTGCACGTAACGGACTGTGCGCTGATGGTGATCAATGCCCAGTATGGACTAGAGGTGGGTACTATCAATCAGTTTAGATATACCCGTAAGTTCAAAAAACCAGTAATCTATATCGTCAATCAGCTGGATCACGAGAAGGCAGACTTCGATAGCTGCTATGCTCAGCTACAAGACCACTACGGTACCAAGGTGGTAGCAGTACAATTCCCTGTAAATTCGGGTAGTGCATTTAACCAAGTGGTGGATGTACTGAAGATGAAGCTCTATCAGTGGGGTCCTAATGGCGGTAAGCCTGAAGTGCTGGAAATCCCTGCCGAGCTGATGGATAAGGCAATGGAGTACCACCAAGCACTAGTGGAGGCTGCTGCCGAAAATGATGAGGTACTGATGGAGAAGTTCTTCGAAGCTGGTACACTTTCTGAAGATGAGATGCGTGCCGGTATTCGCCAAGGTCTCATCAATAGAGATATGTATCCGGTATTCTGCGTGAGCGCGGCTAAGGATATGTGTGTGCGGAGGACGATGGAGTTCCTCGGCAATGTGGTACCTACAACAGACTTACTGCCTCCGTTTGTTGCTAATGGTGATATTAAGGTAGAGGCGGATAGCTCTGCACCTGTGAGCCTCTATTTCTTCAAGAGTGCAATGGAGCCCCATATCGGTCAGGTAGACTACTTCAAGGTAGTGAGCGGTACCCTTACAGAGGGTATGGATCTGATTAATCTGGATAGGAATGAGTCTAAGGAGCGTATCACACAGTTCTTTGTCCCTCAGGGCGCTAATCGCGAGAAGATTTCTGAGATGCACGCTGGTGACATTGGCGCTGTGGTAAAGATGAAGGATGTACGGGTTGGCAATGCCCTAAATGCTAAGGATTGCACCTATACTTACCCTGCTATCGAGTATCCTGCACCTAAGTTCCGTCGTGCTATTAAGGCAGTGAATGAGTCGGAGTCGGAGAAGATGACTGAGGCACTCCACCGTATGCACTCCGAGGATCCTACTTGGATTATTGAGCATAGTAAGGAGCTGAGACAATTGATTGTGCATGGTCAGGGAGAGTTCCACCTACGTACGCTGAAGTGGCGTTTGGAGCACAATGATAAGATACAGATAGAATTTGTAGAACCTCGTATCCCTTACCGTGAGACGATTACTAAGATGGCGAGGGCAGACTACCGCCACAAGAAGCAATCGGGTGGCGCTGGGCAGTTCGGTGAAGTGCACCTTATTGTGGAGCCTTATGTAGAGGGTATGCCGCTGCAGAGTAGCTATAAGTTTGGCGGACAGGAGTACAAGATCAATGCTAAGGATACTCAGGAAATCCAACTAGACTGGGGCGGTAAGCTCGTCTTTGTGAATAGTATTGTGGGTGGTAGTATCGATGCCCGCTTTATGCCTGCTATCTTGAAGGGTATTATGTCTCGTATGGAGCAAGGACCACTTACTGGATCGTATGCTCGTGATGTACGTGTCATTGTATATGATGGTAAGATGCACCCTGTAGATAGTAATGAGGTCTCCTTCATGTTGGCTGGACGTAATGCCTTTAGTGAGGCGTTCCGCAACGCTGCTCCTAAGGTGTTGGAGCCTGTATATGATGTGACGGTGGCTGTGCCTGCCGATTATATGGGCGATGTAATGAGCGACATGCAGGGTAGGCGTGGTATCATCATGGGTATGGAGAGCCAAGCCGACTATGAGGAGCTTAAGGCAAAGGTGCCTCTAAAAGAGCTATCTAGCTACTCTACGGCACTAAGTTCGCTTACTGGTGGACGCGCTTCTTTCACTATGGCGTTTGCTAGCTATGAGTTGGTACCTGGCGATATTCAGGAAGCACTTATCGCAGCTCATGATGTAGAGGATGCTGAGGAGTAAGGCCCTCTTTCCCTATTCAATAAAAGACGGCTACGCAGCACCCAAGAAGGGACTGCGTAGCCGTCTTTATCTGTATGTACTGGCTTCTTCTTTACTTAGTGGCTAGTAACCCTAGTGTTAATGCCGCAAAGGAGAGCACCACGGAGAGTAGGGGGTAGAGGAAAGCGGTGAGGTATTGCCCCTCAGATAGCACTCGGAAGAGATCGAGGCTAAAGGTGCTAAAGGTGGTGAAGCCACCGCAGAAGCCTGTGATAAGAAGTAGGCTCCAAAGGCTATTACCCAAGCCATGTCGCTGTAGATAGCCGTAGAATAGCCCGATGAGTAGACTACCGACAATATTGACTAGTAAGGTGCTTCCCCAAGAAGGAGCATTGGTATGCTGTGCGAGTAGTAGCGAGACGCAGTAGCGCGCTACTGCGCCAATGCCACCACCAAGAGCTACGTAAAGGAAGGTCATGAAGCGGTAGAGGTGGTATGGGGCTCTATGAGCCGACTCTTAGCGAGGTAGGTAGGGTCTTCGGCGTAGATGAAGAGTAGGCTCCCGCCTTTGATAGCGTCGATGATAGGCTTATTTAGTGCCTCAGGGAGGGCAGGGCAACCGAAGCTCCGCCCTAGTCTATTCCCGCCATGGCATACCGTAGGATTAGCGTATCTAGCGCCGTGGATTACTATCGCACGTGAGCGAGCATTGTCGTTGAGCCCACTCTCTAGTCCATCGAGACGAAGCGAGTAGCCGTTATTGCCTTGGTAGGTTTCGGCTGTCAGGTAAAAGCCCAGGGAGCTTTGGTGGCTATTGGGTTTATTGGAGAAGGTGGTAGCATAGAGCTCTCCGCTCCCTCGTCCGTGGGCAACTACGCTCTCGAAGAGGAGTTTCTTCTGTTTCATGTCTATCACATAGAGCCTTTTCTCATTGGAAGGCTTGGTGAAGTCAATAAGGGTGAGGACATCGCGCTTGCGCCCTTCTATCTGTTGGTATCCACTGAAGGCGGTACGGAATATCTCTTCATTTATCTTCCCCTCAAGACCTAAGCCTTCGTAGAGGAGGCAACAACTGTCTACGGACACCGTCTCTTGGTCGGGTGTCACTGGCTCTCCTTCCTTAACCGGTGTAGCACTAGCTATTAGGAAGAGTGCTCCTATGCATAGGGGTAGTATATGTCTCTTCATTCGTTTATCTCCAGAGTTGTGATGGAATATCAGATAAGTGAGTGGCTACCTGTACAGGGTAGCGTAGTTCTGCTTGGGGCATAGGAAGGTTCGATGGGTTGAACCATATACTTGGCAACTTGGCATTCTGTGCCCCTTGGATATCGGCATCCCAACTATCGCCTACCATGATGGCTTCGTCTCGGCGTGTATGGGTCTTACTCAGAGCGTAGTCAAATATCTCTTTGTAGGGCTTACTGACTCCTATCTGTTCGCTCAGTACGACCTGGTCAATGTAGGGCGCTAGCCCCGATACCTCCAGCTTACAGTGCTGCACCTCTATGAAACCATTGGAAATGATCACCACTTGGTAGAGCGTCTTGAGGTATTTCAGTAGTTCAATAGCACCATCAATAAGACCGGTCTTATGTGAGGAGAGGTGCAGAAAGTGCTTGTTGAGCTCTAGTATCTCGTCCTCACTGTAGGATCTGAACCCTACAAGCGGTTGGGTAAAGCGCCGCAGTGTAAGCTCGTGCTTGGTGATAGCTCCATGGCGGTAGAGCCGCCATAGCTCCTCATTGTTGGGGTAGTACTGCTGCCAGAAATCATCAAAAGAGGCATATCCACTGCTCCACCCCTCAGAGTGGTAGAGCTCGTGGATTGCCTCTTTATTGTTTTGCTGGGTAGCCCAGAGCGTATCGTCTAGGTCTATCAGTATGGTCTTGTACACTACAAGATAACCTCTACTACAAGGTTCTTACCACGACTCCAGAAGCTCTCAGTATTTTTAATCTTGAGGATAAGGTTCTTATTACCGTCCTTGATGAGCTCGTATGAGCTACTTGGGTGGTCTGTGAGGAGCTTCGCCTTAGGTGCGAATAGAGGAATCTCGTCTACCTCACGGATGTCGATGCGCATCATGTAGTCTTTGTTGTAACCCTCAGGGAGTACCTCTGTGCGGCTAAATAGACCACCACCCTTGATGATACCCTGCTCCTTAAGCTCGGCATTGGTGCCGAAGCAGTAGTAGGCAGTGTGGAGACGCTTGTCTTGGCTCGCAATGGTGCGATCCTGAAGCGCAATAGTTGTCTCCTGCATCCCCTTGGTCTCGTTTAGGTCACTAATCTGAGCGCCTTGTACGTTTATCAAAGAGTCGCGAGATGCAAGTGCAGCAGTCATTTGGGCAATGGTATTCTCCTTCTGCACTATTTGCTGCTGTAACTGGCTAATCTTCTTATTGAGGCTACTGATATTGATATCCTTCTTCTTTAGCTCATCGAGCTTCTTCGCTAGCTCACTCTTGCTCTCCTCTAGAGAAGAGGTCATAGAGCGAATGTCGTCGAGCAATTGCTGACGATCGTTCTCGGAGAACTCTCCTCTGGCCTGTCCCATACGAAGTTTGTTCTCCGCTGCATTTACCTTGTTTATCTCAGTCTCCACATCCATGATGAGCCCGAGTACACCCTCTAGCTCTTGCTGGCTGCGAGTGTTTTGTACCAATAGAGAGTCGTAGCTTGCTTGTAGCTTGCTATACGAAGACCCTTTACCATCACAGGCGGTAAAGCCCAATACCATAGTCGAAGTGACGGCCACTAATGTTATGATACGTTTCATGTTCAATTTTCTTTAAAATTGTTCTTATACTTGTTTTGGTGCACCCGCTCCTCCTTAGTCTTAGGAGCGACCAACACCACTATTTCTCCTAATGGTTCATGCTCACTATAGTAGGTCAGTACCTCTGCTACGCTACCTCTCTGAAACTCCTCGTAACGTTTGCTTATCTCTCGAGCTACTGCCACTACTCTCTCCTCTCCCAGTATTTCCTTTATCTCCCCCAGTAGTTTTACTAGTCGCTTAGGCGATTCGTAAAAAATAGTCGTCACCTCCCGCTCTAATAGTCCCTCAATTCGGCTCTGGCGTCCTTTCTTATTCGGGAGAAAGCCCTCGAAGAAGAAACGTTCACTTGGAAGCCCCGATGCCACTAGTGCGGGGACAAACGCTGTTGCCCCTGGCAAGCAGGTTACTTCCAAAGCTCTCTCAAGGCAAGCCCGTACCGCCATAAAGCCCGGATCCGATATCCCAGGTGTGCCAGCGTCCGATACCAAAGCTACTCTTTCGCCTTGCTCCACTCGGTTGGCTACCTCCGTAGCCATGTTGTGTTCATTATGAATATGAAAACTTCGTAATGGGGTTGTTATCTCATATTCTTGAAAGACCCTCGCTGTAGTACGTGTATCCTCGGCATAGACGATATCTGCTTCTTTCAGTAGTCGAATGGCACGGAGCGTAATATCCTCCAGATTGCCTACCGGTGTAGGTATGACTACGAGTGGATGTGGCATACCTTTATCGGCCGTGTTCCTGTATGAAAGTCGCTAGCAACTTTGCCGACTCTTCGTCTTTCCCAAAGCCACGTACGTCATATAGGTAGTGCTCCACCTGGCTCCAGCTACTCATTCTCTCTACCTCCTCAAGCATTTCTATGAGGTCTGCCTGATTGCCAAAGAAAAGTTCGTTGGCAAAAAGGTACTTGTCAGCAATCGTAAGGTTGTCAATGAGGTCGAAGTGAAGTGCAGGCTCGAAAGCCGACTCCAATACTTCCTCTGAGCCACGCGCTACAAATAGTTCGTCTATCTTCGCTTCAGGATGAGTTTTCGCTATGAAATCCAATATTGGCTCCTCGCTAGGTGCCTCCATAGGTTGCTCTTCTCCTCTCACAAAGTCGAGCGTATTAAGCTCTTCAAGGCTAGAAATCCCTGAAAGGGAGGGGTTGGACTTCGCTAGAGACTCCAGCTCTGCGGCAGTCTTCTCACGGGCAGCAACGGCGACCTTAGTTGCGGTTGTCGCAGACGCCGCTTTTGCATTTGCCTCCGTCTCTCGCACGAGTAAGTCAGCGACCTCCCGACGTAGTAACTGCAGCTCCTCCATCATCTGATCTATCCTCTGGAGTAACCCTTGTTGTTCTCTACCGTTCTGCATACCTCCAAGTTTGTTCACTCAACCTTATTATTGCCCTATTGTGCAAAAGTACTAATAATTTCCTAATCTCCAATACAGAGCTCTTGGCATGGCGGCTGTATTGAAAATAAAGTAAAGGCAAGCAAGCCGTTTGGCTTACCTGCCTTACTGTCTATCTCAGTATAAGAGACTGGATTAGTCTTGGTTGAGGTTGAAGCGCTTGAAGGTAGTTACGCTAAGGGTCTTAGACGCTGCCTTTAGTGCATCTCCTACATTCTTCTTATCCTCGGCGAATACGAACTCCTGCTTTAGGAGGGTATTCTCCTTGTAGTACTTCTCTAGGCTACCCTGAGCGATACGCTCTAGTAGGTTCTCTGGCTTACCTGCCTCACGAGCCTTATCCATAGCAATCTGAAGCTCCTGCTGCTTGATGTTCTCTGGTACACCAGCCTCGTCTACTGCTACTGGGTTCATAGAAGCGATCTGCATCGCAATCTCCTTAGCAAACTCCTCGTTGACAGCCTCATTGAAGCCTACAATTACTCCTAGTTTGTTACCAGCGTGTACGTAAGATGAAACTACAGGAGCGGTGAACTGCTCGTATGAGCCAATCTCCATCTTCTCACCAGTTACACCAGAGCGCTCAGTGATATGAGCCTCAATAGTGAGACCATTGATCTGAAGTGAGAGTAGTGCCTCAAGATTAGCTGGCTTCTCTGCTACCGCCTTGTCTAGGATCTCCTGAGTAAGCTTGATAAAGTCCTCGTTCTTAGCTACGAAGTCGGTCTCGCACTTGAGTGCTACCATCGTAGCTACGCCATTCTCTGCATGCGTAAGTACGCATCCCTCAGATGCCTCACGGTCAGAGCGCTTAGCTGCGATAGCCTGACCCTTCTTGCGGAGAATCTCCATTGCTTTCTCCTGGTCGCCAGCTGCCTCTTCAAGAGCCTTTTTTACGTCCATCATACCCGCACCAGTGAGGTCACGTAGGTGCTTGATGTCTTGCATTGATACTGCCATAATTCTTTCCTATATATATGTGTGTTACAAATCAAACTTGAAAGCACCTCCTTGTCCCAAGGAGTATCGCTCCAGTAGGGCAAAAAGGTGCTTTATCCTTGTGCATCCAAATTCCTTAGCTCTTTATTGCTATATCCATTTGGTATTGCCTACTGTGCCTAGCTTACTTCTCGTCTTCGTCCTCACTAGCGAACTTGCCAGCAAGACGAGCGTTCATGGCATCGTTGTCCTCACGCTTGATGCGCTCGCGACGAACGCCCTTGCCACCACGGCGACGACCTTCGCCTTCGCCCTCACCTTCAGCCTGCTGAGCTGCTGCTCTCTCATCGGCTACAGCAATCTTACGCTCCATAGAGCCTTCCTTGATTGCCTCAGCCATTGCACCTACGATAACATCAATAGATGTAGTTGCATCGTCGTTAGCTGGGATTACGAAGTCGATATCCTTAGGGTTGGCATTGGTATCGCACATAGCGAAGATTGGAATACCTAGGCGAAGTGCCTCGCGGATAGCGATATGCTCGTTGCATACGTCTACTACGAAGATAGCAGAAGGGATTGCCTTCATGTTCTTGATAGAACCGAAGTTGGTCTCTAGCTTCTCACGCTGACGAGTGATCTGTAGCTTCTCGCGCTTAGAGAGGTTCTCAAATGTGCCATCGGTCATCATCTTATCGATGCTGTCCATCTTGCTTACAGTCTTGCGGATAGTAGGGAAGTTGGTGAGCATACCACCGGGCCAGCGCTCGGTTACGTATGGCATACCTGCTTCCTTCATGTGCTCTGCGATGACATCCTTAGCCTGCTTCTTAGTACCTACGAATAGGATGGTCTTGCCCTGCTGAGCCATCTTCTTGATAGCCTCTGCAGCTTCCTCTACCTTAGCCACAGTCTTGTGGAGGTCGATGATATGAATGCCATTGCGCTCCATAAAGATGTAAGGAGCCATAGCAGGGTTCCACCTACGGGTGAGGTGACCGAAGTGCGATCCAGCCTCTAGGAGCTGATCAAATGTTACCTTTGTAGACATTTCTTTTTTTTCTTTCTTTTTAATTGTTTAGTTCCTCAATCGTCTTGAACCCAGCTTCGGAAGTAGGGCTATGCAGAGTGCATGAACCATCTTCCGAGCTTAGAATCTAAACGAGTATCTCTTGCCGAGTACCAGTACCAGCGATTAACGCTTAGAGAACTGGAATCTACGACGTGCACCTGGCTGACCTGGCTTCTTACGCTCTACAGAACGTGAGTCGCGAGTCATGAAGCCCTCTGCCTTGAGTGCAGCCTTATCCTCTGGGTTGATCTTGACTAGTGCGCGAGCGATACCTAGGCGAGCTGCCTCGCTCTGACCGGTATAGCCACCGCCCTTAAGGTTGATCTTGATGTCGTAGTTGCCTTCTACACCTAGCTTAGCGAGTGGCTGACGTACTACGAACTGTAGGAGTGGATTAGGGAAATAACCCTCAATCTCCTTGCCATTGATAGTGATCTTACCGCTACCAGCACGTAGATAGACACGTGCTACAGCCGCTTTTCTTCTGCCTAAAGCATTGATAATTTCCATGTCTTGTTCTTTCTACTTATCTGGTTTTGATTTCGATAGTACGTGGCTGCTGTGCCTCGTGCTTGTGCTCTGCACCCTCATAGATATAGAGGTTCTTGAGTAGCTGTGCGCTGAGCTTATTCTTTGGTAGCATACCCTTTACTACCTTGCGGTAGAGCGCGTCCCAACCGCGAACCTTCACCATACGCTCTGGGCTCATCTCCTTCTGACCACCAGGGTAGAGAGAGTAGCTGAGGTACTTGCGCTCGGTCCACTTGGTACCAGTAAGTACTGCCTTCTCGGCATTGATAATGATCACGTTGTCGCCACAGTCTACGTGAGGAGTGAAGCTAGCCTTGTGCTTGCCTCTTAGAATCTTAGCTACCTCACTAGCCAAACGACCTAGTGAATGTCCTGTAGCATCCACTACTACCCATTCCTTCTGCGCAGTTGCCTTGTTAGCAGAAATGGTCTTATAACTCAAAGTATCCACTATTATTTACTTTGTTATTTTGTTTTACAATCAAACTGGAAGTGAACTACTTAGCCAACGGTAAGGGCGTGAGTGCTAATCGACTCCTTGTATTTGTTAGGAGTGGGTACCCGAACCAAGTCCAAGCCAATACTTCTCTCTTGATAATAATCGGCTTGCAAAGATACCAATATTTCGCTAAGTACCAAAGGTATGTGTTGCACCTTGCTTGTGTCGTTTTCGGTTGTTGGGCTTCGGGAGGTGTGTAGTACCTAGTCTTCCATTTTTCCCTCCCCTGAGGGACTTAAGTCCCTCAAGGGAGAAACTCCAGTCCCTCAGGGGAGAAACTCCAGTCCCTCGCAGGAGAAACTTTCTTCGCTCACGGGAGTACCCAAATGGAATTGCGCTATTGTTCATGAATTATAGGGCTCTTCACTTCGAGCTAGATTAATAGAGTTTGATGCATGAAAGTAAACTACAGCGTTGCCTTAGGTATTTAGGCTTGCTTCCGTACCAAAGGGTTACTCCCGCTGTCCTCAGTCTAAGCGCTTTGTATGTTACCTCTTTGCATAGCAATATCCACTATAATTAGCTTCCGAAAGATGGATAATCCTTGCGGTAATTCATTAATTTTGCGGAGGAAAAAATGCCAAGTTGTTATTCTTCTATTCCTCCCGTGCCCAATACGATCTGGTCGGGATTAAGCATAGGTATCTATATTAACGTGAGTTCGACCTAAGAAAAGAGACAAAAACGAGAGGCAAAAATTTGCTCTAATGGACTAAAATAGAGGTGATTATATTAGGAAAAGTGGTGAATTATCTGTATCTTTATAGTTGATAATCAAGAAGATAAACAAACAAAACACCACTTTTATGTTCACAAATATAGTCGAAGTTTTTTGCATTATAGATGATTTCTCCAAAATGTTTGATCAGGCAATGACAGCTCATTCGATCGAAAACGGGCAGGCAAAGACAAGGAGAAATAGAAAGTTCAAGATGTCAGACAGTGAGGTGATGACCATTCTCGTNATGTTTCACCACTCTCATTATCGTGATCTGAAGTCCTTCTATCTGAAATACATTTGTACACAGTGTCA